>JAOZST010000210.1:3468-6105 GCA_029939535.1 Desulfobacteraceae bacterium | reverse complement strand
AAGATTTAACAAAAAAAATCTTTGATCCATTCTTTACTACCAAAGAAATAGGTAAGGGTACAGGCATGGGTCTTTCTGTTGTTCATGGCATTATTACCGGTATGGGAGGGGCGATTCAGGTTTACAGTGAGCCTGGCAAAGGAACTGAGTTCAAAGTTTATTTTCCAGTAGAAAAAAGCATTTTTGAAAAACAGAGTATCCAGATTCATAAACCAATACAGGGCGGGACTGAACGAATTTTGCTTGTGGATGATGAACAGGCAATCATTACAATGGAAAAAGATATGTTGGAAAAATTAGGGTATCAGGTGGTCCCGCGCACAAGCAGTATTGAAGCCCTTGAAGCCTTTCGTGCAGCACCTGATAGCTTTGATTTGATAATAACTGATATGGCAATGCCCAATATGGCAGGAGACAAGTTTGCACGCAAATTGACTCAAATACGCCCTGATATCCCGATACTTCTTTGTACGGGCTTCAGTGAAACCATGTCGGAAGAAAGAACCATATCTTTGGGTATTAAAGGTTTTTTACTTAAGCCGATGACCATGAAGGACCTTTCCCAAAAGATACGTGAGGTGCTGGATATAATGTAATGACAATAACTTGTATTCACCTTACCATTACCTCAAATCTACACTTTTTACTTGTATGTTAATGTTGCATGTGCATAATTGATCATGGTGACCACATCAAAGACGGGCAGCCCTCCTGTTACCCTGTGGATAATTTCAGAATAGGGCGGCATATTCGTACATTCTAACACAATCGCACCGATGTCTGGGTGTTGCTTTTTTAGTTTCATGGCTGTTGTTCTCATCTCATGTCCGCACTTTTCTATATCAATGGTCGGCCTGCCTTTGACAAAAACGGAGGAAAACTCTTCTGCCTGTTCCATGCCGATAATGGCCAGGGGATATTGCTGAATACCTATGGCAGAGAGATGTTCCAGGGTCAGTGATTTTTTACGGGCGGTTATGATGCCGACTTTTTGATTTTTTCGGATAATAGACTGGGCCATATGAACCTGGAGCAGGCTGGATGAAAACACGGGAACATCCAGAGCCTGTATCAATTCCTTGTGAAAAAGAGCCAGAAATCCACAGGAGGTAGCAAGGGCAAAAGCACCATCCTCTATCAGGGAACGACCTGCATCGATAAAGGGTTGAATCAAACTTTTGTCTGCCTGGATCACTACACGCTCCGGCGAGGCTCCTGTAACAACATGGTAGCGAACAGGAAAATCAAAGGTGGCCGGGTTGCCGACATCCCCCTGGATGCGTGGAAAGATGGTGTCCAGCATAATGATGCCGATAAATGGTGTATTTGATTTATTCTTTATTAATTCCATTATTACATCCGATCTTTCAGCTGCTCTTAAGAATTTAAAAAGGCTTTAATATTAACATTTTTTATTGGCGCCCGGGGCAGGGAACAGCCGATGGTTGCTGGATTTTTTCCGGTCAAGGCAGTAATAATATCAAAAATTACAGGTCCGCAGATCCGGCCCTGGCACCGTCCCATACCGCACCTTGTGGCTTTTTTCAAACTACCCAGGGTATCAAAGCCCTGTAAAATATTCTTTTTAATGGTTCCCATGGTGATATCTTCACACCTGCAGATCATTGTCTCATCAGGGATAGCCGCATAAGCTGAATTTGGAACATGGCAAAGATGATTCAGAAAAGAGGCATATTCTTCCTGTTGATGACCAAGGGAAACCAGCCTTTGAACTTCTTTCTGAAATTGTTTCTTCCCATGGCTGATACTTATTTTCCCCATTTTCTCCAGGATGGACATGGCAGCTAATCTGCCCTGGATATAGGATTTTTTTGCCCCGGCAATACCCGTAATCTCGCCCACAGCATAAACAGACCGGGAAGAAGACTCAAGGGTGTCATCTACCTTTACCACCCAGCCACCCTTATCCTCCTGGTATTCAAGGGCGCAGCCTGCCTGGGCCGGAAGCTCGATATTGGGTACAAACCCATATCCAACAGCCAGGGCTTTGGCAGAGAGTTCTGTTTCTGTCCCTGGAATCACATCTCCCCGGGGAGTTATTTTTTTTATAATTGCCGATTCAAATCCTTGCCTTCCCCTGGCTTCTATCACCCTGCACCCCTGAAGCATGGAAACGCGATTCAAGGCCATGGAGGCGGTATAGAGTCCACCCTCCAATAATTTGGGCCAGTGATTTTTGATAAGGGGAAAAAAAGCCAGTTTTTTAATCATGGAATTTTCATCCACAAGTGCCGTGACCTTACCGCTGCTGCCAAGTATTTCCGATGCCAGAGCCATCATAAGGGGGCTGGTACCTGCAATCAGAGTGTTCCGGGCAGGCAGAACTCCATGGCTTTTCATCAGAATCTGGGCAGATCCCAGGGACATGACACCTGACAGGGTCCAGCCTTTGAATGGGAGATATTTTTCCCTGGCTCCAGTGGCAAGTATCAGGTGTTCAGCCCGTACCTCAAAAATTTTTTCTAAATCTTTTTTCCCTGGAATTTTCATATTTCCCACATGAACCAGAAGTCTTCTATCCTTGAAAATACCCAGGACCTGGGTCTGAAAAAGCCAGTCTATGCCTGGATTTTTTTTTATCTTTCCAGCCAGATCAAAACCCTTTACTTTCATCCG
>JAOZST010000210.1:0-3368 GCA_029939535.1 Desulfobacteraceae bacterium | reverse complement strand
ACATTTTCATCAATGACCAATATATCAAGACCCTGGCCAACAAGTATCTCAGCCGCGGAAAGTCCTGCAAAACCAGATCCTACAATGATAACATGGTATTGGGCCTTCATTTGTTCCCTACCATATTGTCCCTTTCCATATTGTCCCTTTCCATATTATCTTTTTCCATTTTCTGTTTTTGAAAAGGAGGAACTTCCACAATAATTTCCATCCTATCCTTTACCAAAGTCATACAGGCCCGCTGGTCAGGGATATTATCAATGGTAACCAGGCATTCATAACAAATACCCATACCGCAAAAAAAACCCCGGGATTCCCCTGTTTTTGAGATACGAAAATTGCGGATACCTGCAGCTGTCAGAGCGGCATGGACAGATTCTCCCTCATAGGCTGAAATTTCTCTGCCATTGACAACTATACTTATCTTTTTTCCCCTTTGAATCTTATTAATTCTAAGATTTTCACTGGACTTTGGTTCTGTACTATTCACAATGTTTGCCCCCAGGTGTTTCAAACCGGTCCGGGGAAAAGGCATCCAGAGGGAGATGAATTTTCTGTTCTAAAATCATGCGGGCCATAAGATCTCCTGTTACCGGTGACAAGGCAATGCCGTCCCCTTCGTGGCCTGTAGCCATGAAAAAACCATCCAGGGACCTGACCGGACCCAGAATCGGCAAACCATCCGGTGTATAGGGCCGAAGCCCTGCAAAGGTTCTGATCACCTGAAAATTCTCCAGCGCCGGAAGAATTGCAGCAGTCTGCCTGATAATTTTCCTGATACCTGACAAGGTGTTTTCCCTGTTAAATCCAACAAACTCCCTGGTGGAACCTAGAAGCAGGTTCCCATTCTCTGCCTGTTCCATGGAAATGCCCTGCCCTGCATTTGCCGCCAAGGAAGGATCATATTTTGCTGCAATATATTTGGCAGAAATCAGGCAGCGGCTTAGCACGGGTTTTTCAGCATGGGTTACAACAATCTGGCCCCGCCTTGGCTGAACAGGCATTGAAACCCCCACCATCTCCGAAACCAGGCCTGCCATTGATCCTGCTGCATTCACCACAATATCTGCATCAAAATTCCCTTTGGTTGTGGCAACGCCGGTCACACGGTTGTTTTTTGTGAGAATACCCAGAACACCTGTCTGGGTGATTATCCTGGCATTATTTCTTCTGGCAGCCAGAGCAAACCCCAGGGTCAGGTTGATGGGGTTGACCTGGGCATCCAGGGGCGAAAAAGTTGATCCTAATATATCGGGCGATAAAAAAGGCTCTTTTCCAAGGGCCTGGGACTGGTCCAGCAACATGACATCCAGACCAATGGCCTGCTGCTCTTTTATAAATTTTTCCATGGCAAGGTATTCGGCCTCTGTCTCAATAATCACCATACCACCGGCCTTTTTAAACTCAATATCAGTGGGCAGATCTTTTTGAAGAATCTCAAATCGTTTAAGACTTTCCATGGCAAGGGAAAGGTGAACGCCTGGTTTTTTGGACTGCATGAAAACCAGGCCGTCACAGGCACCTGAGCTGCCAGAGGCCAGGTCTTTTTTTTCGATCAGGGTCACATGGGCCTCCTGCTTTGCCAGATGATAAGCAATGGAAGTACCGATGACCCCTCCGCCAATGATGACGATTTTGGATAAATTTTGTTTATACAAAAGCTTCCTTTATTGCCAATACATCAATGATTCCTATTTTTTTTGAATACTCAAACATTGGATTTATAATTCACTCTATTGGAAAGTCCTGGATTTTGACCACAAAGGCTGGAACAAAATTCCTGCCAGGACAAGGATACCCAGGAGTCTTATCATGGGTGAATTAAGGATATCAGGTCTGGCGCACAAAAAAGTGGTTCCCCCTGCCAGGACAAAGAGGCTGGTCTGCAAAAACAGATTCAAAGGTTTAAAAAAATACCCGCTTAAAGCGCCTGCAAAAAATATTATTGCCAATAAAACCATCATAAAAATCGTGATGATTTCAAGGGGAGTGCCCTTCATAAGCAATGCCTGGTTGAATACAAAAACATAGGGAATCAAAAAACCTGCCAAGGCAAGCTTAAAAGCTTCAAAGCCGGTCTGGAGCGGTTTGGATTTGGCAATGGAGGCAGCACAAAAGGCAGGCACACACACAGGCGGAGTAACCCCGGCAAGAACGGCAAAATAATAAACAAAAAGATGAGCCGGCAGCATATCCACCCCCATGGCCAGCATGGCGGGTCCGCCAATGGTAATGGCAATGATGTAAGCAGGCGTGCAGGGCAGTCCCATCCCCATAACCAGGGAGGTGACCATAACAAGGAGCATGGCTGGCAGTAGTAGTCCCCCGGACCAGTTTGTGATGACCGTGGCAACACCCAGGGCAAGACCGGTATGTGTAACAATGGCAACCACCATGCCTGCTCCTGCACAGGCAAGGGCAATCATAATCATATTCTGGCCTGCAAGGCGCAGGGTTTCAAAAATTCTGCCAGGTGTCATCCAGGTATCTTTTTTTATAAAACTGATCAAAAAGACAACTGCAATGGCAGCATTGGCCGCCAGAAAGGGTGAATACCCTTTTAGGAGCATCACCACAAGAATAACCATGGGTATGAGAAGATAGGAATCTTTAAGAATTTGCTTATAAGAGACCATATCCTCTTCCTCTACCCCTGAAAGTTTTTCTTTCTTGGCAGTATAATGAACCCGAATTACCATGCTGGCGTACAGCAGCAAAGATCCCAGCATGGCAGCGATGACGATATTAACATAGGATATGCCTGTGATCTCTGCCATAACAAAGGCTCCTGCCCCCATTACCGGCGGCATGAGCATGCCTCCAGTGGAGGCGGCAGCTTCCACAGCTCCTGCAAACCTGCGCTTATACCCAAGCTTTTTCATTAGAGGAATGGTAAAGACACCTGTTGAATATACATTGGCAGCTGCCACCCCGGAGATGGAGCCAAAAAGCCCTGAAGAGATAACTGCAATTTTGGCTGGCCCTCCATTACTTTTGCCTGCAATTCTGCAGGCCAGATCGGTAAAAAACTGGCCTGTTTTTGTAACCTCCATAAAAGCCCCAAAAATGACAAACAGGGCCACAAAGGTGGCAGAAACACCGGTAATAGATCCGAAAATACCGGCATCGGTAATAAGATATTGCATCTCAATCATTTCGGCAAACACAACTGGTTTGGAATAAAATACCCCGGGCAGATATGGGGCCGCATAAAGATAGGCAAAAAAGGCAGCAATGAGAAATGCCATGGCCGGGACCACTGCCCGCCTGACAGCCTCCAGGAGCAGGATAATCATCATGGTTCCCAGGACCAGCTCAATGGTCAGGACATCATCCACAAATTCCAGACGTTCGGTGAGTCGTTCATG
>JAOZST010000209.1:0-6121 GCA_029939535.1 Desulfobacteraceae bacterium | reverse complement strand
TTTGCTCCTGCCGCCTTGCCGCTTTTTAAAGACTCCCTCAGTCCAGTGATGGCTTTTCGATATCGAAGCGCCATTGACGGATGAAGCACAGGGCGCACATCCTTTCTCTGATTTTTAATCAGATTTTTTAATTCATCTTCTCTTTCAGCAATTTTTTCCAGTTTATCCTTAATAAACTGGACAGGTATACCGTCCTTGATGGCCTGAACGATGTGATTTTTCTCTTTGACCAGTTTAGAAAGCTCAGCTTCATGTTTTTTTAAGCCGGTTTTTTTAAGAGATCTGAGGCGGTTTATACTTTTATTATATTCTTCACAGAATACCTGAACCAGTTCATCACGCATGAGATGCGTCTCAAGTGCTGTTAGCACAGTATCTTCCAATATGCTGGCTTTGATGGTTCTTTTGTTTGCACAAACGCTTTCACCTTTATTTCTTGAGTTTGAACATCCATATCTATCTGTGTTGACCTTGGAATAGCCACCAGAACATTCACCACATTTCAACAATCCAGATAGCAAGTGTTGAGGACGTTTTTTTGCACCTAAACCACCACTTTTTTGATCTAATGTTTTCTGTCGCGTTTTAACCGCATCCCAAAGCTCTTGGGGAACAATTCTAAGTTCTGGCACTTCTATCCGAATCCATTCTGATTCAGGATTGAAGCGGGATACGCGCCGACCCGTTGAAGGGTCTTTGATGAATCTCTGACGGTTCCATATCAATTCACCAATATATAAGTGATTATTTAAGATCCCTGTGCCGCGCCTGCGGTTTCCATTAATAGTGGATTGTCCCCATGCGTTACCTGAGGGGCAGGGTACGCCTTCTTCATTTAAGGTGGAGGCAATGGCTTTTGGAGATTTGTTCTCATAGGCATATTCTTTAAAAATCCTTTGAACTATTTCAGCCTGAACATCATTAATCTCCCGATCACCTCTAATGCGCTGCCCATCAGGCGTATATTTTTTTACGATTTTGTAGCCATAAGCCAAACCACCACCGGATTTGCCTTTTACAATCCTACCTTTTAAGCCGCGCCTGGTTTTATCCGCCAAATCCTTAAGGAACAGGGCATTCATTGTTCCTTTGAGGCCGATATGCAAAGATGAAATCTCGCCCTCAGAAAGGGTTATGATCTTTATTTCGGCAAACTCCATACGTTTATAAATGCCAGCAATGTCTTCCTGATCACGGGAAAGTCGGTCGAGTGCTTCAGTAAGCACAATGTCAAACTCCCCCCTCATTGATGCGCTGATTAATGATTGAATGCCAGGACGCATGAGTGTTGCCCCTGAAATACCGGCATCAGTGTAACAATTAACGATCTTCCATTTTTCTGATTCAGCTTTTTCCGTGCATACGCGGATTTGATCTTCAATCGAAGCATCACTTTGAAGATCACTTGAATAGCGTGCATAAATGCAAATGCGCTTTTTCATAGGTTTACACCTACCTTGATTTCGATTGCGTGATTGATTGCAAGTAATCCTCTTCAGCAGCTTGCCTGGCCAGAAGTTTTACAAGTTGGATTACACTATTGTCGGATAAAGGCCTATTATGACTCGTATTTATGGAAATATCCAACCTTTTTTGATCTTTATTCTTGATCAAGTTTTTATTTGTTTTGGGCTTAGTCATAGCACCAACCATTTCGAAAAAAACAGCGAGAGCAACAAGTATTGTGCTCTCGCTGCCATGGGTGGGTGCATATGAGTTTGTATAACAAGAGCATATGTGCGGATTTTACGCACACATACAAACTCTACGTCACAAGAAAAAAGAGCACTGGGGCAAAACCTGCCCAAACGTGCTCTTGTACACCTTATAATAGACTCAAAATGTTTAATAAAAGGTAAATTGCTGCGCTGAAAACCGTTGAATACATTAGATTTCACTAAAGTTATGCTTGTGACGCGCAGTAGTTTCATTTTATTTTACCATCCCAATTGCTATGTGCAGCAAAAAATAAGATCCCCAAATCCCACCCATTAACCACGGAATATTTAGTGCGGGGCTTTATTAAAGAAAAATTTTACTTGGAATTTATCAGGATCTACTTCATATGCAGAGTCATTAAAACGATTAAAATTGGGCTTAAATCAATTTATTCTATTATCTGGCCGCCTCTTTCTTACACAGAAAATTATCCTGATGACGTTGAGATAATAAGAATTCAAGCGGCGGTGAAATCTATACTTCTTGGTTTTCTAAAAGAATGTCCTATGTAATTTCTTGACATTACATAAACATTCATTATTTATAATATATTAGTTCGTTAATTTTTATTATTGAGTGTAACCGATTAATATACAATTCTATTTATGGCTTGAAAATATATAAATAATGTCGTATATTGGTAATTATAGATGTCGTATTTTTGTAAGGAGTAAAAATGCCAATAAAAGACACATTGGAAGGGAAAATCACTTACCGCCTAAAGCGCAGCAAGTCTCCTGTTTTTGTGCGTGATGACTTCAAGGATGTTGGTGGTTATGATCAGGTCGGGCGCATTTTGAGAGGACTTGTGAAAAAAGATATTCTTATCAGTCTTGGTTATGGCACATATGCACGTTCTAAAAGATCAAGCATTAGTGGTGCCGTTGTTCCAGAAAGACCCTTGCCAGAACTTGCAAAAGATCTTCTAAAAAAGCTTGGTGTTAAGGTTGTTCCATCATCTGCCGAGAGGGCTTATAATTCTGGAGTATCTACTCAGGTTCCAACTGGACGCGTGATCGGTGTTAAGGGCAGAATTGTGCGACGTATTGGTTATAACGGAAGGTATATCTCTTTTGAAAAACTCGCTTGATAAAACTGTTATTCAAGATATTTCTTTAGAATTAGGTGTTGATCCATCTTTTATAGAGAAGGATTGGTATGCTGTGCAATTGCTTGTACTGATATCCAAAATGCAGAGTAGCAAAGATGTGCAGATCGTTTTCTCCGGCGGCACCAGTCTTTCCAAGGGTTATGGTCTAATAAAAAGATTTTCGGAAGATTTGGATTTTATTTTGACTATGCGTGAGGGCGTTTCTTTGTCCACAGGACAAAGGCGAGCTTTCCGTAAAAAAGTGGTCTCATCAATTCAAAATGATGAGCGTTTTAGTATTGAAGAGGCAAAGGTTTTGCGCGGTGATAGCCATCGTTTTTTTAAAATACCGATTCAATACAGCAGAGTTTTTGATGGCTCATTCCTTAGGCCGCATCTTCAACTGGAAATGACCTTTATGGAACTTAAGCGACCTGTTGAAAAACGAAGTATTCGTTCCATAACATCAGAGATGACACAGACTGAACCGGAGCTGGAAATTGATTGTGTTTCGGCCATTGAAACGGCTGGTGATAAGTTAAGTGCGTTAACGTGGCGTATTATTGTTCGTGATAGGGCGGATAAAAAAGATGACCCTACAATAATAAGGCATCTTCATGATCTTGCGGCTTTGGAAAGTGTGATTAAGGATGCGGGGAATAACTTTGTGTTATCGGCCAAAGAATCTTTGCAACGAGATCAAAGTCGTAGAGGCGGTAATGTTATTGCTGATATGTCTATTACTGATAGATTGACAAATGCTTTGAAAATTTTAAAAGAAGACAGTTTGTACCAGAAAGAGTACACACAGTTTGTAGAGAGCATGTCATATGCCGCTGAAAATGAACTGATAAGGTTTGATGAAGCGGTTTCGGCTCTTGGGAGAATAATTGGCGTTTATAACAAAAAGTTAAAGTAGCCCTGTCTCTTTTACCCGCTTTCTGAGTTCTTCAAGAGTTGGAATCTCTTTAAGGGCATTGCATGCCACTATCTGGTCAAGAATAAATTCCCAGACCTTGGCGGCGCGTTGCTTCTCAAAATCATAGGAATACTGGACATATACTTCTCCGGTAACATCACGCTCACCGTCACTATGATTAAGCATAAGACGTGCATAGAGCTTTGGGAGCCCCACGTTCGCTGTGCCCGGAGATAGTTAATCATTCTATAATTCCAGTTCTAAACCAGTGTCGATGTCCAAATCAAAATCATCAAACTCAATTTCGCTTTTTGGCATTTTCTTCTTAGGAGCAGCAGATTTTGATTTTTCCTGTTTTTGTTTGGTTTTAGCCTGTTCAATTGAGCTGGCATGGGACAAGTCACGGGTTAAGGCTTTGCGCTCTTTTTCCTGGTTTTCACGGAGCAAATTGATTTGCGTTTGCAGGTTCTGGCGCTCGGTGAGCTGTTTTTTAATGAGTTCTTCTTGCTGTTTTTGGTCTCGCTGATAAGCAAGCCAGGCCTCACGCTCATTGCGGTTGCGGTTTTCTGGTAGCTGCCAGTAAGTTTATCCCAAAGCCCCTTAAAGCCATGGCGAACACGGGCAGAGCGCCTAAGTTCTTCAGCATTCCAGCGTTTTTGCTGAATTTCATCCAGACGTTCTCGATCCCTGCGGTGGTGCTGAACCATTTCGGTTTTGGCCTTATCTATAGGCAGTTTTTCTTTTTCATGTTGCAAATTAAGTTCATCGGAGAACTTATTGAATAATTTGTTTAATCTTCCTTTTATTATGGTTTTGATTTCTGAGACGGGGGGCAGGGTATCTGCTTTGCCAAGCCGTGCCTCAAGTGCCTTTTTCTTTTGACCAAGCTGGCGGGTTAAAGAATAAACTTCGTCATGCACATCAACCGCCACAAAACCTCTCCGCCCTTGAGCAAGATAATATCCTTGCTCCTGCAGGGCAGCAGAAAAGCTTTGTTTGCTGTCTGATACAGCCCAGCATTCCTGAAACTCGCGTTTGATATCATCAGGCCTGCGTTTTATGCGCAAAGCCTGCTGCCACTCGGCGCGGCTATAATTGAGTGGGTTCTTTTTGGATTTATCTCGAAACCCTTCAGGCATTTTCCAGCCATGCTCAAGATAAAGAGATTTAGCAATATCATTGAGTTTTAATTTTGGATGGGAAATATTGATTGCCTTCATCTTTTCCGTATCAATGCGGCTCCACACACAATGCGCATGGCGGCGTCCTTCCTTCTCGTGGAAGACCAAAACGCGTGGCTGGCCTTCTAAACTCAGCTTTTTTTCAACCCGCTCCAGCGTGTTTTCAAAGACAGAAACAGGAACGCTCTGATCTTGTGGCGGGTTTAAACTCAGTGAATACATGAATTGTTTACATTTTGTCCCTTTTGACAGGGCATATGCTTCATTGAGAGCGCCTAAAACATCAGAAGCAATAAAGCCGCTTACTTCATGAACCGTTACATGTTCATTTTGACCGCTATTGAGCAAATGCAAAGCCATTTGCCGTCCACCGGCGCGCTGATTACCCTTGAGGATCATAATTATCCTCCTTATGGTCTGCCTCCTGTTCACTTTGGGGCTTGAGGCCTATAGCCTTGATAAGGGTGTCTCGTATCCACTTAATTGCTTCAACAGCGTCGTTTAGGCCATCTATGACTTCTTTGTTTACAGGAAGAGAACCTGAATTTGCAGCTTTGGCAAGCTGGTTGATGTTACTGGCAATGCGTGATTGTCCAATTGCGCCAAGAAGCTGGGCAAATGATTTTTGATCGACAATGGAGGGTTTGCGTGAAGCGGCAGGCCTCATACCGGAAGAAAAAATGGTATCTTTTATGAATCTGCCTAAAGGCAAACCAGCGGCTAATTTTTGTAATTCATCACGTTCTTCTTTATTTAGCCTCATAGAAAAAGGCGGCGGATATGATTTTTTTGGTGTAGGGAAGTCTTTATCAGGCATGTAGACCCCCTTTAGAATGGGGCATTCCAAGAGGAGGGGGCAATAAAATGTTACGGGCAATAAAGAGAGGTTGATACAGTTGGTTGCAAGCCCCCGCTACCAAATAAATCACAAGGATTTCAGCGTTCTGTTGAGATCCCTTTTTTTTGTGAAAAATCGTAATTCTATAAAAGTCAAAAAATAATTCTTGACAAGGATAAGGAATACCAATATCGTTTATCATATTTTAGATTATGGAATGTTTTATTCTATAATATGGAATTTTTGTATTGATCGTTTTAAATCATTGTCCCGGTATCATTTTATGTAAATATTTTTCAAAAGAGCGGCAGTATCGAAAAAAAACATGAAAAATGATCCAATCCAAAAATCAATAAAAGAAATCCCCCGGCGTC
>JAOZST010000052.1:0-21172 GCA_029939535.1 Desulfobacteraceae bacterium | reverse complement strand
TTCATGAATATACAAGAAAAATTGATTGCTTAACTTTGGTTACACTCAAATCATTTGAACTGATTCGGGTGCCACAGATCACAACACCTAGAATTAGCGCATATATTGAAAGTCGAATCAATGATGGTGCAGCCAATGCCACGATAAATAGAGAACTGGCTGCCCTTAAGAGGATGCTTAATCTTGGGGCACAGCAGACTCCACCTATAGTGGATAGAGTTCCCCATATTCCAATGTTGCAAGAAAACAACATTAGAAAAGGTTTCTTTGAGCATGATGAGTTCCTGGCATTACCTGCGGAAGATACAAAAAAGAGATCAACATATTGTTCCGTATGTTTTCCCCAACCGTGATGGTGATGGCGGAATCAAAGATTTTTGTCGTGCCTGGAGTACAGCCTGCCATAAGGCCGGTTTAACCAAGCGCCTTTTTCATGACTTAAGAAGGACTGCTGTTCGAAATATGGTACGTTCAGGGATACCAGAGCAGGTGGCAATGATGATTTCAGGGCATAAAACAAGGTCTGTTTTTGAAAGATATAATATTGTCAGTGATACCGATTTGATTATTGCGGCCCAAAAGCAAGAGGCTTACCTAAAAACTCAGGTGGGCACAAATCCAGGCACAGTGGTCAATATCAAAAATAAAAAGGGTTTAACCGAAAACGGCTAAACCCTTTTATAAAGCTGGTACCGGAGGCGAGACTTGAACTCGCAAGGGCTTGCGCCCGGAGGATTTTGAGTCCTCTGCGTCTACCAATTCCACCACTCCGGCGTGACTGTCTTTGTAAAGGAAAATCATGGTCTTGTCAATGAAATTATGATGGCCTAATTGGGTTTATCGGCAGAAGATTCTTGAAAGACTTATATTGGCATGGTGTGCTTCCGCATGGGGAAAGGGCTGAATGGATTTGTTTTTCCGTGATAATTCCCTGGCGGAGAATGGAAATGGGTTCTGTGGTCACATCCACAATGGTGGTGCCTTTACCGCCCTTGAGTCTGCCTGCATCCAGGATCAGGTCTGCGGTTTGAACCAGAGCCCTGGGAAGCGTGCTTACAAGGCAGCAGCCGGGCTGGCCGGAAATATTGGCGCTGGTCCCTGTGACAGGGCCCTGTACCTGTTGGACCAGGGCTCTGGCTATGGGGTGCCCCGGGACCCGGATACCAATTTTTCCGGTGTTGGCCGTAAGAAGGGGGGATACATGGTCGGCTGCCTTAAATACCAGGGTCAGGCTGCCGGGCCAGAATCTGTCCATGAGGATTTCGGCCTGGGCAGGGATTGTTTTGACAAGGGTTTTCAGGTCTTTTTTGTTTTGTATCAGAACAAGAATAGGGTTGTTTTTTGGCCGCTGTTTAATATTAAAAATTTTCTGGACAGCTTTGGGGTCCAGGGCATTGGCTGCAACCCCATAAAGACATTGGGCAGGAAAGATCACTATCCCCTGGTTGAGGATGATCTTTCCGGCTTCAATGATATGTTCATGCATGGGGTGATCCAGATCAAGGTTTTTTTTTGTGTCCATCTGGATCAGTCTTTTCTTTTCAGGCAAAAGCTCTGGCCTTTTTATTAACCTTGTCAGCCATGTCCTGTTTAAAGGCAGACAGCTTTTCAGCAATCACTGGATCTGAGGTTCCGAGAATCTGGGCTGCAAATATACCTGCATTATGGGCTCCTGATTTTCCAATGGCCATGGTGGAAACAGGGATGCCCGGAGGCATCTGGACGGTTGCCAAAAGTGCATCCATGCCCTGGAGGGCTGAGGAATCAATGGGCACCCCCAGGACCGGCAGGGTGGTGTGGGCAGCAATGACACCGGCAAGGTGGGCTGCATGGCCTGCACCGCAGATCAATACCTTTATACCTTTTTCCCTGGCTTCCTTTGCAAGTTGAGCAGCCCGTTCAGGGGTTCTGTGGGCTGATGAAACAGTTACATAATAGGGGATGTCAAATTTTTTCAGTATAGACAGGGCTTTTTCCATGACTGGAAAATCTGAATCACTTCCCATGATAACTCCGACCTTGGGAGGTATGGACAGGCGTTTCAGGGCTTTGGCGCCTATGTCTTTTCTCAGGAAATGATCTTTGAATGAAATTTTATCACAGGCTTCATAGGCTGTGTTAATGGCCTGTTCCACGGTATCTCCCAGGGCAGTGACTCCCAGGACCCGGCCGCCTGCGCTCACGACTTTATTGTCTTTCAGGGCTGTTCCCGCATGGAAGACCATTGTGTTTTTCACTTCACTGGCTTGTTTAAGGCCCAGGATTTCATTGCCTTTACTATATGAACCAGGATATCCTCCTGAAGCTAGGACCACGCACATGGCAGCCCTGGGGTCAATCTGAATGCTATGATTGTGCAGGGTGCCGTCACAGCAGGCTTCCATCAGGGGAACCAGATCATTTTTAAGGCGCATTAAAATGGGCTGGGTCTCGGGATCTCCCAGACGGGTATTAAACTCCAGCACCTTGATCTGATCCTTGTCCACCATGAGACCTGCATAGAGAATCCCTTTAAAGGGTGTGCCTTCTTTGACCATTCCCTGGATTGTAGGGATCATCACTTCGTTCATGGCTTTTTGCCTTAGCATGTGATCCAGAACAGGGGCAGGGGAATAGGCTCCCATACCGCCTGTGTTGGGGCCTTCATCATTATCAAACACCCGTTTGTGATCCTGGGATTCGGGCAGGGGAAGCACGGTTTTGCCGTCGGTGAGCACAATAAAGGAGGCTTCTTCACCTGCAAGGCATTCCTCCACAACTACAATGGCCCCTGCATTGCCAAACCGGTTTTCCTTGAGCATGGAGTCAATTGCTTCTTCTGCTTCCCCAACGGTGGCACAGATGATCACGCCTTTGCCGGCTGCAAGTCCGTCGGCCTTGACCACACAGGGAGCGCCAAGGGCCCTGGCATAGGCCTTGGCTTTGCCGGCATGGGTAAAGGCCTTGCCCATGGCACAGGGAATTTTATATTTGAGCATATGCTGTTTTGAAAAAAACTTTGACCCTTCCAGACGGGCAGCCGCCTTATTGGGGCCGAACACTGAAAGGCCCTCTTTTTCAAATACATCAACAATTCCCTTTACCAGGGGGCCTTCAGGGCCGACAACCGTGAGGTCAATTTGATTTTCCCTGGCAAAGGCAGCCAATGCATCTATATCTTCGGCATCTATGGAAATATTTTCAGCCAGATCCCGGGTGCCGGCATTGCCTGGAGCGCAATAGATTTTTTCAACCATGGGGCTCTGGGAGATTTTCCATACCAATGTGTGTTCCCTTCCGCCGCTGCCTATTACGAGGATTTTCATTTTGCTCTCCTTAAATTTAATTTTTTATTTTCTTCAATGGCCAATTGGATTAGTTTGTCCAGCAATGCTGAAAACGAGTATCCCCCTACCTGGGCAGACTGGGGAAAGAGGCTGGTTGCTGTCATGCCCGGGATGGTATTGGTTTCAAGGACAGACAGCTCTCCTTTCTTGAGAATCATGTCAGTCCTGGAATATCCCTTGAGAAACAGGGCCTCATGGGCTTTTACAGCCAGTTCCTGTACTTTTTTTCTGGTTTGATCGTCAATGCGGGCCGGGCAGATTTCCTCTGTTTCCCCTTCCATGTATTTGGCTTTATAGTCAAAGAATTCATGGGATTTTCCAGGTATGATTTCAATCACGGGTAGGGCTTCAAGCTCGTTATTGCCCAGAACACCGCAGGTCAGTTCAGTCCCTTTAATATATTTTTCAATGATCAGGGTGTCATCATGTTCAAACCCCAAGGCAATTGCAGCTTCAAGATCATGCTGGGCCTTAACAATGGTCATGCCCACGCTGGACCCTGCGCAGGCAGGTTTGACAACCAGAGGAAGGTCAAGGGTATTTATAACTTCCTGAATTTTGATCTCATGGTTTATGGAAAAGGAAAGATAGGCAGGGGTGGGGACCCCTGCCCCGTCATAGAGGCGTTTGGCAATGAGTTTGTTCATGGCAACGGCTGAGCCAAGGATACCGGCACCCTGGTAGGGGATATCCAAAAGGTCTAAAAGTCCCTGGACAGCACCATCCTCTCCAAAGGGGCCGTGGAGGATGATCAGGGCCGCATCAATATGGGCAGCATCCAGAACCAGTTGGGGCAGGTCGGTTTTAGGGTCATATCGGGTGATTTGATACCTGTCCTTGTCAAGGGCATCAAACACCTGGTCCCCGCTGTTCAGAGACACCTCTCTTTCCGATGATATCCCGCCTGATAAAAGGGCCAGTTTGATTTTTTTCATCTCCTACTCCTTACTCCCTGGATAATATTTTGCCTTGCTGTATCAAATTCATTTCTGGTAATAAGATCTTTTTCATAGAGGGTGTCCAGCTCGATCATCTTGCGTTTTGTTTTGTCCAGGGAGCTTTCAATAAAATGGGTTTTCCCATGGGAAAGGCCAGTTGTGTGATCGGTATTGTGGTCAATAAGCAGGTTATTATTTTCCTTTGCCTTTATTTTGAAAGAGGCCAGGCCGCCCATCAGTTTGACTTCAACAGTCCTGTCCTGGAATTGCGGCGTGGAAAGCATTTCACTGAGGCTGGAGGTATTTTCCCGCATTTTGCGATAAAAAATCCAGGCAATTCCCAGAACCAGAATCCCAATCAAGGCCATGATATAGGGCAGATAATGGTATACACCCTTGAAAAGAACCACGGTCAGGCCGACACCAGCCAGAAGAAACACGTGTAGGAGTAAAATAAAATAGGCTGTAAAAATACTTTTTAAAAGTCCGTCTTTGTCTTTATTTATATTGAGGATATTCATGATAATTTTTTTATAATATTTTCTTTGTATGGATTTATAAATTTGGAGGAAGTCTCTCCCCGCATGGTGGCAAGTTTTGTTAAAAGATAGTTGAGCTTTTTTTTGATTTTTTCTCTTTCGGGAGCACCATTCCCAATACCCTCCAGCAATTGTTCTGTCTGGGTGATTTTCTTTTTCAGTTCAACTTCAGGAGGTAGAAAACCGGAATTTTTAAGTATTTTATGGGCAAGCCGCAGCTCTTCCGGCACATTAGCATCTTCAAAGTTGAGGGGTTTTCCAGTACCGTCCAGATTATCAAAGATCCCGTCTTTCTGTGCTTTTTTTATCATTTCCTCAACAATTGTTTCAAACCCGGGGATCATTGTCTTTATTGTTGCTCCTGATGAAAAATGGTTTATGGGAAAAGGCTGCATTTACATGGTAAGCATTCCTGGTTCAGGTTCAGGATTCTATTAAATCTGTACTTGTTTTGCAAGCTATTTTCTTGACACACCCTGGTCAATACTGTATCAAATATCATTTTAAATTAAAGGATTTATAGACATTGTTCCAATGAAATAAAAATGAAATCAAAATATATATATATAATTTTTTTTATTCCGGTGATATGTTTATTATTTTGTGGGTCCGTAATCGGGGCAAATCAGGGTAATATCCACCAGGGCAGCAATAACCAGGGCAGTTCTGGTCATAGCAGTTCCCATGAGGTCAGCCCGGATAAGGCCATTGAAAAACCCATACTTTTTGATGGGTTTTTATATTTTGCTGCTGCAGAGGGTGGGTATTTGAAAGCCCTGGCCAAACAATTTCCCTCAACATTGGATTCCCATGGACTTGGCAATGCCATCCTTTGGGCGTTGATGGCAGGACCGCCCACATCTGCCCTGGCACCTACTTTTCCGGCAGACACAAAGATAAATGCCCTGTTTATCTCTGAAAATGGCAATACCTGGGTGGATCTCGGCATAAGGGATGGCCGTTTAAAAGAAATGGACACAATATCAGAGCTGCTGGCGGTTTATTCCCTTGTTAACTCTCTGGCATTGAACATTCCTGAAGTGAAACAGGTAAAAATACTTGTTAATGGATCTGATGTGCCCAGCCTTGGCGGGCATGTAAGCCTTGAATACTTTTATAAAACAAATATGTTGATTGTGAAATGAGCAAACAAAAAAATATCTCAAAGATCAGAAATATTGGAATCATGGCCCATATTGATGCGGGCAAAACCACAGTAACGGAAAGAATCCTCTACTATACGGGCAAATCCTATAAAATTGGTGAGGTCCACAATGGTGAAGCTGTCATGGACTGGATGCAGGATGAACAGGATCGGGGCATTACCATTACCTCTGCTGTCACTACCTGTGAATGGAATCAGTCCCTGATTCAGATCATCGATACCCCGGGCCATGTTGATTTTACAGTTGAAGTGGAACGGGCTCTTCGGGTTCTTGATGGAGCCATCGGTGTCTTTTGCGCTGTGGGTGGGGTGGAACCACAGTCTGAAACCGTATGGCGCCAGGCAGACAGATACTCTGTGCCCAGAATGGCCTTTATCAATAAGATGGATCGTACTGGAGCTGATTTTTTCTGGGCAGTTGATTCAATGATTGAGAAACTGGGCGCCAATCCTGTTATGATCCAGGTGCCCATGGGGGTTGAGGATAATTTTACCGGTGTGATTGATCTCATTGATATGCAGCAGATCTGCTGGGATGATGAAAGCCTTGGGGCCGAATATACAACCAGAGATATTGATCCTGAATTTGAGGACCTGGCATTGGAATATCGGGAAAAACTGCTGGAAGATATATCTGAGCAGGATGATGGAATCATGGAAAAGTATATTTCCGAGGAAGAAATAACCCGCCAGGATTTACTAAAAGCCATCCGTGAAGCCACAATCGCCCGGAAGATCGTGCCTGTGCTCTGTGGCAGTGCTTTGAAGAATAAAGGGGTACAGCCCCTGCTGAATGCCATTGAATTATTTCTGCCAAGCCCCAAGGATGTTCCGCCTGTAAGGGGAGTTCATCCTGATACTGAAGAGGAACTGGAACTTTTACCGGAAAAGAACGGACCCCTGGCAGCCCTGATTTTCAAGGTTTCCATGATTGAGGGCAGGAAACTCTCCTTTGCCAGGATATATTCCGGAAAAATTGAAGCCGGGTCTGAGGTGTTTAATCCGATTTTAAACAAAAAAGAAAAACTGTCCAGAATTCTCAAGATGCATGCCAATAAGCGGGAACGGCTTAATGAAGCGTCTGCCGGGGATATCGTAGGTATTGTCGGGCTCAAGGATTCCGGCACAGGTGAAACCCTTTGTTCCCAGGATTATCCAATATTACTTGAGAAAATGGAATATGAGGATCCTGTTATTTCCATCGCCATTGAACCCAAGACCCATGCTGACCAGGAAAAACTGGACAATGTACTGGAAAAATTTACCATTGAAGATCCCACCCTCAAGGTGAGCAAGGATGATGAAACAGGGCAGACCATCCTCTCAGGAATGGGAGAACTCCATCTTGAAATCATTATATCCCGGATGCTCAAAGAGTTTAAAACCAATGTCAATGTTGGAAACCCCCAGGTTGTTTACCGGGAAGTGGTCATATCCCCTGCAAGGGGTGAGGCTGTTTTTGAAAAAGAAATCATGGGGAAAGAGCATTATGCCAATGTGGTCATCAGTCTTCTGCCCCTGGAAAGAGGAGAGGGTGTAACTTTTATATCCAGAGCCACGGACGATCAGATACAGGATCAATATGTTGATGCCATTGAAAAGGGCATCAGGGAGAGCCTGGAAGGCGGATTTTTAAAAGGGTATCCCCTGGTGGACGTGGGG
The DNA here is from genome assembly GCA_029939535.1 of Desulfobacteraceae bacterium. GTDB lineage: Bacteria > Desulfobacterota > Desulfobacteria > Desulfobacterales > Desulfobacteraceae > NBML01. Next base: position 13,542 of record JAOZST010000052.1, on the reverse strand, counting down.
ATTGTTCTTGAAGGCGGAGGTCATGAAGAGGGAAAAAGTTCCGAGCTTGCTTTTTCAGTATGCGCTTCCATGGCCTGTAAAAATGCTTTGAAAGATGCAAAACTTGCCCTTCTTGAACCGATTATGGATGTGGAAGTTTTTGTTCCGGATACCTATATGGGAGATGCCATATCCGATTTAAACTCCCGGGGCGGCAAAGTGGAATCCATCAATCCCAAGGCCAACATCCAGGTAATACATGCTGTGGTTCCATTGGCAAAAATGTTTGGATATTCCACGGCCCTGCGGTCCGCTACCCAGGGCAGGGGTACATTTACCATGCAGTTTTCAAGCTTTGATAAGGTCTGATATCTGAATCTGATACCCTGGGAATGTCTGGAGTTACCTGGGCGATTCAAAGGGTGTCAGGAATAGAAGAATTTCAGGAATATTTTTTTTTCTTGATGGATTTTAAAATATCTGTAAGGCGTTTCTCAGCATCCTTTTTTATTTCAGGATTATTCAGGGTTTCAACAGCCTTTTTCAGGTGATGGGAGGCATTTTTAAGCTTCCTGGTTTCATCATAGTAGATCCCCAGGTAATAATGGGACATGGCCTGATTTTTTTCCTGGGACATTATATTGGCTAGATGATAATAGGCCCTGGGGTATGCTTCTTCTTCCAGAGCAAGCACCTGCTTTAAATTTTTTTCTGCGGAAATAAGATTGCCGGATTCGATCTGGGCAATGGCCATATAATATTTGGCCAGAATCTCCAGTACCGGGTCTTCTGTGATTCCCTGGAGCAGGTCCAGGGCTTTTTCATATCTGCCCTGGTGGATGTAGATCCGTCCCAGTTCAACCAGGATCATGGGATCAAATATTTTAATGGATAAAGCTTTTTGTAAATGGAATATGGCCAGATCCCGTTGGTTTTTTCTGGCATACAGCAATCCAATGCCATAGTGCAGGGCTGGATTTTCAGGTTCTTTTTCTAATTTGTTTTCTACATTGTTAAAACTTTTGGTAAGGTCTCCATAAAGTCCCATTAAACGGTATTTTACCATTTCAAAATCAAAGGTATCTGGAGTTGGTTTTTTGTCCTTGTCAGGTGTATAATCTGTCAGGATTCCAGCAATATGGATTATCCTTTTCCCGGTTCCTGGATGGGTTTTAAAATAGTCGGGGATACCTTCCACTCCTCGATAGTCCGACTCCCTCAGCTTGGTAAGACCTGACAAAAGGCCTTTGGGATTATATCCCACCTGTTTTAGAAAAAGGATGGCCTTTTCATCTGCTTCTGTTTCATTTTCCCGGGTATAGGCAAGCATGCTGGATTGACCTGCGGCCATGGAACCCATGGTAAGTGCCTTGGCAGCATCACCACCTCCGGAATTTCCAATGAGTATGCCTGCCAGCATTCCTGCAATGGTGCCAAAGCTGACTAGTTTGGCCCGGTCAATGGACTCGGATACATGGCGGCTTGCGGCATGGGCTATTTCATGGGCCATGATCCCGGCAAATTCATCAATGTTATCCAGGGCATCAATCAAACCCCTGTGGATAAAAATATTGGCTGCCGGGGTGGCAAAGGCATTAAAATTATCGTCATTGATCAGAAAGAATGAATAATCAAAGGGCTGGGTGGGCAGTACAGACTGGATATTCCTGCCAACTGTATTGATCATTTGTCTTGCAATGGGATCATGGAGAATGACCCGCTGTTCCCTGATCATTTCCATGAACTGCTTTCCAAGTTTTTTCTCATCTGGAATGGAAATAGCAAGGGCATTCACTGAAAAAGAACTCCACCCCAGGAAAATAAAAATCAAACATCCAATAAAAAAATGTCTGGGGATTTTCATAGGAAATATCTGCTTTTTTTGTTACATGGAATTAATTCGATATAAATTCTGTATGCTCCATGGCAATTTCAATGCGGAAATTATAATTGCCTATTTTAAAGGAAAGCCGTCTGTTTTCAGCATAATCGGCATCAATGACCAGGGTGATGGCAGAATTAAGTGTCAAGGCCTTGGGCTGGCCAAATACAGCATTTAGTTCAAAATGGTCATCCACATCCTTGATCAGCTGGCCCATGAGCTGATTGGTTATTTCTCCTATGCTGTCGGCAACTTCCGGTGATGTGATACTGGTTGCCAGCTCTTCTTTGGGCATTCCCATGGCAATCATATATTTTTTATAGATTTCAAAGGCTGCATCGGCTGTGAAATTTAAAATGACAAGGCCAATATAATCTCCGTCAAACTGGACAAAACAGGTCAGGTCCGGCTTCATAGAAACCCTGGGTATCTTCTGGATTGTAGAAGAATAGCTTACTTCCTGATTGGTGGCAGTGCCAAGCATATTCTGGGTGGTTTTAAGGAAGAGTCTGGAAATTTCATCAATGGATATTGTGGGTAAAGACATGCAGCCTCCTTGTTTTTTTTAACTGGTACTTTTTTTTATATATCAATAAAATTAAGACAAAAGTCAAAGGGTTTATCTTTCTCCGCGCTTATAGGGTTCTGCCAGCATGGCAGGAGCATTGAGCTTTTTCGGATCTTTCAGGCTGATCAGCAGCAGGATCAGCAGGGTGGCAATATATGGCAGCATGGACAGAAAGTTGGGAGAGATACCCAGGGGCTGCAGTAAATACTGGGCTACAAAAATGCCTCCAAAGAGAAAGGCAGCCCATATGGCCCGGCCGGGATTCCAAAGGGCAAAAATGGTCAGGGCAATGGCAATCCATCCCCTGCCTGCAGTCATGCCTTCAATCCATGATTTTGAATAGGAGATGGACAAATGGGCACCGGCCAGGGCTGAAAATCCTCCGCCAATGAGTACGGACAAATACCGGATTAAAAACACATTAACCCCCTGGGTTTCAGTTGCCCTGGGGTTTTCCCCTGTGGACCGGATCTGGATACCAAGCCTTGTTCGTTCAAGTAAAAACCAGGATGCCAGGGCAAGTATTATGGCCAGATAGAAAAACGGGCCTCCAGTGAATAAAACTTTGCCGATATAGGGGATGTCCGATAGATAGGGAATAACAATGTCATCCATTTTTATACTCAAAGGTTTTCCTACATAGGGTTTGCCCAGCATGCCTGAAAGCCCCAGGCCCAGCATGGTTAGTGCCAGGCCGGATACCACCTGGTTGGCCTGGAGGGTGATGGAAGCAAAGGCATGGATAACGGATATGGCCATGCCCGCCCCAATGGCAGCCAGAACTCCAAGCCAGGGCTGGCCTGTGGTCATGGTGACAATAAATGCAACCACAGCCCCCAAAGCCATTACCCCCTCTATTCCAAGGTTCAGGATTCCGGATCTTTCGGTAATGATTTCCCCGGTGGTGGCAAGGAGCAGAGGCGTTGCAGCCACCAAAGTTCTTTGGAGTGTTGAAATGATTATTTCTTCCATAAATTAATTGGATTCCTGTCAGTTTGAAAACCGGATGCTTATTTTGTTGTTTAAAAAATAATCACCCATGATTAAAAAAAACAATAATATACCGTTGACAATCTCCACTGTGGCCGCAGGCAGGCCCAGGGAAATCTGGATGGCATCACCTCCCACCAGAATGCCGGCAAAAAATATACCCGAGATAATTGCATACAAAGGATTGAGTTTGGCAAGCCAGGCCACAATGATGGCGGTAAATCCGTATCCCGAGGAGACCGATGCCGGGTATCCCAGATAATGATGGATTCCGGCGATCTCTCCAACCCCTGCAAAGCCTGCAAGTCCTCCGCTGATTGCCATGAGAATCAGGCTGGTCTTTAGAAAATCAATGCCTGCATATTTGCCTGCATCCGGGTTTTCTCCCACCACCCGGGTCTCGTATCCAAACCGGGTCTTGTAGATGACCACACAAAGAACAACTGCACAGATAATGGCCAGAATCAGGGTGGCATAGTGGATTCGTGATCCTGGGATAACACCCAGGATGGCAGATTCCGGCAGGTTGTCAGTACCTGGAAATCCAAATCTGGCTTTTCCTTTCCAGGGGCCCACAATGAGCATGGTTAAAAATTCAGCACAGATATAATTGAGCATCAAAGTTGAAATTACTTCATTGATGGAATATTTAATTTTAAGTATGGCTGGAATGATTCCCCACAAGGCTCCGCCAATGAAACCGGCCATAAAAATCATGGGAACAATGAGATAGGAGGGCAGGGCATCACCAAAAGTCAGACCGGTCCAGGTTGAGAAAATCGCACCCATGAGAAGCTGTCCCTCAGCCCCTATGTTCCAGAACTTGGCCCTAAAGGCCAGGGTAAGGCCGGCACCTATGAGAATAAGAGGAATAGCCTTGGTCAGGGTTTCCTTAAATCCATAGGCAGAACCAAAAGAACCGGAAAATATTTCTGAAATGGCAAATAAGGGATTAACTCCTGCTATAAGAAAAATAATACTGATGACAAAAAGTCCTGCAGCCAGGGAAAAAACATTGGTCATCAAAGACCTGAATGGTGTGATATTGTATCGGTCGGTGGTGGTGATTTTTATCATTGGCCTATTCTTTATAAAATCTCTTTATTTCCATGAAATCTGTGTGTATGAATTTTATTTTTCTAAAATCTTTCATCTTCACTTCTTTTTAGTCGAACGTCTAACCGCTAACCGCTAACTTCACTGGTCGATTTTTTTTGATCCTGCCATCATCAAGCCTATGTCACAGAGACGTTCATCATCTGACTCCAATATCCCCATGAACTGGCCATCAAAAATAACAGCCACCCGGTCGCAAAGTTCGAAGATCTCTTCAAGGTCTTCTGAAAACAACAATATTGCACTTCCCTGCTTGCGAAGTTCCAGAAGGTGCTGCCTTAAAAATTCCGTGGCCCCCACGTCCAGTCCGTAGGTGGGATGGGATGCCACCAGAAGCTGCGGTTTTTCAGAGATTTCCCTTCCCAGGATCAGTTTTTGTATATTTCCTCCGGACAGGTTTCTGGTCGGGTTGTCAATGGAGTGGGTTGCGACCTTAAAATCATTGATAATGGATTTGGTATGTTTTTTTACTTGGTTATACTTGATGAAATATTTTTTGGAAAATTTTTCCAGATGATGCTGTTTTAAAATTGCATTGTCATAGATAAAAAGTCCCGGGGCAATACCGAAACGTATCCTTTCTTCAGGTACATGGGAGACACCGTAGTCATATATCTGGCGAGGGGATTTGTTGGTGATATCCTTTCCATTTGTCCGGATTGATCCTGAATCGACCTTCCTGATGCCGGTTATTGCTTCAGCCAGTTCCCTCTGGCCATTACCTGAAACCCCTGCAATACCGAAAATTTCGTTTTCAAACAATTCAAAGGAGACTCCTTTTACCGCAGGCATTCCCTTGTCTCCTGTGATATGGATATCCTTAACAGACAGAATTTTTTTTCCTTTTTTAAGTTTTTCTTTGTCAATATTAAAGACAATATCCCGTCCAACCATCATCCGGGCCAGGGATTTTTTATCTGTTTCAGCAGTAGCGGCATGCCCTACAATTTGACCCTTTTGCAGCACTGTTACCCTGTCGCAGATATCCATGATTTCATTCAGTTTGTGGGAAATAAAGATGATCATATGTCCCTGGGCCTTCATCAATCTCAGGATGGAAATTAATTCCTGGATTTCTAGGGGGGTCAAAACTGAAGTGGGTTCATCAAGGATGAGCAGATCTGCTCCATTTAACAGAGCTTTAATTATTTCAATCCGCTGCTGCTCTCCGGCGGACAATTGCCATATTTTCTGGTCCAGATCAATTTTGAAATTAAATTGTTTGGAAAATTCTTCCACTCTTTTCCTTAATTGTGTTTTCGGGAAAAAAAAGGGAGTGTCTTTATATCCCAGAGCAATGTTTTCAATTACAGAATGGTTTTTGATCAGCATGAAATGTTGGTGGACCATGCCAATTCCATGGGTGATGGATTCGATGGGATTCTTAATGCTGATGGGGTGGTTGTTGATTTTGATTTGCCCTGAGTCCGGCTGGTATAGACCGTAGAGGATGTTCATCAGGGTTGTTTTACCGGCACCGTTTTCCCCTAGAAGGCCTAAAATCTCACCAGATTTGACAACAAGGTTAATATCTTTATTGGCATGGATTCCTTGAAATGATTTGCTTAGATCTTTCATTTCAAGGCGTTGGATTTTTTTCATATCAATCTTTGGGCTATGGCTTTGGGCTATGGCTTTGGGCTTTGGGTTTTAAAAAAAGGCCGGGATGTTCCCGGCCTTTTCACGGGAGGTGTTAGATTATTGAGGGATGCTGCCTTCAACATTGCCCACATAATACATGATGCTTAAAAGATCCTCTTTGGATGCTTTTTCACCTGCTTTTATTTTAAGATTTCCCTTGTTGTCTTTGATGGGTCCGGTAAAGGGTTCAAAAACATCCACACCCTGTTTCATTTGCTCATAGCGTTTGACAACCAGGTCATAGGCTGAAATTTTTCCGAAATCCCTGGTGTCTATCATGGCCTTTTTTAATTCAGGAACAAACTTGGGGTTGAACATGTCAGTTCCGTTCCCGCTGAGAATAGCAGCCTTTTCCTTGGCAAGCCACCATATATCTTCATTGGTCCATTTGTCATTGTAAATATCTTCCAGGATTTTGGCATACATGCCTCCCCAGTCCATGAACTGGCCTGAAACAACAGAGTCTTTTCCATAGGGCTGCATGGCTGAGTAATGACTGTAGGTATAGATCTGTTTGCCTTTTTCTGTCTGATCCTGGCCAACTTCAATTACAGCAGGGGTGTCTTCGGTAAAGGCCAGGTTGTCACACCCTTCCGCAATAAGGGACATGGCTGCCTCTTTGGCTTTGTCCGGTCCATACCAGGCATATATCCATCTGACATTGAGTTTTGCTTCTGGGTTGGCAGCTTTTATGCCCAGGGCATAGGCATTAATATGGCGAACCAGCTCCGGGATGGGGAAGGCTGCCACATAACCGATTTTATTGGTTTTGGTCAAAGCCCCTGCCATGATACCGTTGAGATAATACATCTGGTAAAGGTCACCAAAATAGGTTCCCACGTTGGCTGACCGTTTAAATCCTGAACAATGCATGAATAATTTGTCAGGATATCTGGCGCCGGCCTGCAGTGTCGCATCCATATAGCCAAAACTGGTGGTAAAGACCACATCGCATTTTTGCTGCTGGACCAGGCGGTCTATTATCCTTGCGCTGTCTGCTTCTGACACAGACTCCACAATAACCGTTTCAAGCCAGGGGAATTTTTTTTCAGCAAATTTTCGACCAAGGTCATGGGCATGGGACCAGCCGTAATCCCCTACCGGGCCTACATAAACAAAACCGGCTTTAAGTTTTTTAACGTCTTTGCCAAAGGCTGTGGTTGAAAATCCTAAAAAAAAGATACAACAAATTAGTAATAGTAAGGTCCACTTTTTCATCCCTCACAACTCCTTTAAAATAATTAGGTTAAAATAGGAAAAAATGATACGATATTTTCGCCTTTCCAGTCAACCATTATGATGGAGGTACCCATAAAATTTTGAGGTATAAAATAGCCTTTTAATGCCTGCAATACTGGTTTAAAGTCTTGGGTCGGTTTTTTTTATCGACAAAAACAATAAAATATGCTTGAATAATTATTTTAGTTGAACTCTTAAAAACACCATCTAATTGAGGATATTATGGGCAGTCTTTCAGATGTGTTCAAAGAATCAATGGTTTTCAATTCCCTTGAAGAGGTTGATTTGAAAAAGATCATGCCTTTGTTTGAAAAATGGGAACTGAATACCGGGGATGTTATCACCACGGCAGGAGATATTGCTCAGTATTTTTTCCTGTTGGAAAGCGGAACCCTGCTTCTGTCAATGGAAGAGGGTAAATCTGTGATATTGGAAACCCCCGGGGATTTCATGGCCATGGAGCTTTTAAGTAAAAAGGGCGTTTATACAACCACCACTACAGCCCTTGAAAATGGGAATGTTTTTGCCGTATCCAGGGAAGCCTTTTTATCCCTGATCCAGGAGGATACACCTGGGGCTGAAACTATTATGCAGGCCTGGCAGGAGTTTTGCAGTAAAACAGCGGCATTTGCAGAAAATATAGTGGACATAAATGTTCCTGGGCTTTATTAGGGAGGTATTGGTTTGTACGGAATAGAAGCGATCAATGCAAACAATGGATGGGCTATTTCAGTTGTTGGTATCACAATCGTATTCACAGGTCTTGTGGTGCTTTCTTTTGTGATTTCACAGCTTCACAAAGTAATGGACCTGTTTGAAAATCCCAGGAAAATCAAAGGCTGGTTCATTGGTGAACAAAAAGCTGCCGAGGAAGGTGAAATTTCTGAGTCTCCACCTTTTACCCTCACTGAAGAACAAAAGGAAATAACCAAACAATTTGCCCTTTTGGCAAGGACCATGGAAGAGCATTTTTCATTGCCCCGCCTGCTCCATCTATCCCAGATCAGCGGGGTGAAAAATCCCCATTCAAACTTAAATATTCTTCTCAAATCTGCCATTATTTTTCCTGATGGAGAGGGATTTTTCTGCTGGGATCAGAACCTGTACACAAAAATTATTTCACAATAGACCAGATTGGATATAAATTACTCCCACGAGGAAATAAAATGGACACCCTATTCTTAGAATTTTTTCAAAACACAGGTTTTTATTTATGCGATTACCGGAATATTATCATGATATTGATCGGTATTGTTTTTATTTATCTGGGAATTGCCAAAGATTATGAGCCCTTGCTACTGGTTCCAATTGGATTTGGCATGCTCGTTGGCAATATTCCCATTTTTACCGGACTTGGGCTTGGCATATATGAAAATAACTCTGTTCTGCATTATCTGTATTTCGGGGTGACCCAGGGAATTTATCCACCCCTGATTTTTCTGGGCATTGGTGCCATGACAGACTTTTCCACCCTGTTGGCAAGACCGGTACTCATGTTGCTGGGAGCTGCTGCCCAGGCCGGGATTTTTATAACTTTTCTGGGAGCCCTGGCCCTGGGGTTTGCTCCCAATGAAGCCTCGTCCATAGGGATTATTGGAGGGGCAGACGGTCCAACAGCCATATTTTTAACTGCCAAGCTGGCTCCCCACCTCATAGGGCCCATTGCTGTGGCAGCCTATTCCTATATGGCCCTGGTGCCGGTTATTCAACCGCCCATCATGAGACTTTTAACCACAAGGAAAGAGAGGCTTATCCGCATGGAAGAGCCCAGGCAGGTAACTAAAAGAGAAAAAATGATTTTTCCTATTGTTGCATTTTTGCTCTGCTGCTTTCTGGCACCGGCTGCTCTGCCTCTCTTGGGAATGCTATGTTTTGGCAATGTTCTGAAAGAAGCTGTAGTAACGGAACGTCTTGCTGTTACTGCCAGGACTGCCATGATTGATACGGCTACAATTTTACTTGGAGTGACTGTGGGTGCAAGTACCCAGGGGGATGTGTTTTTAGTGCCCAGTTCCGTGGGTATCTTTGTCCTGGGAGCAGTTTCTTTCTGCATAGCCACAGCATCTGGTTTGATTTTTGCCAAGATCATGAACCTGTTTCTGAAAAGTAAAATCAATCCTTTGCTGGGTGCTGCTGGTGTGTCTGCTGTCCCAGATTCTGCCCGTGTGGTTCAGATGGTGGGTCAACGGGAAGACCCCACAAATTTTCTTCTCATGCATGCCATGGCGCCAAATGTATCCGGAGTTATTGGATCAGCCATTGCAGCCGGTGTCCTTTGGAGCCTCATGGCTTAGGGATTTCATTTTCGCCCTTGGCTATTTTATACCCTATTCCAAAACAGCCTTGACTATTTTGGAATAGGGTATAAAATAGCCACATGAGATATATATCAGAAAATATCCTCAATGATTTAAAAAAGAAAATGGTTTTCGTGGGCGGGCCCAGGCAGGTGGGCAAGACTACCCTGGCCAAAAATATCCTTGAACAGAGATATCTGTCGGGAAGATATTTTAACTGGGATTTTAACGAAGACAGGCAGGACCTTTTATCCTATAAATGGCATGAAAATGACGGCCTTATAGTTTTTGATGAACTTCACAAATACAAAAATTGGAAAAACTGGATTAAAGGAGTCTATGATACCAATACAGACCCTGTCCATTTTCTCATAACCGGGTCAGCAAGACTGGATGTATACAGGCGGGGAGGGGATTCTCTTTTAGGGCGATATCATTATTGGCGCCTGCATCCCTTTGGATTTGATGAATGCCCGGATAAGATGACTCCAAAAGAGGTGTTTAAGCGTTTGATGACTGTTGGCGGGTTTCCAGAACCCTTTCTTGACGGGGATGAACGTGAAGCAAGGCGATGGAGGAGAGAAAGGTTTGACAGGATATTAAAAGAGGATATCAGAGACCTTGAGTCCATTAGGCAGATCTCTTTACTGGATCTTTTTATCCATCAATTAAGAACCCGTGTGGGCAACCTGGTTGTCCTTTCAAATATTGCAGGTGAAATTCAGGCATCACCCAAAACAGTAAAGAACTGGCTTGAGGTACTTGAAAGGCTGTATCTTGTTTTTGCAGTTCGATCCTATACTAAAAATCTTCCAAGGGCAGTGATCAAACCTCCCAAAGTTTTTTTCTATGATAACGGGGATGTAATTGGAGATAAGGGCGCTGTTTTTGAAAATCTTGTGGCAACCCAGCTTTTAAAGAGAATTCATTTTTTGGAAGACCATTGGGGATACAGGTACGAATTGAGATATATCCGCGACAAGGAAGGCCGTGAGGTGGATTTTGTCATTGTAAAAGAAGGGATTATTGAAGAGCTTATTGAAGTGAAATTTTCCGATGACAGCATATCAAAGCATTTAAAATATTATGCAGAAAAATTAAATCCCGGAAAAGCGACCCAGATTGTTGCAACTTTGAAAAATCCCTATTCCAGCGGTAAGATAAATGTGGTTGATCCTGTTACATATTTTAGCTGTTAACTGCCTTTTGCCAGTAACCGTATCAAATAAAAGTTTTCTTTACTATTTCATTTAGTTATTTCATCTGGGATGGAAGCCATAGAGCAATATTCTGAAACGTAAAAACCAGAATAATGCCCAAAACGAGAATTATTACAAAGGGGATAACACTTTTTATGATAAAAGACAGGGGTTCATCAACAATGCCCTTGACTGTGAATATATTGAGTCCCACCGGAGGCGTCAGTAATGCAGTTTCAATGAGCATCATCAATATAACGCCAAAGGCAATGGTGTCGATGCCCAGAGCAGGAAGCATGGGCGCGATGACAGGAACCGTCAAAACTGTTATGGACCCGCCGTCCAGGAACATCCCCAGACAAAGATAAAGAATAACTATCAAAAGAATAACTCCCCAGATGGGCAGGCCGGATGCAATGATGAATTCCGTGAGGTTTGCCGGAATCTGGAGAAGGGTTATTACATTGGACATGATCAGGGCTCCCACCATAATCATGATTATCATTGTGGAAAGAATGCTGCTGTCTATCAGGCATTGCATTAGACCTTTCCAATTTATTTTTCGAAAAATCAAGGCGCAGAAAAGACTGTAAATGACCAGTATCGCACCTGCCTCCGTAGGAGTGGCAACGCCTGTATATATGCTGCCAAGTACAAAAACCGGGCCAAGAATTATGATAAAGGATTTTCGCAGCGAGACCAGGCGCTGGGTCCAGGTGAAAGTTACAACCTCATATTGTTTGCTGACTTTGCATGAAATTACGATATATGTGCTGAACATTGCGACCAGCATGATTCCCGGAATAACACCGGCCATGAAAAGGTCTCCCACGGATGTATCGGTTAGAAAACCATAAACAATAAATCCAATGCTGGGTGGAATGATCAGGCCCAGGCTGGAGCCGGTTACTGTGCCGATAACCAGTTTTTTATCGTAGCCCCTGTCCAGCAGGGGTTTCATGGCAACAAGGGTGATAATAGCAGTAACTGCTGTGCTGGAACCTATCATGGCCGCAAGGATTCCTCCTGTAATACAGGTGCCCACACCCAGGCCGCCGGGCATCCAGCCAAGCCATTTACTGCTCAAATCATATATCTGTTCACCCAGTCCGCTCCGGGACAGGATCAAGCCGCCAAGGGTAAACAAGGGTATTGCCAATAAAATAAAATTAGTAGCTGTATGCTCGGCCACTATGGGCAGGGTATTTAAGCCGGAGATACTCCCATGGAAGAACAATAGACCTGTAAGACCTACCAGCCCCAGGGCAAAAGCTATTGGCACTCCCCAAAACAAAAGTGCCAGGGCAAGGATAAGAATGCCCATGGGCTGGCTGAAAAAATATACAGCAATCCCAGCTGCAGCCGATAGTAAAAAAAATATTACCATAAGAGCTGGAGAAACTGATGCTTTGGATGATTTTTCTGGATGATTCTTCATCCAGAAAAATCGGGTCTGAATTTTCCTTATGAATTGAATAGCGCTCAGGGCCATGCCGCTGGGAATGGCAAGAAAAACAAGCCACATGGGGTAGCGGAACAGTCCCTCGCTCATGGAATTATATTCAACCGCTTCCAGAAAATGGCTGAAACCGTAGAGACCCAGGGCACAGATAAATAACAGAGATGCAAGATCAGTCGCCACACCAACGGCTTGTCTGGTTCGTGGAGGCAATTGGGTAACAAAAATATCGCAGGCAACGTGTTTATCTGATTTTATACCATGGGGAACAGACAGAAACGTGAACCAGATAAATATAAGTATTGAAATAGCCAGTACCCATGAAGTGGGTTGATCCAGAAAGTGTCGTGAAAATGCCTCAAAGGACATAAACAAAGCCACAGACAACATCATCAGACCTGCCAATAGCGCAAATACATAGGAAATACGATCTATCAGCACCCCTGAACTCTGATCCGGGGAAATCCCTGGTTCATCCATATTACTTCCTTATAAACAGCCAGTAAAGAATTCTGGCAATGGTTATTTTGATTCTTCCAGCAGGCCCCATAGCTCCTGGTATTGATCACCAAGCTGGTTTTTGGCAAATTCCTTCATAACCGGTTTCACTGTATTGACAAGTTTGGTCTTTTGTTCATTGGGAAGTTCGATGAAAGACTTTGCCTCTGCTTTTAGAAAGTCAAAATCCTCTTCCCTCTCTTTGGCTGCGTAGTCTCTTGTCCAGGCTTCATACTCTTTGGCTGTTTCAGATATGATTTTTTGATCCTCTTTTGAAAGTTTGTTCCAGGATTTATTGTTGATCACCAGCCACATACTGAAATAGGGAATTGTCGGATCCACGGTCAGATAGGGAGCCACTTCATAGAGTTTGCTGCGCCGCCATCTGGAGACTCCGGAGCCGGCTCCCTGGATTGTTCCGCGCTGCAATCCCGTATAAATTTCTTTGGAACTCAGGCTGATGGGAATAACTCCCAGGGCCTTGTACATGGTTGCCATGGCAGTTCCCGAGGTACGCATTTTCAGCCCTTTGAAATCTTCCACACCTGTAATGGCCTTGTCCCTGCATCCAAGTAAGCTGGTTCCAAAGGACCATGCAGCAAGAAGCCTGCCGTTGAAATACTTTTCAAATTCAGCTGAAGCTATTTCCCGGGTCCTGGGATTATCAAGAAATC
>JAOZST010000208.1:0-6123 GCA_029939535.1 Desulfobacteraceae bacterium | reverse complement strand
TCAGCTAAAATCTTATAAAGAATTGAGGAAGTGCTGATTTATAAACGCACCTCTCCTGTATGACCTGCTGCTATCAATTTATGCTACAATTTTATCATAAATTTTTGATATTTACTTATAAAGAGCAATAGGGTATTGTTTTCATGATCAAAATAGAAAAAGAAATCAGACAGGTTTGATTTTTATGGTTAAAGACAGGAAATTTTTCTAATGGCTGAAAAAACATCTCTATTTTCCCCTGCAGCTCACCGACAAAAATGAAAATTTTTAATTTATTGATACTGGCCTCAGCCATATGGCTCTGGTCTGCCCAGGGAATAGCAGGAGAAAAAATTGTTTCTATGGCGGTTCTGGAGTGGGAGCCCTATGCTGGTAAAAAACTGGAAAAATTAGGAGTTGGATCAGAAATTTTAACGGCAGCATTTAACCGGGCCGGGTATGATGTAAAATTTTATTTCATGCCCTGGGTAAGGGCGCTTAAAGATACTGAAACCGGAAAATACGATGCAGTTTGTTATGGATATTATTCCGATCAAAGGGCAAAGACTTACGCATTATCCAATCCGTTCATGGAGAGCGCATTGGTGTTTTGCAAACACAGGGATTCAGATATTTCCTATCAGTCTATCCAGGATCTGAAACCATATCGGATAGGCGTTGTGCGCGGCTTTGTCAATACCATTCAATTTGACGCAGCAGATTATCTGACAAAAGAAGAAGCCAACAATGAAATTCTGAATCTGAAAAAATTATTGAACAGGCGCGTTGACCTTGTCCTTATTGATAAATTTGTCGGGCAGCATCTCATAAACACCCTTTTTTTTGCAGACAAAGATGATTTTGAGTTTATTTCACCCCCTTTTAAAATTCATCCAATGTATGTGATGTTTTCCAGAAAAGTAAAAGATTATGAACAAAAGCTCAAAGTTTTTAACAACGGCCTACAACTGATTACCAGGGATGGAACAATTTCAAAAATAATGGAATATCATGGATTCAGATAGCTTTAAGGAGAGAACATGTTTTTTGTATTTCGAACCATCATTGCAATTGTATTGTTTTTAACGGCGTTTCAATCCACTGCAGTTTCTTCAGACAGGATAATTAAACTGGCCACATTAAATTGGAGTCCCTATGTAGAAGAGAACCTTGAGAATTACGGATTTACTTCTGAAATTGTTGCCCAGGCGTTTAAAAAGGCAGGGTTTCCGGTCAAAATATATTTCATGCCCTGGGCCCGGGTACTCACCGATGTTAAGGCCGGTGAATATGACGCTATGTACCCGGCATATTATTCTGAAGAACGCTCCAGATTATATGCTTTATCAAAACCAATTGCCGATGGGCCTTTGGTTTTCTGCAAACGTTCGGATGAAAATATTACCTATAAAACTCTCAGGGATCTTATGCCCTATAGAATCGGTGTGGTTCGAGGCTATGTAAACACCCTGGAATTTGATTCAGCTGACTATCTTATCAAAAAAACAGTGAATACTGATAAACAGAACCTGCTGAAGCTGGTGGCCGGTAGAATCGATCTTGCTGTTATTGACAAATATACGGCAAAGCAGATTATCAAAACCCATATTCCCCATGCTGCGGGAAAACTGGATTTTTTAGAGCCGCCTCTGGAAAACAAGCCTTTGTGTGTTGGTTTTTCAAAGGCAATAAAAGATTATGCAGGGCTGTTAAAAGCGTTTGACCTGGCATTGGATGAAATGATCAGGACGGGTGGGATAGACAATATTATGGAAAAGTATGGGTATTAAGCATATGGGCATGGATAAAAAAGGTAAGATAACCTTGGGACATCGGTTTATCAATCAATCCATCACTAGAAATTTAACCATTGGCATGATATTAACCATGGTTATTGTTTCCACCATCGCTATTTCAATTAATTTTTATTTTGCTTCACAAAATGCCATGACCCAGTTGGAGGATAAGGCGGATGAATTGATTGATTCCATGTCCAAAATTCTTGACACCTCTCTCTGGAATTTTGACGAAGAGACTGTTAAAGGCATTGGCGCTTCCTATGCACTGAACGATTTGATCTCAAAGCTTAAGATCATTGATTCCCAGGGAAATACATATTTTGAAATCGACAAACAGATTCATGAACCCCTGATAAACAGATCAAGCCTGGTGCAGCATGAAAACAGTCCTGTGGGTCGAGTTGATATAGCGCTGACATCAAGTTATTATCGAGAGATCAGCCAGCAGCTTATTGTGTCTGGAGCTATTATTATTTTTATCAATCTGATTTTTTTGATTATTACCTTCAAATTTCTTTTACAATTTTTTTTAAAAAAACCGCTTAATTATTTCAGTGAAATTGTGACCAACTATGGGTCAGGCAATTATGATTTTCAGGAAACTTCTGCACCTGTAAAGGAATTTTTACCATTCATCAGGGTACTCAATGAAATGGGAAATAAAATTTCATCCCAGATGGCAGAGTTGAAAAAAGCCGGCAGCAAGCTTGAGGGGCGAGTTGAAAAACGAACGGCTGAACTTGCACAGTCCAATAAGGATTTGAAACTAGCCCGGCAACTGGCCCTGGAAGAAAAAGAAAAATACCAGAGTATTTTTGAAAACGCAGTTGAAGGCTTTTTCCAGAGCACACCCAAAGGCCGTTTTGTCAACGTCAATCCTGCCTTTGCCAAAATGCTGGGTTATGCATCACCTGAAAAGCTGGTCTCCGGCATTTCCGACATTGCAACACAATATTATGTAAATGATGAGGATCGGAAACGGTTTAAGCAGGTTCTCCAGAAGAACGGATCTGTAAAAGGTTTTGAATTCAAAGCACGTTGCAAGGATGGTTCCCATATCTGGGTATCCAACAGCACCCGTGTTATCCATGATCAGGACGGCAGGATTGTCCGTTACGAAGGTAATGTGATGGATATCACCCAGCGCAGGCAGGCTGAAGAAGAAAACACCAGGCTGGAAGCGCAATACCGGCAGGCCCAGAAGATGGAATCCATCGGCACATTAGCCGGCGGCATTGCCCATGATTTTAATAATATTCTTTTTCCCATCCTGGGCCATACTGAAATGCTGTTGATGGATGTCCCTGGGGACAGCCCCCTTGGAAACAGCCTCAAGGGAATTTATACCAGTGCCCTGCGGGCAAAGGAACTGGTAAAACAGATCCTTACATTTTCACGCCAGGAAAGCTGTGAATTAAAGCTGATGAAGATACAGCCCATTATCAAGGAAACATTAAAACTAATCCGGTCCACCATCCCTGCAACCATTGAAATCATACAGAATATCAGAGCTGATTGTGGTGCCGTCAAAGCTGATCCCACACAGATTCACCAGGTTGTAATGAACCTTGCCACCAATGCCTATCATGCCATGGATAAAACCGGAGGAAAACTTACCGTCAGCCTCAGGGAAATTGCATTATCCAGTCAGGATGCCCTGAGCCCGGATATGGGACCAGGTATGAGACCAGGGACCTATGCCTGTTTAACAATATCAGATACAGGCCTGGGAATGGACAAGGCATTAACAGAAAAAATCTTTGATCCGTTTTTTACCACCAAGGAACAGGGCAAGGGAACGGGGATGGGATTGTCGGTTGTTCATGGCATTGTTAAAAGCATGGGGGGAGGGATTCAGGTTTACAGCGAACCTGGAAAAGGAACACAATTTCAAGCGTATCTGCCGGTGGAAAAGCAATTTTCTGAAAAACAGGCAACCCCTTCCCAGGCCCGGATTCAGGGCGGCACCGAGAAAATCCTGCTTGTGGATGATGAAGAAGCCATCCTTACCATGGAAAAGCAGATGCTGGAGCGCCTGGGGTATCAGGTGACTCCACGTACCAGCAGCATTGAGGCCCTTGAAGCCTTTCGCAGAGATCCTGATAAATTTGATCTGGTGATTACAGATATGGCAATGCCCAATATGTCCGGAGAAAAACTGGCCGTTGAATTAACCGGAATACGCCCGGATATCCCTGTACTGCTTTGTACCGGGTTCAGCGAAACCATGTCAGAAGAAACAGCTGCATCTCTGGGTATCCGGGGTTTTTTACTAAAACCCGTTGTCATAAAGGATCTTGCCCGGAAGATACGTAATCTTTTAGATTAATAAGTTGTGGATTGGAAATTTATGAGTATCAGCAACATCCCTTTTGCCCGGCATATTCTGGAGGAGAAAAAAACCAGCATTGGTTTTTCCATCACAAAAATCGGTGCGTTTTACAGAATTGTCATCCCTGTTTATGACAAGCAAACCTTTCTCGGTGCAATCGGCTGGGCTTTTGATGTTTCAATGCTGGCTCAAAATATTCAGAAATTGCATAAGAAAAATAAATTTTAATGAGTGGCAGGTCAGACAGTCTCAGCAATAATGCCAAAAAAGCAAGCAACCTGGTTTCAAAGTTCAAGATTTGATATTAATCAAGGAATGATATGGTAAAAGATAATTTTACATTTAAAGAAATAGTAGACATTGAAAAGTTGCGCATTCTTTTTGAAAGTTTTACTGTTGCTACCGGCTTTACAACCGGTTTAGTTGACCAGCAAACCAACGAAGTTTTAATAGGTACTGGCTGGCGGGATATTTGTACTAAGTTTCACAGAGCCTGTGAAGCTTCCCTGCAACACTGCAAATCCAGCAATAAAAAACTTACATCCGGTATGGAGAAGCCCGGTGAAATTCGCATCGATTATTGTGAAAACGGCCTTATTGACGGCAGTACACCTATTATCGTCGAAGGTAAACATCTTGCTAATTTATTTACAGGGCAAATCCTGTTTGCCCCACCGGATATGGAACGGTTTAAAAATCAGGCAAAGAAATTTGATTATGATGAAAAAGCATATCTTAAAGCATTAAAAAAAGTCCTGGTTGTGGATGAAAATATATTTAGAGCCAAACTCAACTTTTTAGCTTTGTTAGCAACAATGGTTGCTGAAATTGGATTAACTGAATTAAGAACACAAAGAACAAACGAAAATATATCAAAGCAGAGGGCCTTACTGGACAGCCTTATTAATTCCATACCAGACCTGATATTTTATAAAGATAAACAGGGCGTTTATTTAGGCGGCAATAAAGCTTTTGAAAAATATGCCAATCATTCTGTGGAAGATATTATTGGCAAGACAGATTTTGATATATTTCCCAAAGAGATGGCTCAGTCCTTTTGCAAAAACGACAGCAAGATGCTTGAAGAAGGAAAATGCCGCCGTAACGAAGAATGGGTTGAATATCCCAATGGGGACAAAGTTCTGCTGGATACGCTCAAAACGCCCTATTACAGTCCTGATGGAACGGTGCTTGGTTTAATAGGCGTCAGCCGAAATATTACGCAAATGGAAAAAGCCAAAGATGATTTGAAAAAATCAGAAAAAAGATACCGCGAAATATTTGAAAACTCGCCGGACTTAATTTCCATTCATAATATGACAGAAATTGTGTATATCAATAAAAGCGGATTAAATATTCTCGGCGCTGAATCATTGGACGAAGTAGTGGGGAAATCGGCAATTGATTTTGTGCATCCTGATGATAGAGCAATGGCCCTGGAAAGTATAAAAAAATTGTTCACAAGAGTGGCTTCAAAAATTGTATTAGAACAGAGGTTTATCAGGCTGGATGGCAAAGTCATCGATATTGAACTTATTGGTGTTCCTTTTATATACGAAAACGAATCAATGGTGCAAATTACAGGACGGGATATCACTGAACGTAAACTGGCAGCAAAAGAAATCCGCAAATTATCCAAATTAGTTGATACCATCAATCAGGCGGTTATTATTACAGATCTTCAGGCAAATATAACTTATGTTAATCAAGCGCTACTAAAAATTGGTGGATTTGATGCTGAAAAAGAACTAATCGGTAAATCTATTTTTCTTTTCAGCGATACAGCAGGCGTCAAACAGTTTCAGCAAGAAGTTATACCGGCGTTATTAGAAGAAAATAAATACATGGGCGAAATTATTCTTAAACGAAAGGATAATTCATATTTTCCCGCTGAAATATATTGCTCTACAATTTTGGATGAAACAGGCAATCCTGAATACCTGGTTGCAATGTTTGATGATATTACAGAACGTAAAAACACTGAAAATAAAATCCTTCGTTTAGCTACGGTTG
>JAOZST010000207.1:0-6174 GCA_029939535.1 Desulfobacteraceae bacterium | reverse complement strand
AAAAACATGAAAAATGATCCAATCCAAAAATCAATAAAAGAAATCCCCCGGCGTCAGCAAGGGGCTCAAAGCCTTCGTCGCTCCATCGCAATTTTGCGATGTATTTCAAAATATAATAAAATCGGCGCCCGACTATCCATGGTCGCAAAAGAACTGGATCTTCCGGCTCCCACTGTTCATCGGATTTTGACCGTTCTATTGGAAGAAGAATTTTTATCCTTTGATTCCGAGGCCAAGCTATATCACCTGGGAGCTGAATTATATTCCCTGGGTGCAGGTACCCGGCAATTTTCCATGCGGGACCATTTCCATGCAACATTGGAAAAAATCAGCCAGCAGACCGATGATGCAACTTGTCTGATTATTCGTTCCGGTTATGATGGGTTGTGCATTGACAGGGTAATGGGTAAATCCCGGGTTCAGGTTCTGGGTTATGAAATTGGAGAACGCAGGGTTCTTGGCGTTGGAGCTGCAGGACAGGCTTTATTGTCTTTTTTACCTACAAAACAGAGGGAAAAAATACTTGCAACCAATGCTCACAGATATGAAAAATATTATGGTATTACAATTAAAGAGGTGCGATCCTGGATTAAAAAATCCAGAAAAATGAAATATTCAAACAGTGTTCACATCGTTACTCAGGATTCCATTGGGGTGGGGGTCCCGATTTTCAACTTGAAAGGACAGGTTGTGGCAGCCATCAGCATGGCCAGTATTACCATGCGCATGGGTCCTGAAAGATGCATGGAAATAGCAAAAATAATTCAGACTGAAATTGCAGCGGTTGATCCGCCTCCAAATTGAAAGTAATGACAGGATACCGTATAATTTGTACCAGTTTAAAATAAAAAGGTAAAATAAAAAAATGTCATTGCCTAATAATGAATTCAAAAAATGGATTGTAAATCTAAGAAATGATTTTCACAAACACCCTGAAGTATCTTTTAATGAAAAAAGAACAACCCGACAAATTTGTGAAGTCCTGAAAAAATTCAAGCCTGATATCCAGACCTTTGATGATATGACGGGTGTGGTGGCTGTTTTTAAAGGCAAAAAACAGGAGCCTGAAAAAAATAAGACCATTGCAGTAAGAGCTGATATTGATGCCTTGCCCATGCAGGAACTGTCTGACAATGCCCATAAATCAATCCATGAGGGTGTTATGCATTCCTGCGGTCATGATGCCAATACAGCCATTGTTCTGGGTGTGGCAAAAAAAATTGAAAACTCTGAGTTGTTGAATAAAATTTCTGGGTCCATTAAATTGATTTTTCAACCGGCAGAAGAAAAACTGGGAGGAGCCAAGGCAATGGTTGAAAAGGGGGTGCTTGAAAATCCCCGGGTGGACCGGATCATTGCAGGCCATATGGACCCCAATTTACCCGTGGGAACGGTGGGGGTTTTCAGCCATATCGGCCATGCTGCTTCTGATCCTTTTGAGCTTGTGATAACGGGCAAGGGCAGTCATGGTGCCCGTCCCCATCAGGGTATCAATCCAATTACCGGAGCCGGTATTTTTGTCACCAGCCTGGATTCCATTATCCCAAGGCAGATCAACCCTGCCCATTCCGCAGTCATCAGTGTGGGAACCTGTCATTCGGGTGATGCCGGGAATATAATCCCGGAAAAGGCTATTATCACAGGTTCCATCCGCACCCATGACCAGGAAGCAAGAAGCCTGATTATTGCAGCCTTGAAAAACCTGGTTCTTGGAATTGATAAAATGCTGGGAACAAAAAGCAAACTCACTATTAAACCTGGGGCACCCCTTGGAATAAATGACAAAGATGTGTGCAAGTCACTCTATGGGGCATCTGTGGAGGTATTGGGAAAAGAAAATGTAAAGTCTCTTCCGTTTATCATGGGTAGTGAGGATTTTTATTGTTTCGCCCAGAAATGCCCGGGCGCTATCATGAGGTTTGGATGTGCAAGCCAGGAAATGGGAATAAACCATCCATTGCATTCGCCCTATTTTGATCTCCATGAAGATGTGCTGGAAATAGGAGCAGAAATATTATTTAAGACAGTGGAAAATTTTTTTAAATAAGAGTAATAATTTGTACTGGTAAACACACACAAAAGTGTATACCAAATTATCGTGGTAAAATAATAATTAATATCAGGAGGGTAAGTGAAATGAAGAAAACAAGTATCCGATTATTGTCCATCTCGCTGTTTATTTTCATGTGTTTATCATGTTTTTTACACCCGGCTTTTGCCGGCAAAAAAAATGACACCCTGAATATTGCATTCAGCAAAGAACTTGAAACCCTGGACCGGTATTTTAATACGGCCCGGGAGGGAATTGTTATTGCAAGACATGCCTATGACAATCTTCTTTACAGAGATCCTGTTACCTATGAATATAAAGGCCTCATTGCAAAGGACTTTAAATGGAACTCTGATACTGAAATGGCAATTAATCTCAGGCAGGGGATTCAATTTCATAATGGTCAGGAACTGACTGCTGATGATGTTGTATATACACTTAACTTTGCTGCAAACCCTGACAATAAGGTAAAAACCCAGCGGTATTCAAGCTGGATAGACCGCGTGGTGAAAACAGGGAACTACAGCGTAAAAATTATCTTAAAAAAACCATTTCCAGCTGCTTTTGAATTTTTGTCAGGAGCAAATCCCATCTACCCAAAAGAGTATTATTCAAAAGTGGGAACTGACGGCTTTGGTGTCAAACCCATTGGTACCGGCCCCTATAAAATTGTTGAGGTAATTCCTGGCCAGAAAATAGTCATGGAAAAAAATAAAAATTATTTTAAGGACAGCCCCAAGGGCCAGCCAGGCATTGGTAAAATTGTCTGGAGAACCCTGCCGGAAGTCAATACCCAGATGGCAGAACTCATGACAGGCTCCCTGGACTGGATCTACCTGGTTCCCCCTGACCAGGCTGCCAAACTTGCAAAAATGCCCAGTCTCACTGTTACCCCTGCAGAAACCATGCGGATAGGTTATATTCAGTTTGATTCAGCCAACCGTTCCGGTAAAGAGCATGGCATGGATAATCCCTTTGCAAAACTTGAGGTCAGACAGGCAGTCAACCATGCCATTAACAGGGATTCAATTGCAAAAAATCTTCTTGGCGGACAATCCCGTGCTGTCTATTCTGCCTGTTTTCCTTCCCAGTTTGGATGTGAGCAGGATGTAAAACAGTATCCATATGATCCTGTAAAAGCAAAAAAATTACTGGCCGAGGCTGGTTATCCCAATGGATTTAAAACCACCCTCTATGGATACAGGAACAGAGACTTTGCTGAAGCAATGATAGGCGATCTTGCTGCCGTTGGCATCAAGGCAAAGCTGATGATCATGAAATATTCAGCTCTCAGGGAAAAATCCAGATCTGGCAAGGCCCAGATGCAGTTTCTCACCTGGGGTTCCTATTCCATTAATGATGTGTCCGCCATTGTCAGCCATTTTTTTGAATTTGAAGCGGATGATCTTACCCGTGATCCAATGGTAAGAGACCTGCTGGTTGAAGCAGATTCTTCCATTGACACGCCCAAGAGGAAGCAATTATATTCCGATGCCTTGAAACGCATTGCAGATCAGGCATATTGGTGCCCCATGTTCACCTATGTATCCAATAATTGTTATTCAAAGGATCTGGATTTTACACCCTATCCCGATGCAGTGCCCAGATTTTTCCAGGCAAAATGGAAATAAACGGATAATACTATGTTGATATATACGTTAAAACGCCTGGGACTCGCACTTATAGTAATGGTGACAGTGTCGCTGATCAGCTTTATGCTGCTGCGGGTCTCGGGCGACCCTGCCATATCCCTGGCAGGGGAAGGCGCAAGTCATGAGGAAATTGAATTTGTCAGGACCCAATACGGATTTGACCGTCCCCTGATTATTCAGTATTTTGAGTGGGCAGGAAGGGCTCTTAAGGGAGACTTCGGCAACTCACCCTACTTGAATCAACCCGTGGCACAGATGCTCAAAGAGCGCATGGGAGTTACCATGACCCTGGGGATCTGTGCCCTGACCTTTGCCATGGTATTGTCCATCCCTCTGGGCATGCTGGCTGCTGTCAGGCCCAATACATGGATTGACAGGATTGCCTTGTCAATTTCCGTTATGGGCCAGGCCATGCCTTCCTTCTGGTTCGGGCTGATTCTTATTATTTTCTTTGGGGTATATTTGCGATGGCTTCCCATATCCGGCAGTGATACCTGGCGGCATTTTGTCATGCCAACCATAGCTTTGGGCTACTATGCCACCCCTGCCATAATGCGTTTGGTAAGATCTGGAATGCTGGAGGTGCTTGCCTCGGATCACATCAGGACAGCCCGGGCCAAGGGGCTGAGATGGCCTAAAATATTATTCAAACACACCCTCAGGAATGCCATTATCCCGGTTGTTGCCGTAGCAGCTGTCCAGCTTGGTTTTATGCTGGGAGGCTCCATTGTCATTGAATCCATATTTGCATTGAACGGTCTTGGCAACCTTGCCTGGGTATCCATCTCAAGATCAGACCTGCCCGTTGTCCAGGCAATAGTTCTACTTCTTTCCACCATCTATATTTTTCTGACCTTTATGGCAGATCTCTGCAATGCCTTTCTTGACCCCAGAATCAGGAGTTCTTGATCCATGACACCCACACAGCAGAAGCAATTTGATTCAGGATTAGGCCTGGATGTGGTCTTTCCCACGCCCGGCCAGATCATGCGCCAGAGAATGATTACCCATAAGGGATTTCTCATTGGCGGTGTAATGGTTTTGATGGTTTTTATGATGGCCGTCTTTGCCCCCTATATTGCCGGCCATGATCCCTATCACCAGGATCTCTCCAACAGGATGGTCCCACCCATCTGGAGTGAAAAAGGGACCTGGGATCATCCCCTGGGAACCGACAACATGGGCCGTGATTATCTTTCAAGACTGGTATACGGGTCCAGGGTATCCATTTTAATCGGATTTTCATGCATGGCCATTGCCGGGGTCATTGGTATATCCCTGGGACTGGTTGCAGGATATTTCGGGGGTATTGCCGATATAATCGTCAGTTTTATCATCACGGTGCGTCTGGCTCTGCCTGCCGTGCTGGTGGCCATTGCCGTGGTGGCCCTCATAGGCGGGTCCATGTATGTGGTGATCATCGTTCTGGGCTGTCTGATCTGGGACAGGTTTGCCGTTATTTTACGGGCCACAACCCAGCAGATCAGAGCCATGGATTATGTCCAGGCTGCCCAGGCAGCAGGGTGTTCTGTTATCTGGCTCATGGCCCGGGAAATCATGCCCAATCTGTTTAACTCCATTGTCATTGTGGGCACCCTGGAAATAGGCAGGGCCATTCTTCTGGAAGCTGCTCTTTCTTTTCTGGGAATGGGGGTACAGCCACCCATACCTTCCTGGGGACTTATGATCTCCGAAGGAAAGGATTTAATGCTCTTTGATCCCTACCTTGTCACCATACCAGGGGTGGCACTTTTTTTCCTTGTACTTGGAATGAATCTCTTTGGAGACGGGCTGCGGGATGTAACATCTCCGGAGGGAAGATCATGAATGACCTGCTTGAAGTAAAAAATTTAAATGTGGATCTTCACCTTCCAGCAGGAGCGCTCCATGCAGTCAGAAATGTGAGTTTCAGTGTGGAAAAGGGAAAAACCCTTAGTCTTGTGGGTGAATCCGGGTGCGGAAAATCCATTACAGCCCTGGCAATCATGGACATACTTCCCCCATCAGCCAGTTACACTGCAGACAAAATGGAGTTTGAGGGCCATGATCTTTTAAAGATGAATGAAAAAAAAATGTCAAGGTTCAGGGGTTCAAAAATGGCCATGATTTTTCAGGAACCCATGACTTCCCTGGACCCCTGCTATACCATTGGAGACCAGCTCACCGAAGCTCTGACAGAACATAAAAAAGTCAGTTCCAAAGAGGCCCGGGACAGGGCCGTATTCCTGCTTGAAAAAGTAGGAATTACAGGCTCCGGCTCCCGTCTGAAACAATATCCCCACCAGCTTTCCGGGGGGCTCAGACAGAGGATAATGATTGCCATGGGTCTTATGTGCGGACCGTCTCTCATCATTGCCGATGAACCCACCACCGCCCTTGACGTTACCATCCAGGCCCAGATTTTGAGGCTGCTTGCTTCCATACAAAAGGAATTCAACATGGGCATGATCCTCATCACCCATGATCTTGGAG
>JAOZST010000051.1:0-21385 GCA_029939535.1 Desulfobacteraceae bacterium | reverse complement strand
CTCCCTTGCAAGGGGTGTGCTGGCATCCAGGATGGGACAGGCCTGTTAACGGTCATTATTCATGCTGTTTCATTTTCTCAACCAAAGAACTGACCAGTTCACCATTTGGAGCAGCTGCCATGGGATTTACTTTTACCAATTCCTCCCAGGCCTGGATGCCCCCGACAAAATCGTTCATATCATGCATGAGTACCACCCCTTTGTTGAACCTTGCAATTTCAAAGGCAGTATCAGCTGCAATGGCCTGATCAAATGACTCAACTGCTTTTTCCGGCTGCTTATTTTTTCTGTACATCACACCCATGTCTGTAAGAATATTGGGATTTCCAGGAACCAGGGCCAAGGATTTTTCATAGGCCTCAATGGAATCACTAAATCGATTGCTGTCATAAAACAGGTTTCCAAGCTCTGTCCATGCATCTGCATTATCAGGATTTTTCTTTAAAAATTCTTCAAGGGTTAAAATCTTAGCACCGGTTTCAGCTGACATATTCTGGGAATTGACACTTTGAACTGGCTGACTCATATTAGGCATCTGCTGGGCCATTGAACCCTGGTCTGCAAGCTTGAACGAGGTATATGCAGCACCGATCATGAAGCCCAATGTGATTGATACAAGAACAGCAATATACATGGTCTGTTTTTGAACCATGTCTGTATTTTCATTTTCTTTGTTTTTATTCATTTTTCCCCACATTTTTAAAATTTATGACACCAAAATTATAATCACATTCCCTTTAAAGGCAATCCCGGCATCTATACCTCTATCACCCATATCCCAGGCCGAAATATCATGAATTCTGAAGATAATATTCCTTGCCGGGAGACAGACTCCAAGGCAATTGCACCGGGTATCCTGTTCAATACCAAGTAAGCTGCCGTAGATTTCAAAAAAGTTCTTCTGTGCATATGGTAAACAGCCTATTCCTGCTCCATTAAAGATTTCAACTCTATTAAAAAATCCAACTCCATTAGAAATTCCTGATTCGTCAAAAAACACCCAGGATTGTACCCCATCATTCTGGCCTGGAAAAGAGTTTTTTATTAAATTAAAGAAAAGGATCTTTAAAATTAAGTTTTTTTTAAGAAACATGTTTTCACCTAAAAAATCCAAAACATTTCCCATTTGCAGGTTTGCAGGTTTGACACTTCTTTTTAAAATATAGTTGCAAATTTGCGACCGCCATTGAAAGCAAAACCAAACCATAAACATAAATATTTAATATAATTAAGTATTTTATTCGTTGATAGTTGATTTCTCTGGCATAAATTGTGCTTTTATCAGGTAAAGGTGGCTTTTGAAGTTGAAATTGTAATCTGAATCAGATAAAGAACGATTACGTATCATTAAAAATAACGTGGCCTTTGGCTCCAGGACAAAAAGAACAACAAAAGGACAAAGACGGATTGAGGATTGATTTGCTGCCAGGGCCCCTAAAGGAGGAAAGAAAATGATAGAGACCGCCATAAAGCTTGGTTATAAAAAACAAAATGCCATCTTTCTGGATAAGGTGAAAGAACTGCTACCAGAAGGGGGCAACCTGAATGCCTGTCTCACCTGCGGTGCATGCACTTCAGGCTGCCCTGCAACTGGTCTTGCCGATATGGACCCCAGGAAATTTTTACGAATGGCCGCCTTTGGCATGGATGAAGAAATAGCTGCCTCAGACTGGCCCTGGATGTGTACCATGTGCATGCGATGCATCTATGTCTGCCCCATGCAGATTGATATTCCCCAGCTGATTTTTAATGCAAGGGCATTGCGGCCCAGGGAGGAAAGACCAAAAGGGATACTTGGCTCCTGTGACATGGCCTTAAAAAATGATACCACCTCTGCCATGGGAACAACTGAAGAAGATTTTGAATTTGTTGTGGAAGATGTGCTTGAAGAATATCAGGAAAGCCAGCCCGAGTTCGAGGAAATGCAGGCCCCCATTGACAAGGTAGGGGCTGAGTTCTTTTTGAACCAGAATTCAAGGGAACCTGTCACGGAACCTGATGAGCTGGTTCCCCTGTGGAAAATTCTTCACCTGGCGGGTGTGGACTGGACATATGGTAGCAAGGGATGGGCCGGAGAAAATTATTGCATGTTCCTGGCTGATGATGAAGCCTGGAAACATGTAACCAAAACTTCCGTAGACCATTGCAACAAATTAGGGTGTAAGACCTTTCTCAATACCGAGTGAGGTCATGTTACATTCTCAGTCCTGGCAGGACTGAAAAAATATAATCTTGAGCATAATTTTGAAGTTAAAAATATTTATGAGTACTATGCCAAATGGATACGGGAAGGAAAGCTGAAAGTCAGTTCTGACTGGAATAAGGACCTGGGAATTAAATTCACAGTCCAGGACCCCTGCCAGATTGTCAGAAAAAGTTACGGAGACCCAATTGCAGAGGATCTGCGCTATGTGGTCAAATCAGTTGTGGGAGAGGAAAACTTTATTGACATGCAGCCCAACCGCTCCAATAATTATTGCTGCGGCGGAGGTGGTGGATTTCTCCAGTCAGGATTTAAGGAAGATCGTCTTGCCTATGGAAAAATAAAAGATGATCAGATCAAAGCCACTGGCGCTGACTATTGTATTGCCGGCTGTCATAATTGTCATGCCCAGATCCACGAACTGAGCGAGCATTATGGTGGGAATTACCCTGTGGTGCACATGTGGACTCTGATTTGTCTTTCATTGGGTATTCTTGGACCCAATGAAAGGGAATATCTGGGGGATGATCTCAAGGAGGTTAATGTGTTCCACCCGGAATCTGCCATGTAAACAATAAAAAGGGCAGGAGACAATTACCCATGTCTCCTGTCCTTTTCAAAAAAATTCTATCACTGATGTCAATTTTTTATTCTGTCAACTGTTTAGTCAGGAAAAGAAATGATAATATACGTCTGAAATATATACTACCCCTATGAGTCTTCCATTATCTATACATTCCCATGCTGTCAAATATAATCATTAAATGAATTTTATTATTTTGATCCCAGGGTTGTCATAAATTTGCTTAGGAAATTCTTTTCAGGACGGTGAAAAAAAATCCCCTGGGGCTGCCCTGGCTTCATTCCCCGTATAAAGAGATAAAATACCCCGCCAAAATCCCTGTCATATGAATAGTTTTTTAAGCGCAGGGAAAGATACCTGTGAAGGGCTGTCAAATATAAATGGTATTGAAGGATATAATGATGGGTTTCCATGGCTTCTTTCATGGCAGTCTGCCCATAGTCTCCATAAAATTCTCCGAGAAAATTTGATTTATAATCAATTATATACCACTTTCCCCGGTGCCTTATCACAAGATCTATAAACCCTTTAATAAACCCCTTAAAACTGCTGGTCCCAAGGTTTATAATCCTTCTCGCATAGGTATCTCCACCTGGTTCCCCGGCAAACAGATCTCCCATTGAAGCAATATCAAAGGATGGTACATTAAAAAAAAATTCCAGTTCCGTAAACCGCTGGTCCATTTGAATATCCTGAAGACGGAATTTTTCCCCTGTGTCTGTTACAAGGCTGGTGGCAAGTATTTCTTTGACAGCTGTTGTGACAGGTTTAGCCAGGTTAGTATCTGTAAATCCAAATTTGGACAAATTTTCTTTTACCAATATTGCCACTGAATCCAAACCCATAAAATTGGGATCAGTAAAATCAAGGTCCTCAAACACGGCATGAAAAAAATCTCCAGCCCCGGCTCCTTTGGGAAAATCTTTTAAACAAATCTCAAGGTTCAAAGGATCTTGATTTTTTGACAATCCATCAATTTTTATATTATCAATTGATAGATCATCAGGTGCTACATTCTCTGATATTACAGTCTCAGGCTGCAACCAGGATCCGGCTGTTATGATTGAAGAAAAGCTTGATATCTGCCAATCAGGAGTAATTTGTCTTTGAAAGTATCGTGCACCCAGGTCGGTCCCGGTCTGTTCTGGTGGGATATATTTTTCATCAGACTCCCAGGGGGTAAAGAGGTTTACTTTTACAGATGACTCTTCACAGGAGCCTGAAAACATTGAATCCATTGGTATGGTAAGCCTGTCCAGGTTCTGCAGCATAATTGTATCAGAAATACAACCTTTGGGATGGAGCAGACTGCCCAGGGCAGAATTGCCAACCGAGGAAAACCCGCCCCAGAGAATACAACACATGGCAGAAGCCCGGGTCATGGCAACATAGAGCAGCCTTTTTTCCTCTGCTGTTTCTTCCAGCTCCCTGAGAGCCACTGCCCTTTCCCTGTCTGATGAACCAAGATCCAGTCTCAGCCTGTAATCCATGTCTGGATCATGGAACAGTATTGGATCATCTGCTTTAATTTTCCGGCCCCCTGCCCATAGATAGGGAAGATAAACCATTGGATATTCAAGTCCCTTGCTTTTATGAATGGTAACTATGGCAACGGCTTTTTTATCGCTTTCCAGCCTGAGTTCATCAGCCCCTTCTTCCCGGGATTCCTTAAAAAGCTGAGCCTTATACCATTTTATAAGATAAAACATGGACAAAGATTGATGCTGGGCCGCCTGGGATACCAGTTCGATCAAATGGTAAAAATTAGTGAGAACCCTTTCGCTCAATTCTGATGATACTCTTACTACCCCCTGGTCACAATGGAACAAATCCATGATCATTGATACAAAACCTTTTTGTTCCCAGGTATCTTTATATTCACGAAATTGATCTTGCCAGCGCCACAGAGTTTCTTCGTCCTGGTCAAGATCTGCCAGCATGCCCAAGGAAAATCCAAAAACCGAAGATGACAGGGCAGCCTTTAGTAGTCCAAAATGATCTGGTTCATATACAGCCAGAAGAATATCATGGAGTTCAATTGCTTCCCTGGAGTCAAAAACAGAACCGGTTTTTAACAAGTAGGAAGGAATATTCAAATCAGTCAGGGCCTGATGAATATGTTCTGCCTGGTCATTGGTCCTTACCAGCACTGCCATATCACCTGGATTCACGACAATGTTCTCTTCTTCATCCCCTTTTTCAAGTAAAAGCCTGAATTTGGAATTCAGGGTTGATAAAATTTCCAGGGCCAGAATTTTGGGGATAGCTTTCAAGGCATCCTCTTTTTTTATATATCCCTGGCGATCCAAAGGGAAATTTTTCCTTTCAACAAAGGTAAATTTAAGGGGTTGAACAGGCAGTTCCTTTTCAATAAGCCTGTTAACAGCTGTTTTTGGCGTTCCAACCCTTGTAAACTCTATCTCCTTAAACAAAAAGGGATTGGGGCCCAGGCAAAAAATATTATTAACTGCCTCCACAAGCAGGGGGGCAGACCTGTAATTTTGTTCCAGGGTAAATATCTGGTCACTTTCTTTGCAGGCAAAAAGGTAGGCAAAAATATCCCCGCCCCTGAATCCGTAAATGGCTTGTTTGGGATCGCCGATCATAAAAAACGGCATTTTTTTTTCAGAAACTTCAGAAGAAGCAAAAAGTCTGGAAAAAATCCCGTATTGGGCAGGGTCTGTATCCTGAAACTCATCAATAAGACAGGCCTTAAATTTTTCATGGACTGCAGCTTTAAGCTGATCCTGTCCTGGACCTTCCAGTGCCGAAGCAAGATCATTGATGAGATCGTCAAAAAAGCAGGCCCCAAGGGTGAGTTTTATTTTATCAAGTTCCTGGTTGAAAAATGAGAAAAATTCAAGTTTCAGGGAAATGACATTGGTTTCCAGTACACTGGACAGATCCAGAAGATTTTCACATAGATTAAATAATTCATGGGTTGGAACATTATGGCCTGCCTTGGTTCTGGAAGTCAGTCTGGAACGGGTGAACTTATAAAGGGGGTCACCTTTTTCCGTCATAACAAAGAGGGTATCCCTGCCCTGGGCATTAAATTTTTCCAGGGAACGTTCCAGCCAGGCTGGGAGGTTTTTTTTGGTATAGCTCCTTTTGTCAACACCTTTATTGTCCTGGATGAGTCTGATGATCTCCTGTTTATGATTTTTCAAAATATAATGAATTTTCTGTGTAAGATCCCTGTATGAATCACAAACATCTGTAAACCTGGCAGTATCAGGTATAATATCCATATTTTTTCTTGATACCAGGGGTCTGAAAATGACTTTGAAATTTTCCGGAGTCACGCCCTTTTGAGCTAAATATTTTAAAAACAGGGAATCCTGATCATTGATCCGGGTCATGAAAAAATCCATGCACACCTGGTCGAAAAACCAGGCAGAATCAGTAAGGAGCTCAATATCAAAATCTGTCCTGCTTTCAAAGGCGTTCTCCTTTAAAGTCTGAAGGCAAAAAGAATGGATGGTCATTATGCAGGCCTGGTCAAAACTGCTAACGGCATAGGCAATGCGCTGCCGGATCAACCCGGAATCATCCTGGGCATTGAAAAAAGCTGACAGCTCATCTTCATTCCCTGTATTATCAGCCAGGAAACTTGAAAGACGTTTGCGGATACGAAGTTTTAATTCAGCTGCAGCTGCCTCGGTAAAGGTCACAACAAGAATGGATTCTATTGAATACCCCTGGGCTATGAGCCGGGCAAAAAGGGTTGTGATAGTATAGGTTTTTCCAGTGCCTGCACTGGCTTCAATAAGGGTGATTTTTTCAAGATCCAGTGAAAAAGGGTCCAGAGGTTTCATGATTTACGATTTAAATGTTTTAAAAGGGGTTGATAAATTGCAAGGGCATTGTCTATAATCCCTGATGCTACAATGGTCTCAACACTGTCAAAGGGATCTTTTTTCCCAAAAATCAGGGCAACATTCCGGTCAAGACCCTCTCCTGTATTTCTAAAACTGTCTATCCAGAATTTTTTTGATATATGAAAGGCCTTTTCCAGGTTTTCCGGTGTAACTTCGTAATTTTTCCGGCCAAGGCTGTCTGCAAGATGAAAGCATGTTTCACAGAAAAAGGCCAGAACCTGGGTCTGGCCCTTGTGGTACAGGGACACCAGATCTGTAATATAGCGGGATGCATCCTTTACAGGGGCAAAATCATAGACAACAGCAGGCACTTTCTTCTTTGGGTCCTGACCAATGATATGGGTTGATCCAATACTGAAATTTTCTTTTGAATTCAAAAATTTATCCTGCGTACCTGTACCTGAATGATTCAAATCCTGATCAATGGTTTGATAAAACAGATGAGTTATCCATTGGGTCAGCAGTCGGCCCGGGTTCAGCCGTCCAAAACCTGTCACATACCGCCCATCCCTGTAAATATCAGTTATTGGTCCTGTAATGCCAAGCCCCAGCACCCTGGTATCAAAAACAAGGGGAGGAAGGGGATCCGAGGGGATAATTGTATTGGCAAGGTCCATGACAGGATCGGCAAGTTGGGTGATCCTGTTCCATTCACTTCTGCCTTTTTCTCCAAAGGGTAATCTTCCACCTGCCTTGACAATGGGATATATATCCCTTTCCGGTTCTTTTTCCATATAATAGCTGCCAAGGCCATACCCGGACAATCCAGAAACCTGGAACTCTTCCCTGTCAGGGCTCTGTTCCTCAAGCCTTGGAAAGGAAAGGTTGAGCCCCTTTGTCACAAAGGCTTGAACCGGATTTTTGAAAAACCAGATCAAATCAGCCAAAGTTATGGATAAATCAGCATTTTCGTTTCCTTTTTCCCGCTCAAGAACTAACATTTCCTGACCAGACCCTGAACAATTTTCAGATTTATCTTTATTTTCAGATTGATTTTTATTTCCCATTGCTGCCTGGGAAATGGCTATTTTACACTGATCCTGGGAAAATGAAAAAAAACCTGGTTCAATAAAATTTGTCTGCTTAAAATAAATTTCGTTAAAAGGATGCAGGGGATGGGAAAATGACCAGACATAGCCCTTTGGAAATTTAAAACTTGAGACAATTGCATCCTTGAGTTCCTCAACTACTCCGGAGCATGGAATGGGGGAATTGTCTTTTATGCTCATGCCGGTATAGGTTATGATAAGACGATCCCTGGCTGACAAAAGGGATTCCAGGAATAGATAACGGTCTTCCTCCCTTTCATTTTTATCTCCTTTTTGTGGATATTTTGAAATCAAATCAAAGCTGGATGCTCTGGTTTTTCTTGGAAAACCAGTCTCACCCATGCCCATGAGGGCCACAACTTTAAAAGGAACACTCCGCATGGGCATGAGATTGCAAAATGTCAGGCTGCCTGCCAGAAAGCTACCCTGGGAAATGGTCTTATCCAATTTTTTTTCAATAACTTCCCGCGCAACGCTAAAATCGATTTCATGGTCAAAACCCGCTTCCCTGCCCTCAAGGACAAATTCATCCATGGTTTTGATCAAAAAAACCATATCAGATTCATTGGAATGGTTTTTTTCCACCCCTTTTGTCATCAGTGTCTGGATAAGGTTTTTAAAACATGCACCCCACCCTGGAATATTTTTTCTGGAATCAAAATCCCTGAGCCTGTCAAAAAGTGTATGGCAAAAATGTGCAAATTTACCCAGGAGATCTGCTTCCAGCCCTTCAAAGGCATCACAGGGAAGCACATTAGCCACCAGACTTTCCTCATTCTCTGGCAGAGCATACCCCATAAACAAACGCTGGAACCCAAACATCCAGGTGTTTTCCTTAAACCCTGTACCCGTAATGTCCCTGCGATGCTTAGAGTCCCTGCCCCATAACACCCCTGCATCCCTGAGCTTCTCTTCAATGATCACCAGGTCTTTACTTGAAATATCAAATTTGGCTGAAATTGCAGGAAAAAGTAGAAGTTCCAATACCCTGGCCTTTTCAAGCCGGGAATTTTTGAGTTGAAGAATCTTTAAAAAAGCTTCCATTGTGAGGGATTCGGATTTTTTTCTTCTATCGGAAATGGAAAATGGAATTTTATGTTCCCTTGAAAATACCGCTTCCACATAGGGGGCATAGGTCTCGATATCAGGCATCATCACAATAACATCATGGGGACAAAGATCAGGACTACTCTCAAAGGCATCCAAAAGAAGATCTTTGAGCACCTGGGCTTCCCTCATTGGGGAATGGCATGCATGGATGCATATGGAGCTGTCTTTTTCCGACACTTCAATGGGTAAACTTTCCATACCAGGACTTCGATCCACCATGTTCAGTACATCAGACTGCAGAACTGAAAGCATGGTCTTTGAGCTATCCATGGGATCCTGGAACAAATCCCCAAAAGGTTCATGGTAATCAAACTCTTCCAGGGCATTGTGAAACTCCCTGCCTGAAAGACCAAGGGATGCCAAAAGCGGGTTGGCAATTTCATAATAGGCCTGATCCGGATTAATACTGCCAGAGTTGTCCAGGGCAATCTTTTCCATTTGTTTTTTTGATTTGATATCAAAGAAAAACTGATTGGACGGTGTAAGTAAAAATAAATAAATATCTACGAAATAGGCCAGGGATGCAAAAATGTCCAGAAATCTGGCAGGCATTGCTGATACCCCGAAAAGACAGATTCGTCCAGGCAAATTTCCTGGCTTCCCCTGCCCTGCCCTGGCCATGGCTGCCTGTTTGAGAAATTCATCCATTTGGAAGGCCATATTGCTCTGGCTATGGTTTATCTTGTTCCATAGCATTGATTGCCAGGCCATTACAGGATCTTTAAAGACTGCCTTCCCATCTGTCTTTTCCCATGTCAGCAGCATATCGGGACGGTAAATCTGATAATCATCAAAGACCCTGGCAATTTTCATGGATAATTGAAAAAGCTTGCGGCCGGATTCATCACCCTGGATATAATTTTCAAGATCTGAAAAACAGGTTTCAGATTTACCGGTAAAACCAGAACTTCTGGGAATTGAAGGGTCCAGGGGATTCTTATTAAGAATATTGCCCATGATTGACCACATCAATACATCTTCAGAAAACCCAGGCAGTTGTTCTGTTTCAAAACTTGAAAAAACCTGCTCCAGGATCTGCCTGGGAAACAAAAAAGACAGGTTGGCACAGATCCCGAATTTCTTGGCCACCTGGGTTGAAATCCATTGTTTCATTCCCCTGGACTGGATGCCGATCCATTCAGGAGTAATTGGATCATCAGGCACATCCTCAAGGACTGCAACCAGGGCATCCATGAGTGATTCCATTCTATTGCTTTTGATCATGTAGAGCAAGGTTGTTCAACCCCTGTAGAATTAATTTACTCCCGGCATAATAATCCTGGAGTTATTTTCTTTTTTTTGTTTTTCCTGCAACTGCTTCACATGTTCAATCATTTTTTTAGTTTCAGCTTCCATGGCTTTTGGAAATACGTCCATGGCCTGTTCAAGTGTGTTGGCTTCCAATTGCGCCTGTATGGGAATGGGACCCTGGGGACTGGTTAGTTGTGTACTTCCCAGAAAAATCACTTCTCGGCTTTTGTCTTCTGATCCGTTTATATGCACCGGTAAGAGCTGGCGTATGTTTGCTATTTTCAGATCTGTGAAAGATTCTTCACGATAGAGGTTTTTTTTATCAACCAAAAAATCAATACTGCTTGGTGTTCCGCCATTATTGCCCATTATTATTCTCTCCGATGTTAAGATTTATGTTAAAAATTAAAAAATATTCCCTGGTCGTCCTCATTGGGATCATAGGGATTGAAAACTTCCACAAATCCGGTCTCAGCATTCACCCGGACCGTTGTAGAATGGTAGTATGAAAACCAGACACCGATTTTTTTTCCTTCAGTATCCAGGATATCAGAATGATAAAGTGTATTGCTGTCCATGTGAAGCTGGCTTAAGCCAGCAATTTTTTTATATACATCCTGCCCATACTCAATTTTAAACCAGACCCTGTCATTGAATTCAAGTGCTTTGTCAATACCGACAACAGCATAGGGCAATTTGGAGCGGCCGCAATAATAATAATTATAATCCCTGGGCAATGCCCTTTCCTGATATTTCCCCAGGAGTCCAGGATTGGGCCGGAGTGCCCCAGTTCCCACACACCCGGTGAAAAAAGGTAATGCAACTAGTAAAGACAAAACACATGACCAATGGCCTGATAAATATATATATTTTTTCATGGTATCTCCTTTGGTAAAAAAATTACTAGCAGATACTCTTTTCTGTGCTTTGCCTTTTAACCTGGTTTATTCACCTTCAAATTCTGTGATGGCAAACACCTTGCATCCAGGAATCTGATCCCGGCCTTTCAGATCGGGCAATTCTACAATAAATGCACATTCAATAAGATGAGCTCCTAGTTTATCAACCAGTCTGACAGTAGCGCCCACAGTTCCGCCTGTGGCAATAAGGTCATCTACAATGATGATCTTTTCACCTTTTTTAATGGCATCTTCGTGGATTTCCAGGGTATCTTCCCCATACTCAAGAGTATAAGTCTCCTGAATGGTTTTACAAGGCAGCTTGCCTTTTTTACGAACCGGCACAAATCCTATGCCCAGCTTGTAGGCAAGGACCGCACCAAACACAAACCCCCTGGCATCAATACCCACAATCTTGTCAATGCCCATATCCTTATACCTGTCGTACAAAATGTCACAGGATTCCCTGAATGCCCCGGAACTTTGCATTAATGTTGTCAGGTCCCTGAAAATAACCCCCTTAATGGGCCAGTCTGATATGCTTCTGATTGTCTGTTTTAAATCCATGATCGTATTTTGCTCTCCTGATAACGGGTTACTGGTTATATGTTTAAACTGCCAATGGTCTTTACAAGCAGTTTTTTTACATTGTCAGCATTTTGATTGAACACACTAAGGATTTCATCCCAGGTCACGGGTGGTTCGTCCTCTTTCCAGCAGTCATAATCCGTTGACATGGCAACAGCTGCGTAGGGAATTCCAGCCTCATTGGCAAGCATGACCTCCGGTGCCGTGGACATATTAATCACATCAGCCCCCCAGATACGAAACATCCTGGATTCTGCCACCGTGGAAAACCGCGGGCCCTCAATGGTTATTACACAGCCTTTTTCATGGGCTGCCAGGTCCAGGGTTTTTGCTGACTCATGCAAAGCTTTTCCCAAATTTTCATCAAAGGGGTGGGCCATATCCGTATGAACAGCACCGTTCTCAAAGGAATCAATAAAGGTGTTTTTGCGGAATCTTGTAAAATCAATGAACTGGTCCGGGATAACAAGGTGACCCCGGTCAATTTCCCGTTTAAGGCTGCCGCAGGCTGTGGTGGCAATAATATGAGTAGCCCCGGCCTGTTTCAGAGCATCAATATTTGCCTGGTTGTTCACCTGGGTTGGACTGAACTGATGCTGCCGCCCATGGCGGGCAAGGATAAGTGTGTCAACATTATTTATTTTACCGGACAATAGTTCTGAAGAAGGATTGCCATATGGGGTTTTAATTTCAATTTTCCCGGGATCTTTCAAAATATCTGGATCATCCAGTCCTGATCCGCCGATTATTCCAACCAATGTCATCTTGTTCTCCTTTCTTGTAGATAAAAGAAAAAAATTATTCCGGATATTGTACCCAGAATATTGAGCAAAATATCCATAATCCCTCCATAGCGCCCCCTGACAAAAGACTGATGAATTTCATCAAGGCAGCCATAAGATATTGTAATAATAAGGCTGTAGACTATCATTTGCTTTGTGATTTTTCCTGAACCAGAAAAAGACCTTAACCACAAAAAAACAAGGGTTCCATACAAAGGTATATGAAGTAAATTTTGAATATTAGGATCAAGATTTGTTAAAAATACAATATTGTCCGGCCCCCCATCCATTGGAATGGAAGATTCTGCAAAAATGAAAAGCATCAACAATATGGGAGGTATTTTGCTATTTGTATTTTCCATACAGATCTCATAGCATAAAATGCATATAAACTACAAAAGGTCATTGAAAATCATGGATTTTCAATGACCTTTTGTATAATAGTGCTTCCCGATGATGAAAAATCGGGGAAGAGGATCAAATTTATCCGATCTGAATTTATCTGGTCCAGGCTTTCCTTTTAACAAGGGAGTAGGCACTGGCCCCAAGAAGAGCCATGCACAGAATAATATGGGATAAGTCAAGGATATAAATCATTACATGGGAAAAATAGACTCCAGGCAGATTTTTAACAACCATAAATCCGCCTGTAACCACTAGGCCAAGGATGAAAAAACCCTTTAAAATGCCTGAGCCCGTTAACCTGACAAACCCTTTTCTGTCCAGGAAAAGATCCAGTACCGCGTAGACGCACAGGGCTATTAGTATCACAGCAAAAATATAGTGAATTACGTGGGTGACATAAAACTGTGCAAGCCAGCCAAGCCCTGGGATATGAGATATATGATATCGAGCAAAAATCGGCATCTGGCCAAACCCGCTCAAGGTGATAAAAAACAGGGTGATTCCATATACAAATTTTCGTACTTTATGAACAGAAGACATTATTCATCCTCCTTTGTTTGTTTATAAAATTTCCCAAATGCTGCTGCTGCACCAGCCAGGGGTGCAATAAGCATGGCCCGGGCAATATTATTTCCATTGGCCATTTTATTGTCAACCTGATCCAGGTGGGGCTTTCCATCTCCTTTTTCAAAGGTAAGCTGGTCAAAGGGAACAGGTGACACATAAATGGTGTTGGTTCCCCCATTTTCATTTTCACCGTAAATATAACCGTTCATCTCCTTTGCAAGGGCGTGGGCATGTTCAATCATTTTAGACCGGGGACCGATTACCTGGACATCTTCCGGGCAAGCATCAATACAGGCTGGATTCTCACCTTTTTCAAGCTTTTGATAACATCGGTCACACTTGTACATAACCCCGTTGCCGGCCAAAGCAGGCAAAAGATTCAGATAAAGTCCGGTTCCTGTCTGCCGCTGGGGAATGTGCCAGGGACAGACAGCCTTGCATTTGGACCCTCCAAGGCAGATATCAGGATCAATGCGGGAGAGACCATTGTCTTCCTGTTTGGCAGATCCCCAGGGACAAAGTTTGACACAGGGTGGATTTTCACAATGCATACATCTTCGAGGGATGGTCAGTTCAATCTCTTCTCCGTTGACATTGGCTGTGGCAGACTGGATAAAAAGCCAGTTATAGGGAGTCAAACGGTCAGTTGTATCCCGTTTATCTGACCAGTCCTGGACAGGAACGGTTGAGGGATACATTTTGGGATATGGTTTTTTGGGTTCTGGAAATTTTGAGGCATTGGATTCCTGGCAGGCA
Source organism: Desulfobacteraceae bacterium (assembly GCA_029939535.1). Classification (GTDB taxonomy): domain Bacteria; phylum Desulfobacterota; class Desulfobacteria; order Desulfobacterales; family Desulfobacteraceae; genus NBML01. The sequence goes on along the minus strand of JAOZST010000051.1, from coordinate 7,311 downwards.
TAGACGCATTCTTCGCACCCAACGCACTTGCTGATGTCAATGACTGTGACCAGGGGTTCTATGTCCTCTTTTGCCAATGATTTGGCTGCCCTTGCCACACCAGTTGTTACTGCAACTGATCCGGCCGCAGTAATTGAGCCTTTTAAAAAGGCCCTTCTTGAAATTTTTGATGTCATAATTTTCCTTCTTTTCCCCGGTAAATATTTGTTGTGCAAAGGGGTTATCCTTGTTTTATAAAATCTTGAAAATCCATGGAATTATAACTCTTGGTATGTACATATCTTAAAACCTGAAGCAATTGAGTTGCATCCAGATATCCTGGAATGCTGCTGATTCGGGTCCCGTCGGCTTCAAGAAACCACAGAGTGGGCAGTCCTTTGACTCTCCATTCCTGGGCAAGGGCCTTCTCTTTATCACTATCCACCTGGATACTGATAAAATTATTCTCAAGATATTCCAATATCTTTTTATTCTTAAAGGTGGTTTGTTTGAGTTTTGTACAATAGGTGCACCATTCAGCATGGAAATAAAGAAAAATTGATTTGCTTTCTTTGCCAGCCATGGCCATGCCCGGAGTATAATTTTTCCAGCCAATGGTACCTGTTTCCGCAGAAGGTAACGTTACTGATACCGGTTCCAGTAACGACTCCTGGGCTGCTTCTGTAACGGATTCAGGAATTTTAGAAGAGTTTAAAAACAAAATCCCTCCCACCGCTATAACAATGAGTACTGCTACCAGTACATTCTCTTTTTTCATTTTACGTCCTTTGTCTGAATCGTAAATACCGACAATTAATTTACTGTAGTTTTTAATTGATTTTTATTCCATAGCCAGCTTAGTAGCAAAGATAATGCCAATAAAAAATCCCTGCCTTGGTATTTAATAAATTGAATATTTAAATCCATTGAGAACAGGGCCTTTACAATGATTTAATTTTAATTTCAACAAAAAGGCATTTTTTTATTTACCTTTGAATGTTAAGCAAATGTTAATTGGCTTTTCCATTAAAGCAATCCTCCTGCTTCTCCTTTGGAGATATCAACTGATTTTCAGGGTTATATTATGCTTTTTCATTCGCTTCCACACAGTTATTCTGGAAATACCCAGGTATTTTGCGGCCTTTGTCTGGTTGCCGTCGGCCTGTTCAAGGGCATCAATAAGCGCTTCCTTTTCCGTCTGCCCCACCAGGACAGAGGTTCCTTCAGCCAGGGCACCTGAGGATTTCAGGTTGTTGATTTTTCCCTGGATCGGGGATGAAGACCTGCTATTATTCAGCAGTTTCTCCGGCAAATGTTCCGAACGGATACTCTTTCCCTTGGCCAGAACAAATGCATATTCCACTGCATTTTTCAACTCCCTGACATTACCTGGCCAGGGGTAGGAAACCATAATTTTCATGGCTTCAGGAGTAAATCCCAAAATGTTTTTCCCGGTTTTTTCAGCATGTATATTGATAAAATGCTGAATAATAAGGGTGATATCATCTTTACGCTGATCCAGGGCAGGACAGATCATTGGAAATACATTGATCCTGAAAAAAAGATCTTCCCTGAATTTTTCCTGTTCAATAAGACGTTCCAGATTTTTATTAGTGGCTGTGATTATCCTTACATCAATTGGTATGGATTTATTTGATCCAACCCTTTGAATCATTCTCTCTTCCAGAACCCTTAAAAGTTTTATTTGAACCGACAAAGGGATGTCCCCGATCTCATCCAGAAAAATAGTCCCCTTGTGTGCGGCTTCAAATCTTCCTATCCTGTCTGTTTCCGCCCCGGTATAGGCTCCCTTTACATGACCGAACAATTCACTTTCCAGAATATTCTCGCTCAAGGCGGCACAATTAACCTTGATAAAGGGTTTTGTTGCACGATTTCCAGTTTCATGAAGGGCCTTTGCAACCATTTCCTTTCCAGTGCCGCTTTGGCCCAGAATCATGACTGGAGTATCCAGAGAAGCAACGCTTTCAATATGCTCATAGAGGTTCTGCATGACAGGTGTCCGTCCGATAATTCCGTGAAATCCGTCATCAATCTGATAAATTCTCTTTATGGATGCCAGTTCATGCTTATAGTTTATATTTTCCGTTATATCCTTGAGAGTTTCAACAGCGCCTGCAATCTTACCATTGTCATCAAACAAAACCGTGGCGGTTTTTACAATGGGAACCGCCCGGTTCTTGGCATCCGTGATCATACATTTTTTATCCCGGATAAGACCTGCGGAAAAAAGACTGCACCAGTCCTTTCCTTTACCTTTACCTTTGATTTTACACCCTGTACAATTCAGCAGGCGACATGATTTCCCTTTAAGGTGCTCTTCAGAATACCCGGTTATCAGCTGGGCAGAATAATTTGCAGCAATGAAGTTCCCCTGGGCATCCACAATGATGATCCCGTCCTGAACAGAATCAATTATGTGACGCCAATACGCTCCTATATCCATTTTAGTCCCTTATTATTAACATCATTAACAATGGATATTAACATAATATTAACACTTTGGCAATACTTGCAGATAATATCCAGGAAAGAAAAAAATATTATCCCAAAAAACCAATTGAACTTAATAACTTATATTCAATTGACTTTTCTTTTCAATTCTTGGCACATCCCTTGCTGATGGCAGAGAAGCAAGCAAAGAGAATAGCTAATTAAATATATATAGGGTCGAATGAAACCCTTAACTGTAAATAACTTAGGAGTTCAAAATGAAACACAAAATGGTTAGAACCCTGATCCTGGGAATGATAGCAGGCTTTTTCCTTGTGACCGGCACATTCACAGCAAGTGCAGGCACAGACAGAGAACCCTGGATGTTTGATCAAATTGTAGATGCTGATTTTGTTATTTCAAATGTCACGGTTCCCATGGCTGAAGATGTCATGATAATTGATGCCAGGCCTTACAAGGTTAAGTATATAAAAAGCCATATACCTGGAGCCGTCAGCATTCCCTTTTCAGAATTTGATAAAAAAATCGATCTGCTGCCTGAAAACAAAAATGCCCTGTTAATCTATTATTGCGGCGGGCTCAAATGCAAATTAAGCCATAAATCAGCTAAAAAGGCCAAGGCCCTTGGTTATACCAATGTCAAAGTTTTTGCCAAGGGATTTCCCCAGTGGATGAAGCAGAAAGGAGCCTATGCCTCCATTACAGCAGAACAGGTAGCCAGGCAAATTGCAGACAATGATACCCTGATTGTTGATGCCAGGCCCCAGAAACCCAAATACGATAAAGGCCATATTCCCACAGCCATCAGTATTCCTTTTGCTCATTTTGATAAATTTAAAAACAAATTGCCAAGGGAACTTTCCACGCCCATTATCTTCTATTGTGGCGGCTTGAAATGCCGGTTGAGCCATAAATCAGCTGCAAAAGCCATTGTCATGGGCTACCAGAACGTCTCAGTGTTTGCAAAGGGATATCCAGAGTGGAAAAAACAATTTGGCGGAGCAGGTGCTACTGTTGCTGTCAAGGCAGGAGAGGTGGAAGGTTCCATTGACCTTGACCGGTTTAAAGATATCCTGGCCAACAGCCCTGAATCAGTCATGCTTATTGATGCCCGTGATCCAGATGAATTTGCAAAAAATCATTTTAAAACTGCTGTAAACATTCCCGTTGAAAACCTGGAGCCCAGGATCAAGGCTCTGCCTGATGATAAACCCATTGTATTTGTCTGCTCCACTGGAGCCAGAAGCGGTGAAGCCTATTACATGGTCAAAGATTTGCGGTCGGCTCTGGATGTTTATTATGTTGAAGCCACCATTGACTACAAAAAAGACGGATACTATGAAATCAAAAAGAATGAATAAACTAGTTTCTAAAAAAATATATAAAAGAAATAACATATCGGGTATGGTCAAAAATGGCCATACCCGGATTCACGTTTACTCAATATGGAGGTGTTATGGGAAAGATGAAAATTAATTGCCGGAAACAAGTTTTCGGTGCAATCCTTGTTGTTATTTTTGCGACATTAATGATACCGATGGCTTTTGCATCAAAGCAGGTCTCCGGTGATGAGGCCCTGGGGATAAAACTGGCCAAACAGGCCGTCCGGGCCGACAAGCACTGGACCACAACAGATCATTCAAAAACTGAAATCCTGAATAAAAATTTCAAATCAGGTGATGAGATTACCCAGGCATGTCTTTCCTGCCATACCGATGCCTCCATGCAGTTTGAAAAAACCATCCACTGGACCTGGAAAGTGCCTTCAGAAAAAGAAGGGATCATGAACGGTAAGGCTGGCCATGCAATCAATAATTTTTGTATTTCAGGCAATAACATGGAAGATAAGGGATGCATTAAATGCCATGCCGGATGGAACGCTACAAAAGGCGAAGTCAATTGTCTGGTCTGCCATGGTGCTGAAAAATTTAATTTCAAGGAAGCATTCGAAGATCTTGAAGCCTTTGCAGGTGATGATGATCCAGATACCCTTGAAATAGTCAAAGATATCTATGGCAGCATAAAAGATGCTACCCATAATATCACATTACCCAAGCGGGAGAATTGTGGGAAATGCCATTTTAACGGTGGTGGCGGAGATGGAGTTAAACATGGAGATTTGGACACTTCAATGGCCCAGCCCAATAAGAAACTGGACGTTCACATGGCAGCCGAAGGTGCAAATTTTGCCTGTACCAGATGCCATACCACAGTGGAGCATAATATTGCTGGTCGGCTTTATACCAGACCGGCTTCAGCGGAACGTAAAAGCTTGATTGATGATGATATGGCATCCAAAATAACTTGTGAATCCTGCCACAGCAATCTGCCCCATAAAAATTATTCCAAACTGAATGACCATACAGACAAAGTGGCCTGTCAATCCTGCCATATTCCTGAATTTGCCAGGGTCAATCCCACAAAAATGTGGTGGGACTGGTCCAAGGCTGGAGATCTAAAGGATGGTAAACCCTATCATATTGAAGGGCCTTATAAAAAACACACTTATAAATCCATTAAAGGGGAGTTCAGATGGGAAAAAAATGTCAAACCTGAATATTTCTGGTATAATGGATCTTTTGCCAATATTGGAATCAAGGATGAAATTGATCCTTCAGCCATTGTCGAGATCAGCCATCCCCTGGGAAACAAAAATGATCCAGATTCAAGGATTGCTCCCTTTAAAATCCACAGGGGAAAACAACCCTATGACAAAATTCGTAAAAGGATGGTTGCGCCTCTTTTGTCAGGCCCAAATGGATATTGGACTAGCTTTGACATGAAAGATGCCATTACACGAGGGAACAAAACCCTGGGTGAGCCCTTTTCCGGAGAATACGATTTTGTAGAGACAACATATGCATTTCCCACTACCCATATGGTGGCACCAAGGGAAGATGCTTTGAATTGTAGTGAATGCCATATCCGGAAAAACTCAAGACTTGCAAATATAACCGGGATTTATCTGCCAGGGCGGGACAGGTCTAATTTTATTGACAAAATTGGCCTGATTGCAGTGCTGGGCGCCTTTGCCGGGGTGATGCTCCATGGCTTAGGCCGGTTTTTCACCCGAAACGGAAAGGAGGAATAAGATATGGTGATTCAAAAAATAACAAAAATATATATGTACACACGGTTTGAACGTCTCTGGCACTGGCTCCAGGGATTAATGATCATTATGCTTTTGATCACAGGTTTTGAGGTTCATGGATCCTATAAGCTCATGGGGTTTCAGACAGCGGTAAATGTTCATAATTTTGTAGGCCTGTCCTGGGTTATTTTATTTGCTTTTTTTGTATTTTGGCTTTTAACCACAGGGGAATGGAAACAATATATTCCAACCACAAAAAAATTATTTGTCGTAATTTTTTACTATGCCTTTGGAATTTTCAGAGGCAAAGATCACCCGGTACAAAAATCAAAGGGGGCCAAGCACAACCCTTTGCAGAGACTGGCTTATCTGGGGATATCTGCCATGCTTTTACCCGTGCAGATGGCATCCGGGCTTATATATTACCTTTATAATACAATGCCTGGAGCCATTCCTCTTTCTGTTTTAGCTGTTTTACATACTCTGGTGGCATTTCTCCTGGTGAATTTTCTTATTATCCATGTTTATATGACCACCACGGGACATTCGTTATTCAGTCATATCGCAGGTATGATCTCCGGGTGGGAAGAAGTTTACGAATCAACTGAAATACAGGATTGGGAAAATAAAGCAACGAAAAAAAACTAATCCAATAATATTAATTCCGGAGCAGGACTTACCCTGCTCCGGAATTTTATCACATTCCTTTCAACAATATTTCAAACACACTCAAAAGGCCTTGCTTTTTAAAAGTGTGCATTCAAATCCTCCGATAGAATCTGTTACACTTTTGTTTCAATTTGTTTGAGACAATTTTGTTTCTTGGTAGTTTTTCAACGATACAAAGAAAACAATATTTCAGATGGTTGCAATACCTGTCAGAATTTCTTAATTTTTTTCTCCCGGACATAACAACCTTGAAAAGACTGATTAAATGGTTTACGCTTAATCACATTCAGGGAATCTTAGTTTCTGGCATATCAAATAATATAATCCATGGCATACTATTTGCTGTCTAATTTTAAGATTTCAAACTTTTCAGGTATTATAAAAATAAATATGGTATTAAGAGCTGATAAAAAAAATAATCCAGTCAAAGTTGTCAATAGTATATTTACCTTTTATCGTGATGGCTTCAGGGGAATGACCCTTGGTAAAAAACTATGGACTATCATTCTGATAAAACTTTTTGTTATGTTTGTAGTCCTGAAAATTTTTTTCTTTCCCAACTTTCTCAATACGAAATTTGCTACCGATAAAGAAAAAGGAAATTACGTCATAGAACAACTCACAAGCAATACTTCAAAAAGTCAATCAAGATGATTTTTTTTTAATACAAAACCAAAAATCAATTAAAAGGAGGGGAAAAAACAATGGTTGATATTGATTTTAGTATGGTGAACTGGGCAAGGGCACAATTTGCTCTTACAGCCATGTATCACTGGATTTTTGTACCTTTAACACTTGGGCTTTCTTTTTTATGCGCCTTTTTTGAATCCATCTATGTGCGCACGGGAAACGAAGAATGGAAGTCTATTACAAGATTCTGGATGACATTGTTTGGCATTAATTTTGCCATTGGTGTTGCTACAGGTATTATTCTGGAATTTCAATTTGGAACCAACTGGTCCAATTATTCATGGATAGTCGGGGATATTTTTGGAGCCCCCCTTGCCATTGAAGGGCTTTTTGCATTTTTCCTTGAAGCCACATTTTTTGCGGTCATGTTTTTCGGATGGAACAGGGTTTCAAAAAAATTCCATCTT
>JAOZST010000206.1:0-6288 GCA_029939535.1 Desulfobacteraceae bacterium | reverse complement strand
TGAATCCAAGCCTTACTATCACTGCCCTTTCAGAACATATCATGTCAACCATCCCAGAGAAAGAGTGATAGTAGACTATACCCATCAGCGTGTAACGCGGCACACAATATCAGAAAATCTGGCAGGCAATATCAGAAATTTATTCACGAGTTTCGTTGTCCATAATACCTCCTTTTTTGTAATTATTGTCGCAAAAACCTTGTTATGATCGACAGGCTAACCCACTGAAAAGAAAGGTGTTATCCATCTTGTGTCAAAACAGACCCAAAAATTATTTCATCAATCCTATCTGCCGAAACGCTTGAGAAATCAAAAATATCGCTTAAAATATTAAACAAATCAGAACACCAATCTGTTATAAACAAGCTTTTCAACCTCAGGCTAAAAAATCAATTATATGGGAACCTGGAAAAATATCTCAAAATAAATTTGCTTGAAGCTGTCGATCCCCATATATTTTAAAACAGGAGTAAGAAAAGTCAGAAACATCAGTTCTTTATTGATTAATATCCTGAAATTTTATATAATGAAGGATTAATTTTGCATAAATACGCAACCTATACATTATTTTCCCAGGGAAAACAAAAGTTATAAACAAGGAGTGAACACATTATGAGTGATGCATCCCAAATTACATTTTATGGTGGCGGCCACAGAGGCGCAGAAGCTGAATTTGGTAAACTGGCTGAAAAATTTGGTATAAAGGAAGTTAATTTTTCCTTTGAAGGCCACAATATTGAACGGAAAGTCGGGGTCAAAATGCTCAGTGATGAAGAGCTGACCAAAGGGGACATCAGCATGGATATTGTTTCCGCCCGCATGGGTAGATCATTTTCACGGGTCAATAAAATCCGGAAGGTTATCCAGTCCATTTTTCACATGATCAACAATGGATACCAGATTTTTGTCATTGGCTGGATCCTCCCGGACAAAACAGTTAAAGGCGGAACAGGATGGGGAGTTGAGTTGGGAAAACTCTTTAATCGACCCATCTTTGTCTATGAGCAGGACCGCAAGGCATGGTTTTCCTGGATTGACAACTCCTGGCAGAAAGTTTCCCCGGTGATTTCCCACAAGACCTTTGCCGGCACTGGTACCCGGAACCTGACCGAGGATGCAAAAAAAGCCATGGAAGATCTGTTTGAAAAATCTTTCAGATAAAAAAACAGCTGCAGGCTGCTATGACCAGCAATTATAGTCCTTTGAAACCATAGAAAGACAACCATTTTATCTCCACTATCCCACCCAGATTGCTATCTGGGTGGGATAGTGGATAACACCTGCAACAAAAATCTTTTTACCCTTATAACTGCTTTACGATGGTTATTCCTTTTTCCTTCATCTCCTGCAGTGCTTTTGCCGAGGTATCAGGAGCTACATACCGGCACAAACCCTCTACAACAGTGACATCATATCCTGCTTCGGCTGCATCAATGGCTGTTGCCTTTACGCAGTAGTCTGTTGCGATCCCATATACAAAAACCTTTGTAATCCCGTTTCTTTTCAGGATTGAATTCATCTCTGTTTTATCACCACCATCATCCTGAAAACCGGAATAGCTGTCATATTTTGAATTTTTGCCCTTTTTCACCACAGCCATGAAAAGGTTGTTGTCCACAAGTACCCGGGCATTCTCAGTTCCCTGTACGCAATGGGGCGGCCACAGAACCTGTGTTCTTCCGTCAATCTGAATGGCCTCAAAGGGTTTTTTACCTGCATGATTTGAAAAAAAAGACATGTGATCTGCCGGATGCCAGTCCTGGGTGGCAAAAATAAGGTGTCCTTTTTTGCTGAGGGCCCTGGTTGCTTCCACCACCTCATCAACATAGGCTTTATCCGTATCCGTACACGCCAGTGACCCATTCTTCCATGAGGTGAAATCTCCCTGAAGGTCCACCACAATGACCCCTGTCTTTTCTTCTGCAATGGCCATGGTTGTTAAAGATAAAAGAAAAACTCCAACAGAAAACAATGCTGCCATAAATAAAATGCTGCTTTTCATGTCTACCTCTCCTTTTCTATATGTTTTAGGTTAAGCCAGAGATTAGTTTATCAATCTCCTGTTTACGGACAAAGCTATTAAAGTCAAACAGATTGCAATCTGGCAATTTTTTCATTGAAACCATTGGTTATTAAAAATTCATTTTCAACAGCTATGAGAGCACCCTTTACAATACCGGTTTCAATATATTTCTCAGCCTTGATCAATGCCTTGTTCATGGCCTTTAAAACCCTGGCTTTCTTTAATTTCCCGACTTTTATCGTAACCAGAATCCCAGGGATATCTGTGTGGGGATCAACAACCTGGGCCGGGACCTGGACAATGGCATCATCCCTGACAAAACAGGCATTGGCAAGGGATGTGGCCGCGGCATCGGCAAGGGATGAAGTCCCTGCAAAAGAGGTTACTGCCGATGCAATCCCCCGGGTAAGACTTCTACCGCCCAGACCGCTTGTATTAATACCCCATGAAGGACAATCAATGCCGGCAAGTTCCACCACATGGGAAATGGAGGAAGTTTCAATCCTGGTTCTGATACCCACTCTGGCGGTCTCGTTTTCTGCAAGCCTCAGGGCAATATCCCCGCCGTTATTGACCACTACACGGCTCATTCCACGGCTGAACAGCCAGTCTGCTACGGCATCGGCAATGCTGCCTGCCACTGCTGCCATGGGTGTCAGATCCTTTTCTCCCGTGGCCATTACGCTCTCCACCATGGCCCTTGGAATAGGACCCAATCCCCGGCACAATTTACAGGGATGCTGTTTTAGACTTTCATGGTGTTTTGCAACCTGCTCCAGGCAGGTAAAGGAAAACCGGCCTGCCCTTGCTGCCATTTCAAGATCAGGCTTTCCCCTGTCCCATGCCTGGATAATCATTCGCATGGGACCGTTTTCAGCCATCACACCGGTCTGATCTTCCAGGCTTACAATGATTTGATCTGTCATGGGTGTGAGCTCTTATTATTCGATCTTAACAGGTTCTTTGGCTGTAAAGGGCTTCATTGCCTCAATATGTCCGCCAATAGCCTTATAATCCTTTACCTCCATGGTATACTCAACAGGACAGATGGTGGCAGGTGTCGGGGTCCAATAGAAAGATCCCGGTTTCACTTTATTGACATCCACCATGAATGATATCCCGCCTCCGGGCATGACATAGGTTGCTGCTCCCCCTATGGTTAGAACAGCCTTGGACTCATGCACAGCCCGGGTCAGTTTAATGGGAAATTTTGTTACTCCTGCCCTGGCGCTTCCCCCGCTTCCTCCGGTGTACATGGCAGAGACAAGGGAGGGTTCGCAGGAATCTCCAATGGCTGCAAGAGCAAATTCAGCCTTGTCTGTAAGAGGAGTGTTCACAAGCTCTCCCTGGCTGCCCACCGTAAACATGGCCTTGTTTTGCCCTGTGGTCTCGGTTATGAGAATAGTCATGCCTTCCCAGGCAATATTCATATCCACAGAGTCAATGATATCTTCAGGATTTGTAATGGAGGTTGCCCCCCAGCCCTGTCCTTTATCTCCAAAATAGCGGCCCGGAGTACTTTTCTTAAATTTCAGAGAAACTCCTGTGGGTTTTACTCCTGCATAATTGCCGGCAGAATGCTCACTCATGAGCCCTGTTACATGGGAATCCAGGACAATTACCTCGTCAGCAGCACTGAAAAGCAGAGGCGTAAAAATTCCAAGAACAGCACTGCCGCATCCCACCCGCATTTTGGCAATGGTTTTGCCGTCAATGGTCGGGGGATGTCCCGTCTGGATTTTCAGGCGGCTCCCGTTCTCAATCCTGAGCTTGACCTCTTTCCCATTGGCAATGTCCGTAATGGTTCTTGCCACAAGAAATCCGTTTTCTCCTGTGAGGCGGTTAACCCCTCCGATGTGCAGCATTTTTGATCCATATTGTTCTGTCTCAACCATGCCCACCATCCGCTTGCCCACAAAAACTCCAGACCCTTCTTTTCCTATATTCACGTCAGTATCCACTTTTACCAGTACTGAGCTGTAACTCAAAGGGACCTCGGTTACCACTGTAACCACATCAATATTATTTCGTTTTTCCCTGACAATACCAGGAGCTGGTTTACAGCAGGGATAGGTGGTGCCTGACCCAATGGCCGTGATGATGGGTTTTCTTATGTTTTCTCCCGGCTCCGGACCCACCAACTCCCTGACCGCATCAAAGGCATGGACAGGAGTTGTTCTCACAAGGACACCCCCATCATTGAGATATCTTTGACAGGCTCCCAGGGCATTTACCGGCACCTTGCATTTAATTGGACAGGCATCGCATTCAACACTTGTTTCAGGCACATCATCTGTGGCAATAACCGCTTTTTCCGGACAGACCCGGACACACACATTACAATGGGTGCATTTTACAGGGTCAATGTCTGCTTTTTTCTTAACAATATGTATGGCATCCACGGGGCAGTCCCGCATGCAGAAACCGCATCCCGTACATAAATCCAGAATAATTTGCACTCTGATCCTCCTGATAACCCGTTTACTACAGTGCTATATCTATAATAGTTATACGACACTTGGTTTTCGAACTGCCGGGGGTGTATTCCGGCTGGTCTGAACCACGATTTCACCATCCACCAGAACCATGGACACACCCGGGACATCACCGGCTTCAATGGCTGAAAGGGCATCTTTTCCCACTGACCCCATGGGCGCGTCCATGATGACAAGATCTGCTTCCCTGCCCGGCTGGATAAAACCCCGGTTCAATTTATGGATACGGGCCGTATTGCCGGTTGCCATGCAGATGGCCTGTTCACCTGTGATGGGGGTAAGGCTTGCCAGGTGATTGATAACCCTGAGAACTCCCAGGGGAACCACCCCTGTTCCCGAAGGCGCATCATTGCCAATGAGAACCCTGGACAGGACATTTTTTTCCACAAAAAGTTTTCCTGCTTCAACGGCAACCAAAGGGTTGCCGCAATGGACAATTTCCAGGGCCATCTGGGTTTTTTCCACCAGTTTTTCTATCTCTTCAAAGGAAACTGCCGTGGGACCTCCATTGACATGGGAGGCAATGTCAGGATCTGTTTTCATGACCATATCAGCGGTCACTGTGCTGGAACCTGGAATGGATGTACCGCCTGTGTGCATCATGATGGTCATGTTGCACTCCCTGGCCCATTTTACCATGGGGGCGGCTTCTTCAGGGTCCTTTACCGATCCCAGTCCTATTTCTCCCACAATATGAACCCCCTGCTCTGCCATTTCCTGAAAATCCGTAAGGGTCAGTCCCTTTTCCAGTATCACGGCCCCGCCTTCCACCTTGGCGCCCCCCGGCCTGAAATTCTTAAATGATTTACAGGCAAGGATTGCCAGGGCTTTTACTCCGGCAGGATCTTTGGGACGACCCTTGAGATGGACTTCCCCGGCTGAAATCATTGTGGTTACACCTCCATGGAGTTCACTCTCAAGAAACCCGGACTGGTTCTGGCGGGAAGTATAATCTCCCAGAATACTATGGCAGTGGGAATCAATAAGGCCCGGGGTCACGGTGGTGCCATTGCAGTCAATGACCCTGTCAGTTTCTTTACTGCCAAGGGTCTCAAAAAACCCGATACTGCTTATTTTACCGTCTTCAATAAAGATGGAGTCCCCTTTGACAATAGGAGTCTCAATATCGCCGCTGACAATGGTTCCAATATTTTTTAACAATAAATTAGACATTATTTTTCTCCTTTGGATCGAAATGGCCAGATGGGCCAAATTGGATAGATGGGCCAAACTGGCCGGATTCAATACTTGCCTGTAAAACCCTTTCCAGGTTTGCAGGCAGGGTATAAATTCTCTTGCCCAGGGCATTGGTCACTGCATTTACAATGGCAGGTGCCGTGGGAATCAAGGCGGGTTCCCCCACACCCTTTGCTCCAAAGGGACCAGTGGGTTCGCTGTTTTCAATGATGATGGGAATAACTTCAGGCATGTCCGCGCAGGTGGGGATATGATAATCTTTCATGGAAATGGTTTTTCCATATTCATACTCCTCCATAAGGGCAAACCCCACACCCATGGCCACTCCTCCGCAGATCTGGCCGATGACATTTTCAGGATGAATGGCTTTGCCCACATCATGGGCAGCAATTATTTTTTTTACATTGGCCTCCCCCGTAAGAACATCCACTTCCACAAGGGCCAGTTGACAGGCAAAAGCATAGGTGGCATAGGGAACACCCTGTCCTGTTTCAGGGTCAAAGGGTATGGTTTCAGGGTCAAAATATCCCTGCCAGGACAGGGAACCGCCTTTTTGATGTATCTGCCTGGCTA
>JAOZST010000050.1:19942-21741 GCA_029939535.1 Desulfobacteraceae bacterium | reverse complement strand
CCCTGGCGCTCAATTCAATAAAGACCGATTCTCCATGACCTGGAATGTATCAAGGCTCTTTTTAAAATAGATTTCAAAGAAGCGAGAATCAGCAAATATTTCATCAGTACTAGGAAATCCATGAATTTAGTTTTTTAAGAATTCTTGAACAGGAAGCCATATCCTGTGAAGGATGAGATCCTTTTTTGTATGAATTTATCATGGGTGTAAGATGCGATCACCTGTTGCCAAAAAGCCAGGGCTGAACTGTTTTGTAAGGCAACCGCTACTTCCCAGTTACCAGGGAATTGTGAAAATACATGCTCAGCCAATTTGCGACCACACTCTTTTCCTTTATACTCTTTTTTAATATAGAATTCTGAGATTGCATACCCTTCTGTATTGAATCGTAAATGTTTATTGATAAGGGCAAACCCTACTATAGATTCTAATTGTTTTAGGATGTAAACATGGCGATTTTTAGATATGGAATAAAATTCTAGGTTTTTTAAAGCGCCTTTACACCAGGAATCATAATTGTTGATTTTGAAAAACTGACTCATATAATCCAAATACTCTTTGAATAATGGTTTTATTTGGTCAATTTGGTCAATTTTTTCTATCATTTTTTTGTTTATTTTATGGGATCTAAGATTTTTTTTATGATAAGGATCAGGTCTACAATTATCAGGTCCAAAAAAACCGGCAGGAAATTGATTCCTGCCGGTTTCTATGAATAAAAAGGAGGCAGAGGGCTATTTTGATTTTTTTGGCTGGTATAAACACAAAGGTTCTTCGGCAAGATAATTTCCAGTGGCTTCATAGGCCCTGGCTCTGCACCCTCCGCAGACCTGTTTGTATTCGCAGATCCCGCATTTGTTTTCAAGGTTGTTAAAATCCCTGAGTTCGTTAAATACAGTTGAATTTTCCCAGACATCCTTGAATGTCTGTTTGGTAATATCACCGCAGGTCACATCCAGAAATCCGCAGGTCTGTACCCGGCCCACATGGGAGATAAAACAAAATCCAGTCCCGGCAAGGCATCCCCGGGTCACAGCATCCAGGCCATGGGTTTCAAAGGTGACTTTTTGTCCATCTGCCTTTGCACGCTGGCGCAGGATTCGGTAATAGTGGGGCGCACATGTGGCCTTAAGCTGGAGGCTGGTTTTATCATGCTGATCATAGAACCAGTTCAGGGTCTCTTCATATTCTTCTGAATCTATGGCAGAGTCAGCAATATATTTTCCGCGGCCCGTGGGCACTAAGAGGAAAATATGGTGGGCAGCAGCACCCAATTTTTCAGCAAGACTTAAAATCTTTGGGATTTCAGCAAGATTGGTTTTGGTAATGACTGTGTTGATTTGAAATTCCAGGCCTGCATCCTTAGCAATTTCTATTCCTCGGATAGCATCATTAAAAGCATTTTTAACGCCCCTGAAATCATCATGGGATTGGGGTGTTGACCCGTCCAGACTTATGCTGATTCGCTTGATTCCGCTGGTTTTAAGTTTTTCAGCAGTTTCCGGGGTGATCAGGGTGCCATTGGGTGCCATGACCATGCGTAGTCCTATTTTGGTTCCATAGGAGGCTATATCAAAAATATCATCCCGGAGCAGGGGTTCTCCACCGGTGAGGATGATGATGGGTGTTCCGACTTCCCGGATCTGGTCCAGAAGCCTGAAAGAGGCTTGGGTATCCAGCTCATTATCATAGGGATGATTTTCTGCAAACGCCCTGCAGTGTTTACAATTAAGGTTGCACCTACGGGTGGTTTCCCATGCAACCAGGCGGATGGTATTGGCTTTTTCAGAATGACCAGG
>JAOZST010000050.1:0-19842 GCA_029939535.1 Desulfobacteraceae bacterium | reverse complement strand
CGTGTACTGGTGCATTGGAATGGGGATGATTCATTATGAGTTCAACTCCCTTGCAACATCAATTGCTGAATAGGTCAATATCAGGTCGGCTCCGGCTCGCTTAATAGAAATCAGTGTTTCCATGATCAATTCCTTTGCATCTACCCAGCCCATCAACTCTCCAGCCTTCATTATGCTGTATTCGCCGCTGACATTATAGGCCGCAATGGGAAGGTCAATCTCCTCCTTGAGGCGATAGATTATATCCAGATAGGAAAGTGCTGGTTTAACCATGATGATATCAGCACCTTCTTCAATATCCATGGTTGCTTCCCTGATGGCTTCCATGGAATTGGCCGGATCCATCTGGTAGGTCTTCCTGTCTCCAAACTGAGGTGCTGATTCAGCTGCCTGGCGGAAAGGTCCGTAAAAGGCAGAGGAATATTTAACAGCATAGGACATGATGGGAATATGGGAATATCCATCATCATCAAGGGTTCCTCTGATTTCAGCCACTCTGCCGTCCATCATGTCCGAGGGGGCTACCATGTCTGCACCTGCCTTAACATGGGAAAGGGCGGTCCGGGCAAGAAGATCCAGGGAGGCATCGTTATCGATAATACCCTTGTCCACCACACCGCAGTGGCCATGATCCGTATAACCGCAGAGACATACGTCTGTGATGACAGTGATACCAGGAACCTTTTCCTTGACTTCCTGAACAGCTTTTTGAACAATGGAATCAGATGCATAGGCCCTTGTGGCCAGGGCATCTTTTTTATCGGGAATTCCGAAAAGAATAATGGCTGGTACTCCGGCATCCTTGGCTTTGGCAGCAGTCTTTACAATATTATCACAGGACAGCTGAAAATGACCCGGCATGGAGTCAATGGGTTTTTTAACGGATTTGCCGTCAATGGCAAATAAAGGCAGGATCATATCATCCCGGGACAGTTTTGTTTCTCTGATCATCCGCCTGAAATTTTCATTTGCCCTAAGTCGCCTACCTCTGTAATCCGGGAACAGCATTATTTGATTTCCTTTTTGATTTCCTCATCCGTGAGATAACATGCTGGATCTGAGTCCCAGGGGTCATTGGCAACTGATTCTGCCCTGGCTCTGAAATTGCCGGCACAGATATCCAGCCAGCGGCATTCGGCACACCGGCCTTTGACATAATTTTTTTTGTCTTTCATTTTCATTAAAAATTCATTTTCAGGATCAACCCAGATTTTGGAAAAGGGTTTGTCCTTGACATTTCCCAGGCTTTTTTCTCTCCAGAACTGGTCCGGGAGAACTTCACCATCCCAGGAAATACAGCCGATACCCCGGCCGGAGTTATTGCCTTCATTCATTTCAAGGAGTTCAAGAACTTCGGCAGCTCTTTCAGGATCTTCCTTCAAAAGTCGGAGGTATAAATAAGGGCCGTCAGCATGGTTGTCCACGGTAAGAATCTCTTTGGGTTTATTCCGGTCATGGAGATCCAGGGTTCGGTCCATGATCAGGTCCAGCACCTCCCTGGTTTCTTCATGGGAGAGGTCTTCCTTGGCAATCTCAGATCCCCTGCCAGAATAGACAAGATGGTAAAAACAGGCCCTTGGAATGTTTTTTTCTTCCAGAAGATCAAAAATTCCATTGATATCCGCTACATTCCGTTTGTTGATGGTAAACCGAAGCCCCACTTTTATTCCTACTTCCTGACAGTTGTCAATGGCTTCCATGACTTTTTTAAATGTTCCCTTGACTCCGCGGAATTTGTCATGGGTCTCTTCAAGACCGTCCAGGCTGATACCCACATAGGAAAGACCGATTTCTTTTAATACCCTGGCTTTTTTTTTGGTAATAAGTGTTCCGTTTGTGGAAAGAACGGCTCTCATACCTTTGCTGACAGCATATTGAGCATATTCCACAAGCCGGGGATGAACAAGGGGTTCTCCCCCGGAAAAAAGTATAACCGGTACACCAAACTCTGCAAGGTCATCAATCATGGCAAGGCTTTGTTCCCGGTTTAACTCATTATCATAGGAAATGTCTTCGGATTGTGCATAGCAATGGACACATTTCAGGTTGCACCGTTGGGTCATGTTCCAGACCACAACCGGTTTTTTGTCCAGAGAGAATTGTAAAAGGTGTGAAGGTAATTTCCCTGAATCTCTAGAATATCTAAGGGTGTCAGAAGGTTCAACAGTTGCGCAATAAAGTTTTGAAATTCCAATCATATTATTTCTTTCCTGATAAGATCGTTAAGGTATGTTTCATGATCCATGAGAGCATTTTTTGATAAGAAAAATCTGTTTTTACCGGTTTTTTCCCGGATCAGATTAAATCCATCATAAAAATTTTCATAGAGTTTTGATAAAATTTCTTCGCTGGTGGCATTATGGTCGATGAACTGCTGGATCAAAAAATCGATGGCATCTTCATCAAAAATAATATTTAGATTATAGCTTTTAGATACCTCTACTTCTATTTCTTTTATAGAATCATGAAATTTTTTGATCTGCTTGATAGCATCTTCTATTTCCATGATATGTTCAGTATAGTACTGGGCAACCATGTTGCAGCGGATTTCAGAGAGGGTCAGTCCGTGTCGTATGGTAAAGACCTTCCAGTTCTCTTTTATGTAATCGGTTATGTATCTCTTATGTTCAATACTTGCCTGGATGTGATCCTGTTCCAGTTTTTCAAGATCTTTACCCGATAAAAGCTTTTCCAGTGTAATATCAGGGTTTTTCATGGCATTTCGGGTTATTGTAAATTTTTTAATGGTGCTTGAAGGCAGTTTTTCTTCAAATAAAAGCAAAGATTCTTCCACGGCACTGACAAGACCCCTGGCTCCGGTATTTTCTTTAAATGCCTTTTGGGCAAGTGCTTTTAAGGCGTTTTCAGTAAATACAATGTCAATGCCATAGGCCTGAAAATCCAGTTTTTTGCTTAAAATTATTGGATTATTGGGCATTTTAAGAATTGAGTAAAGATCATCTTCGTTCAGGGTTTCAAGTATGCATCGAACAGGAACCCTGCCGATGAATTCTGATTCAAACCCATATTCAACCAGGTCTTCCGCTCTGGTTTTGTCTAAAAGATCCATCTCTGTATGGGCTTTTACCAATTGGGAACCAAAGCCAATGCTCTGCTTGGTCAGTCGTCTTTTGATGACATCGGTAAGGCCTGAAAAAGCCCCGCTTAAGATAAAAAGGATATTGGAGGTATTGACCCTGCGGCTGGCTCTTTTTCCGGTTTTTTGATAGGATTCCAGCTCCTGCATCATGGAAACCGGGTCATGGGGTACCTTAAGATCCACATCGGTTTCTTCCATTGGTTTTAAAAGGGCTCTCTGAACACCTGTCCTGGATACCTGGGCTCCTATCACATTGGGGCTGGCTGCGATTTTATCGATTTCATCGATATACACAATTCCACATTCGGCTAGTTTTATATCATCCTTGGCTTCTTTGACAAGATCCCGGATAAGGTCTTCCACATCTCCACCAACATATCCGGTTTCAGAAAATTTGGTGGCATCGGCTTTTACAAATGGTACTCCAATTTTTTTTGCAATAAGTTTAATTAAATAGGTCTTCCCGATTCCAGTGGGTCCCAGCATAAGAATATTTGATTTAATATTCCCTGTGATCTTTGAGATGCCTTCCCCTGATGTTTCTTGATGACGGATGCGGTTAAAATGAGTGCAGATTTTGGTGGACAAAACAGATTTGGCCTTGTCCTGTCTGACCACATATTGGTCAAGATAGGCAATGAGTTCTGCCGGCTTAATATGGAAATTGATCAGGTCCTTGAGGCCACTGGTTGTGTTCGTGCCAGTCAGTCCTTCTTTCAGGGGCTGGATGGTAGGAGAGATGATCTTAACATTCCCACCAAATTTTTTATTTAAAAATTCCCCAAGTTCTTTTTCAATTTTTTTTGGATCTTGTGCCTGAATTTTTATTTTTCTAGTCATAATAAGGATAATATAAACAAAGTTTAGAATAATTCAAGACTGGGCAGTTTTAATGTTTTTTTGGGCCTAATGTTTTTTTGAGCTTAATGTCCTTTTTTCTGGAAAAAAGCTGGCAAGGCTTTCCAGAGGATTGATAAACCGTAACACTGGGAAGCTGTTTTGTCTTAAATCCCATGGCTTTGCAACCATGGGGATGATGAACATCCCAGGTTATATAGAAGAAATTACATTTAAAACAATTTATTCTATTGTCCTTGGCCATACAAAATCTTTAATTCCTTAGGACGTAAATAAAAAAACCACGAACATTTTTGCCCGTGGCTTTTCTTATTTTTGGTGCCGAAGGGGAGACTTGAACTCCCACGGGTCGCCCCACACGCCCCTCAAGCGTGCGTGTCTACCTATTCCACCACTTCGGCTCATTATATCTTTTTCTGAGGCTTTTTATTCTGTTGCCTGCTCAGTTTGCTGCTGGGCCGGGATGCTGTCACCCTTCATAACACTGGTTTCAGACTGATTTCCTGAAAGGTAAGCCAGGGTCAGTGAAGTCACCATGAAGATGATGGCAACACCAGTGGTTATCTTGGTCAGTATGTTGGCCGGCCCGGATGCTCCAAAAAATGTCTGGCTGGCACCGCCTCCTATGGATACACCCATTTCCGCTCCCTTGCCGCTTTGAAGCAGAACAATGAGGATCAAAAGAATGCAAACGCTTACATGTAATGTAACTATTATAGTTGTCATATGATTTATTTATTATGCCTTATTCATTGTATTGTATAATGTTAATAAATTTATCAACATCAAGGCTTGCTCCACCTACCAGAGCCCCGTCTACATCCTCGATACCCATGAGATCCCTGGCGTTTTCCGGTTTTACAGAACCGCCGTACAATATTCTTGTTTTTATGGCCAGAGTCTTTGAAAATAATTTTTCAAGCAATGCCCTTAAATATTGATGAACCTCTTTTACCTGTTCGATATTTGCTGTTTTACCAGTGCCTATTGCCCATACTGGTTCATAGGCAAGAACCAGGTCAGTCAGTTCTTCAGAACCAAAGCCTTTTAACCCATCCGACACCTGTTTGTCAAGAATAAAAAAAGTATTTTCTTTGTCCCGCTGGTCTTCGGTCTCACCAATACACAATATAGGTTTTAAGGCAGCCTGAATTGCAGCCTTTGTTTTTTTGCACACCAGCTCATCGGTATCTCCAAAATACTGGCGCCTTTCCGAGTGGCCGATAATAACATATTCAGCACCTGCTGCTTTTATCATATCCGCTGAAACTTCACCGGTAAATGCTCCCTTTTTTTCAAAATACAGGTTCTGAGCTCCGATTTTCAGGTTTGAATCTTTCACTGCCTGGGCAACCAAAGGCAAAGAAAGATTAGTGGGGGCTATCATAACCTCGGTCTCTGTTATACCCGAACAAAGGCCTGCCAGCTCTTTTGCCGTTTGGACTGCCTCAGGTCCTGTTTTATACATTTTCCAGTTTCCGGCAATGAATATTTTTCTGTTCATGGCTCCTCCAAGGGGTTAAAGGGACTTTCCCACCAATATGGCAAGGTCAATCATGCGGTTTGAATATCCTGCTTCATTATCATACCAGGAAAAGATTTTAACCATATTTCCATTAATCACATCTGTACAGGAGGCATCCACAATGGATGACAGGGGATTTGAATTAAAATCAATGGAAACCAAGGGCAGATCGCTGTATCCCAGGATGTTGGCAAGGTTTTCCCTGGATGCTCTTTCAAGGGCCAAATTGACTTCTTCTTTTGTCAAATCTTTTTTTTCCGTGGTTACCACAAGATCAACCAAAGAAACATTGGGGGTGGGAACCCTGACCGAAAGTCCGTTAAGTTTTCCCTCAAGTTCCGGAAGAACAAGGGAAACAGCTTTTGCAGCACCTGTTGTGGTTGGAATCATGGACAGGGCTGCTGCCCGGGATCTTCGAAGATCCTTATGGGGAAAGTCAAGTATTCTCTGGTCTCCTGTATAGGAATGAATTGTAGTCATCATACCAGCTACAATACCAAAATTTTCCAGCAATACCTTTGCAACAGGAGCCAGGCAGTTGGTGGTGCAGGATGCATTGGATATAATGTTGTGGGAACCGGGATTATAATATTCATGGTTCACTCCCATGACAATTGTGATGTCAGGATTTGCAGCAGGTGCTGAAATCAATACTTTTTTTGCACCGGCTTCAAGATGCTTGGATGCACTGTCCCTGTCCCTGAAAAATCCTGTGCACTCACAGACAATATCCACATCTGACGTCTGCCATGGGATTTGAGCAGGATCCTTAAAAGCAGTTACCTTGATTTCTTTTTCGTCCACTACAATGGAATCATCTTTTGTGGTAACATTCTTATGAAAGCGTCCATGAACTGAATCATATTGAAGAAGATGGGCAATGGTTTTAGTATCTGTCAGATCATTTATTGCAGTGATTTCAACATCAGGATTGTTGGCAGCCGCTCGGAAAACCAGCCTTCCGATTCTGCCAAAGCCGTTAATGCCTAATTTAATGGTCATTTTTTATTCTCCTGTATTATAGGGTAAAAATTAAGATCGTTTGGTTCCCTTGAGAATATCACTTGCAAGGGAGATACTTCTTTTGCCGTGCTCAACAAGTGAGGCGGTTAATGTTTTTATGTCCATTTTTTTTCGAGAAGTGACTGCCTTTAAGAGAATAGGGAGATTTACCCCGGAAAGGACTTCAATTTTGCCTTCATCAAGAAAAGAATAGGACAGATTGGAAGGGGTTCCCCCGAACATGTCTGTGAGTATAAGAACCCCATTTTCCGATTTTACTTTGGAAATACCCTGTTTAATTTTTTTTCGTAGGTTATCTGGATCCTGTTTTATGTCAATTGATATGGAAAGGAGTTTTTCCTGTTCTTTTTCAAGTATGAATTCAAGGGTTTCAATGAGCGCACTTCCTAAATTTGCATGGGTTACTACTAGTATACCTGTCATTTTTCTTTTACGTCCCTGTCTATATCCCTGTGGGTAATGCCAGGGGTTAGCCCTTTTTTGTTAAGGTGTTCAAAAATGGTTCTGGCAATGGCAACACTTCTGTGACGGCCACCGGTACAACCAACGGCAATGGTTAAATATGCCTTGTTTTCTCTTTTGTATAAAGGAATTAAAAAGTCTATCAAAGTGAAATATTTATCAAGGAATTCTTTGGTTTCCGGATTTGTCATGATAAATTTTTTTACATCTGCAGATTCTCCGTCCAGGTTTTTTAATTCAGGTATGAAATAGGGATTGGAAAGGAATCTTAAGTCCATGACAAGGTCGGCATCATTGGGAATTCCGTATTTAAAGCCAAAAGAAAGGATATTAAGTTTCATTAAATCCACGGATTTTTTACCGTCATGGATAAGATCCAGAATAATGGATTTTAATTCATGAACGTTATAGGCACTGGTGTCAATTATATGGTGGGCTTTCTGTTTAATAAACTGCATTATTTTTTTTTCGGATGTAATACTTTCCAAAAGTGTCTTTTCATGGGCAATGGGATGGTGTCTTCGGGTTTGGCTGTATCGTTTCAGCAGGGTGTTCACACTGGCTTCAAGGAAAATAATTTCAGGTGAAATTCCAAGCTCTTCAATTGAAGAGATTCCAGATGCATAGTCTTGAATGAAGTTTTTAGACCGCATATCCATTACAAATGCAGTTCCTTTGATATCTGGGTTTTCTTTAAAGGGAAGATCAAGAAATTTAGGCAACAGCTTCATGGGCATATTGTCCACACAATAGTAGGATGCATCTTCAAATGCCTGAATAGCAGTACTTTTTCCTGAACCCGAAAGTCCTGTTATGATATAGACTTTTTGATTTCCCATTTAAAACTCTTCATCCTGCCCCATAATGATTTCGTAAATTTCTTCCCGGGACTTGGCTGCTTTTAACCCTTTTTTAAACTGGTCTTTTTTTAAAAGTTTTGAGATTTGTGCCAATACTTTTAAATGACTGCCAGTATTGTTTTCCGGTGTCAACAGCAGAAAAAAAATGTGAACCGGGCGGTCATCAAGGGAATCATACTCTACTCCCTGGGGGCTTAGTCCAAATCCAATGGTCACTGATTCTATGGAATCAAGTTTCCCGTGTGGTATGGCAATGCCGCCTCCTATTCCTGTGCTGCCCAGGGCTTCCCTTTCCATTAAAACCGCTGCAATATCATCGGGCAGGGCATTGCTGTCTTTTGCCACAGCCAGGGATAATTCTTTGAGAATTCCGTTTTTATTTGTAGACGTCAGATTGGCAATAATTGAATCTTTTTTAAGAATCTCACTTATTTTCATTGAACTTTTATCCCTTGGGTTGGATGAGCCCCAGTTTGCCATTATTATGTTTATATAGGACATTCAATTTTTCGGTCCTGGCATTATTGAATACAAAAAATGCCAGGCTTCCTGTATTGAACTCAATCACTGCATCATCAACATCCATCGGCTTATAGTCAATGGTTTCTATTAAAATTTCATCAAGAATACGGGTGTCTGCTGCAGGAACAGCCCCTGCAGAAGTGAATTCAATTGTATCATTTTTCAGACTTTGTTTCTTTCCAGACATATGCCGTTTGACCTTTTCTTTATTTTTTTTGATTTGAGCTTTTACTTTGTCCATGAGGGTATCAATGGAAGAATACATGCTTTCTGATTCTTCCTTGGCATGGATCTTAAGCCTGTCGCAGGTTAATGTAAGTTCGACAATATGTCTGATTTTCTGGACGGATAATACTACATGGGCTTCAGCAGGGTTATCCAGCATTTTATCGAATTTATCCAGTTTTTTTTTGACGTAGGATTTTAAGGAATCAGAGGAATCGATTTTTTTAAAGGTTATGGTTGTCTGCATAAAAAACCTCCCTAAAGTTGTTTCCGTTTATTGGAAGGCAGGATCTTGAGAACCTTCCTGTACTTTGCAACGGTTCTTCTGGCAATTTGAATGTCAGATTCCTGAAGAATTGTTGCAATCCTGTCATCGCTTAGTGGGTGGTTGGCATCCTCATTTCCAATGAGCAGGCGAATTTTTTCCTTGACACTTGCTGATGCCATTGATTCTCCACCAGTTCGTCCTATGGAACTGTTAAAGAAATATTTCAATTCAAATAACCCCTGGGGGGTATAGGCGTATTTATTGGTTGTAACCCGGCTGATAGTTGACTCATGCATCTCAATATCTTCTGCAATATCTTTTAAAATAAGGGGCTTTAGATAGGCTATTCCTTTTTCAAAAAATTCACGCTGGAATTTAATTATGCTTTCCATTACAAGGTAAATGGTTTTCTGGCGTTGATGAATACTTTTGATAAGCCAGGAAGCAGACTGCATTTTTTCATTTAAATATGATTTGGTTTCTTTTGAAATTTTTTTCCCGTCCGCAATGGCTGTTCTGTAAAACCGGCTGATTCTTAATTTGGGCAGTCCATCATCATTCATGACAATTTTAAAACCGTCCTCTTCTTTGTAAACATATATATCCGGTGTTATATAGGAGGGTTCATCCATGGAAAATTTTCGTCCCGGCTTAGGTTCCAGGTATTGAATAATTTTCACGGCTGCCCTGACATCATCAGGGGAAATTTTAAGGGCTTTTGCTATTTTTTTTGTGTTTCTGTTCTCAAGGTTTTTTAAATGGTGTCTAATAATTTCTGTGATCACAGGATTTTCAATTCCCAGCTGTTTTACCTGGATCAGCAGGGTCTCACAAAGATCCCTTGCACAGACTCCCGGGGGATCAAGGGTCTGTAGTACGGAGAGGACCTTTTCCACCATTTCCGGCTCCACTTCTGAAACTTTTGCAATGTCTTCAACATCAGAGCAGAGATAGCCGTCCCGGTTCAGGTTCCCAATGATTACATGGCCAATGTTTTCTTCCTCAGAATTGAGTCCAGACAGCATCAACTGCCATTTGAGATGGGCCTCAAGGGTTTTTTTCTCTGAAGTAAATGCTTCAAAATTTGGAGCTTCAGTGTTTTCTGATTCAGTATATACCCGTCCGGTGGAATTATATTCATTAATATAGTTTTCCCAGTCTGTGTCAGATCTGACCTTCTCTTCTATGGTGACTTCCTTGACAGGGGATTCTTTTTCAGTTGAAGGGGGGTCAATCTCCTTGGCGGTGATATCTTTATCAGTGATATCCTCGTTGGTAGTTTCATCAAGTGCAGGGTTCTGCTCCATTTCCTGCTGAATCATCTCCGCCAGTTCTAATCTTGACAATTGAAGCAGTTTTATGGCCTGCTGCAGTTGGGGTGTCATCACCAACTGCTGTGTCAATGTAAGGCTTTGTTGTAATCCTAATTCCATATTAAAGTTTAAAATTATCTCCCAGATAGATTTTTTTGGCTATTTCACTTGAAATGATTTTTTCAGGAGATCCTGACTCAATCACAATACCCTGACTCATAATATATGCCTGATCACATACGCCCAATGTTTCCCTGACATTGTGGTCTGAAATTAAAACCCCTATACCCTTATCGGTCAGCTGGGAAATGATTTGCTGAATGTCTATTACTGCAAGGGGGTCAATCCCTGCAAAGGGTTCATCAAGGAGAATAAACATGGGGTCAGTTGCAAGAACCCGGGAAATTTCAAGACGTCGTCTTTCTCCACCTGATAAAGAGGCGGCTTTCTGGTTGGCCAATCGCTCAATACCCAGTTCATTCATGAGGTCAGCAGCTTTTTTTTCAACATCAATCCCATTTTGGGGCAATACTTCAAGTATGGCTGTAATGTTTTGTTTTACTGTTAATTTTTTAAAAATGGAAGATTCCTGGGGCAGGTATCCAATCCCTTTCCTGGCCCTTATATACATTGGCTGCTGGGTGATATCATCATGACCCAGATAAACATTTCCCCCATTGGGTGTGATCATTCCGACAGTCATGTAAAATGTAGTTGTTTTTCCGGCACCATTTGGTCCAAGAAGTCCTGTAACCTTTCCCTGGCTTACGGTCAAATTAACCTTGTTTACAACTGTTTTGTCGCCATAGGTTTTTACTAAATTTTTAAGCACCAGTTTTGACATCTATTGCTCTGTACCTTTTTTCTGGTCTTCAGGATTGAAAACAGCTTGAACTCGGGTTTTTTCATCACTTTCAACCAGAACCCTGTCCTCTTTTCTGAATAAGGTTATTTTTTTTCCGGTAACATGGCTTTTTCCGGTAAGTAGTTTTGGAGATTTTCCTGTAAGCACCAGGATTTCACTGTCAATTGTATAGACCGCTTTGTCAGCAAAGGCTTTATTTTCCCCTGAAGTATATTTTACATTGCCCTGGGAAATAATTTTTTTAACGCTGCTTTGATCTTTTTCTTTTGTTTCAGAGTCATTGAAAAATATCTTTATTGAATCTGCTAAAATAATTGAGTCTTCCCTGGTTGCCCTTGCATTTCCAATAAATTCCACCATGGAACCATCCTTGCAGGCAATCATTTTATCAGAAGTGACATTAAGAATTTTATCAGTGATTTCTTTTTTATCAAGGACTTCTTTTTTATCTGGAGTCAATTTTTTTTCTGTTAAGTTTTTTTTCTCTTTGCTTTTGGGTGCCTGGGCAAATGAGGCCTGGGCACAGAATAAGATCAGGGAAAAAATCAGCCCTGAAAGGATGATGGTAAAAATAGCAGAACCAGGCTTATGGGATGTCAAAATTTTCACTGAATTTTCCTTTAACATGTCCTTGTAAAATTATTCTGTTCTTGTTTAACTCTGTCTTCATTGAGTCAGCTTTTAGGACTGAACCCTTGTCTTCAAGGGTAACCGCTGAATTTGAATATAGTATATGTGGTTTTTTTTCATAATGCAACTTATCAGTTCTCAGTGTAGAAGTTTCATGGGTGACAACTACATTTTTTAAGAAAGTCATGTCATGGGTGGAAGTGTTGAGGATACCTTCCTGGGATGTTAAGACAACTTTGGTTTTTTCCTTTGTATAAAAAACAACATTGACATCCGTAAGTACTGCCCTGTCTTCATTTTTCATTAATGTGGCAGTGGAAGCCTTTAATTCCCATTCTGTGATTCCGTTTTTTTTGGAAATCTGTTCCAGAACACTTAGTTTTAAAGCAGCTTTGGAGTCGATTTTAATCTCTTTTATGGAAACCGGAGTGTTTAAAAGTTTGTTGAGATAGAAAAAGATCCCAAGCCCGATAATAATGACTAACAGCAAACCAATCAGGGGATAGACCAGTTTTTTTTTACTGGAGTAGTTCATGACAGGTACTTGCTGATTATTTGATCCCACATCCCCTGGGCCTTGAGGATGGTTTCACAAATTTCTCTAACTGCACCCTGTCCGCCCCTGGCATTGGTGATTATCTGGGCATGGTTTTTTACTTCTTTGGGAGCATCTGGTACGGAAAAAGAAAAGCCAACACGTATCATTGCAGGAAGGTCGATGAGATCGTCCCCTGAGAAAGCAATGTTTTGTGCCTGGATTCCGGTTTGCATGATGATTTTATCCAGGGCCAGGGCCTTGTCCTTGATACCGTCAAACACAAGTTCAATGCCAAGATTTTCACAACGGTGAACCAGGGCTTTTGATTTTCGGCCAGTGACAATACCCACTTGAATATTGGAATTCATGAGCAGTCTCAAACCAAGTCCGTCCTTGGAATTAAAGCTTTTGATCTGTTCTCCTGAATCTGAATAAATTATTTGTCCGTCTGTTAAAATCCCGTCCACATCCAGCAAAAGTAGTTTGATCCGGCTTAATTTCACCTTATTTGATTTTACCTGATCTAATTTTATCTGGTCTAATTTTATCTGGTCTGATTCCATTTGCTTGAAAGATGGTTCCATGAAATTTATCCGATTACTTTTTTGATGGCAAGTAGTTTGGATAAAAGTGCTTCCATGTCATCAAGGGGCATTGAATTGGGTCCGTCACAAAGTGCTTTTTCAGGTTCTGGATGGGTTTCAATGAATAGACCATGGGCACCCGCTGCAATGGCTGCCCTGGAAAGGGTGGGGACAAATTTGCTTTCTCCTGCTGAAGAATCCGATGCCCCTCCAGGCAGCTGAACGCTATGGGTGGCATCGAAGACAACCGGAGCACCTATTTCACTGAGAATCTGGATGGATCTGAAATCAACAACAAGGTTATTGTACCCAAAGCTGGATCCCCGTTCAGTGATAGAAATATCATGGTTACCACTGGCATTTGCTTTGGTAATAATATTTTTACATTCAAATGGGGAGAGGAACTGGCCTTTTTTTATGTTCACTGGTTTTTTGGTTTGACAGGCTGCCAGGATCAAGTCGGTCTGCCTGCACAAAAAAGCCGGGATTTGAATTACATCCAATACCTTGGCAGCTTTTTCTGCCTGATCCGGGAGGTGAATATCAGAGATGACCGGAATTTTAAGTCTGGTTTTAATCTGATTGAGAATATCCAGGCCTTCATCAAATCCAGGGCCTCGAAATGAATGGATAGAAGTCCGGTTGGCTTTATCAAAAGAGGCTTTGAATATAAAGGGAATCCCTAGTTTTTCTGTGGTTTCCTTTAAATGTCCGGCAATGGAAAAACTGGTCTCATAGTTTTCAATCACACAGGGTCCTGCTATGAGAAAAAAAACAGGAGAAGGTGTGTTGATCATATTAAAAAAAAAATTGTTCATCAAAAAGTCCTTAAATGAAAGTGTTTGAGCCAAATTATATTTTGGAGCCCAAAAAGTCAAGAATGTAAAATCCCTTGAAAAGTTGGACCATTGCTGGTATTTTATGGCCGTTTGTTTGGTTGAATTATAACCTCCTGAAAAAATAGGTATATTTAATGAAAAAACTTGTTTTGTTCGTGTTGTTTCTGGCAATCATGATACCATCGGCCTGGGTCCTTTTTAATCAATATGAAGGATCTGTTCCTGAAGTTGCGGTGGATCTGCCATCCTTTTACTTAAAAAAATCATATAAAATGTCTATTAAAATCAGGGACAGGGGCACAGGTTTCAGGAGGATAATGGTCTCCCTTATACAGAAGGGAAATGAAAAATTACTTTTTGATAAAAGTTATGAGCCATCGTCTATAGTAACCCTTTTTTCCGATAAAAAGGTTAATGAAGATTCCTTTGTCATTCCGGTTGAATCCCGGAAATACGGTATGAATGACGGCGAAGCACTTATTCGGATCATGGTTTCGGATTACTCTTGGAGAGGTTGGAATAAGGGAAATGTATTTTACGAAGACAAAAAAGTGGTTATTGATACAAAACCTCCCCGGATAAAGATATTGACCAAACAGCATAATATTGAAAGGGGGGGGGCTGGCCTGGTTATTTACCGCCTGTTTGAAGAAAAAGTAAAAAGCGGAGTAATGGTAAAGGATAATTTTTTCCCGGGTCATTCAGGTATGTTTACGGATAAAAATATTTACGCAGCATTTTTTGCCCTGAATTATAACCAGGGGCCTGGAACCCAGATTTCTGTTTCAGCCAGGGACTTAGCCGGGAATATAGCAAAAAGGGGATTTCACCACTATATCAGGGACAGAAATTTTAAAACCGATACTTTGAATATTTCAAATAAATTTCTGGAATTCAAAATGCCGGATTTTGATCTGAATGATAAAGAAGATAGTTTTGCAGGATTAAAAAATCCATTACTTGCAAAATTTTTATATATTAACGGTGAATTACGGGAAAAAAATGTTAAAACTGTCTTAAGTGTTCCCCAGGACACTGTGCCAAGATTATTATGGGAAGGAAAATTTGCCAGGCTTTCAGGGGCGGCAAGACGTGCTGGCTGGGCTGATCACCGGGTTTACAAATATAAGGGCAAAGAAATTGACAGGGCAGTTCATCTGGGAATTGATCTTGCCTCCACAGCCAATGCTCCTGTAAAAGCAGCAAATTCCGGCAGAGTGATCATGGAGGGATTTGAGGGTATATTCGGCAATGTCATTATCATTGACCATGGTTTTGGACTGGCCAGTCTTTATTCCCATTTAAATGAGATCAATGTAAAAAAAGGGGATGAGGTGTTAAAGGGAGATATCATCGGAAAAACAGGATTAACAGGTCTTGCCGGAGGTGATCATCTCCATTTTTCAATGATTGTCCATAATACCTTTGTTAATCCTCTGGAGTGGTGGGACAAGATCTGGATAAAAAATAATATTACTTCCAAAATTGAATCTGTTAAGGGACTCGGAAATTAATAATTGCACAAATAAGTAATAATAAATAACCGGTAAAAATTAATTATGAATGAATACAGAGTTACGAAAACATATGATGAGATAAATAAAAAGATTGCTAAAGGTGAGGCTGTTGTTGTCACTGCAGAGGAAATTATTGAAATCGCTGAAAAAGAAGGAGTAGTGGAAGCGGCTAACAAAGTAGATGTTGTAACCACCGGCACCTTTGCTCCCATGTGTTCATCAGGAGCGTTTATCAATATAGGCCAGTCAAAACCCCTTGTAAGAACCACCAAGACCTGGTTTAACAATGTTCCGGCATATTCCGGGGTCGCTGCGGTAGACTGCTACCTGGGTGCGACCCAGACCTGTGATGATGATCCCCTTAATAAATACCATCCAGGTGAGTTTAATTATGGCGGCGGACATGTAATACAGGATCTTGTTGCTGGCAAGGAGATTCAAGTTCGTGCTGAAAGTTATGGAACCGACTGTTATCCAAATTTAAAAATTGAGAAAATTGTGACATTAAAAGATCTTCCCAATGCCATGCTGTGCAATCCACGGAACGCATACCAGAACTATAATTGTGCCATAAATCGGTCTGATAAAATAAAATATACATATATGGGAACCTTGAAATCAAAAATGGGGAATGCCAATTATTCCACATCTGGCGAATTGAGCCCTTTGTTCAATGATCCCTATCTAAAAACCATTGGGCTTGGTACCCGTATTTTTCTGGGTGGTGCCCAGGGATATGTCACCTGGACCGGTACCCAGCATAAAAAAGATGTGGAACGATCCATTAACGGTGTTCCTTTAACACCATCTGGAACTCTTTCAGTCATGGGAGATCTAAAGGAGATGTCTCCGGACTGGCTGGTGGGCCAGAGTATAAGGGGGTATGGATGCTCCCTTTCTATAGGCCTGGGCATTCCCATTCCCATTTTAAACGAGGAGATGCTTAAATATACTGCCGTGTCCGATGACCAGATCTTTACCCAGATTGTTGATTATGGGTATGATTATCCCCAGGCAATATCCAAATCCTATGGACAGGTAAGTTATGCTGAACTCAAAAGCGGAAGCATCATGGTAAAAGGAGAAAAGATTCCAACGGTTCCCCTGTCCAGTATGGTAAAGGCAAGAAAAATAGCTGAAATACTGAAAACCGATATTCAACGTTCCCGATTTTTTTTAGGGCAGCCCCAGCACCTGTTCTGTTAACCGTAAAATGAAAGTTTAAAATGACGACTAAAAAGAAGAATGCCTGGCGGGAGAATATAGAAGCTATTCTCATTGCCATTGTAATTGCCATGTTTATCCGGACCTTTATTGTACAGGCCTTTAAAATTCCTTCCGGCTCCATGCTGGAAACCCTGCAGATCGGAGATCAGATTCTGGTCAATAAATTTATTTATGGGGTTAAAATACCCTTTACCAATGGAAAAACCCTGATCCCGGTTAAAGATCCGCAACGGGGAGATATCGTGGTGTTTAAATATCCCGAGGACCCTTCCAAGGATTTTATTAAACGGGTTATAGCTGTTGGGGGTGATACCCTTGAAATTAAAAACAAGAAGCTTTTTGTCAATGATAAGCCCGTTGCCAGCCAACCTTATGCCGTGTACAAGGATGACCGCATTATTCCAGGCAATTTCAGTACCCGGGATAATTTAAAAAAAATAACCATACCTGACAACAAGCTGTTTGTGATGGGTGATAATCGGGATAATAGCCATGACAGCCGATTCTGGGGGTTTGTGGATCTGTCTGAAGTCAAAGGTGAGGCTTTTATGATTTACTGGTCATGGAACAAAGAGAAATTTGGCGTGCGCTGGAAAAGACTGGGCAATTTATTATTTTAAAAATCAAAGGACTTGCATTGAGAATGACGCTTTTTTATCTGGAGGCAGGAGGTAGCAGACATGCAGATTCTTATTAAAGGGGCAAGGTTAATTGACCCGGGCAATTTGGATGGGAAAAGAGATATCCTGGTCAAGGATGGTTTTATTGAAGGGATATTTGATCCCATTGACCCAATGAACCCAATTGATCAATCAGGGAAACCAGGGAAACCAGGGAAATTAGATCAGTCTGGCCAGTCCGATGTCCATGTGGTGGATGCTTCCGGGATGATAGCCGTTCCGGGTTTGATTGATATCCATGTCCATTTGCGGGAACCGGGTCATGAACACAAGGAAACCATTGAATCCGGATTACAGGCTGCAGCAAGGGGCGGGTTCACAGCTGTCTGTTCCATGCCCAATACCAATCCGGTCAATGATAACAGCCAGGTAACTTCTTTTATCATTAATAAAGGCAAAGCTGCCGGATACTCAAAGGTTTATCCGGTTGGTGCGATTTCCCAGGAGTCAAAAGGTATTTCTCTGGCGGAAATCCATGATATGCAGCAAGCCGGTATAAAAGCGGTAACAGATGACGGATTGCCCGTTGAAAGCAGCCAGTTAATGAGGAGGGCCCTGGAATATTGCAAAAGCCTCAATATCCCCATATTTGTACACGCTGAAGACAAGAGTCTTGCCAATGAAGGTTCCATGAACGAAGGACCCCATGCCACCTTCTGGGGCATAAAGGGAATTCCCAATGCAGCTGAAAGTATCATGGTTGTAAGGGACATTGCCCTTGCTGAACTTACACGGGGATTTGTGCATTTCTGCCACATAAGTACTTCAGAGTCCATTGAAGCCATTAGACAGGCCAAAAAACGTGGAGTTAATGTAAGCTGTGAAACAGCGCCCCATTATTTCACTTTAACCGATGAGGCGGTAAAAGATTATGATACCAATTTTAAAATGAACCCGCCCCTGCGCTCTGAAAAAGACAGAAAGGCTGTTGTTGAAGGTCTTGTAGACGGCACCATTGATTTGATTGCATCGGATCATGCACCCCATGGCGTAGATGAAAAAAATGTGGAATTTGATTTGGCAGCATTTGGTATTGTGGGGCTTGAAACCTCCTTGCCCCTGTCATTAAAATTGGTTCAGGATGGTTATCTGTCCATGGCAGATCTTGTGATTAAAATGTCCAAACTGCCAGCCAGGATGCTGGGTATTGACAATGATATAAAATCGGGTAATCCCGCTGATCTGACCCTCATTGATCCTCACATTCAATATGAAATTAATCCTGACACATTCATATCAAAAGGCAGGAATACGCCATTTGGCGGCAGGCAGGTCCAGGGTGAAGCATTTTTGACAATGGTTGACGGCAGGATTGTCTATCAAAAGGAACAATTACAATAGATTTCCCAGGGGATGATTTATATGGAAAAGCAGCCTAGTATTCTTATAGTGGATGACGAAACCAGTATGCGTGAATTTCTGGATATGCTTTTATCCAAGGAAGGATACAGGGTGTCCCTTGCGAAAAGTGGCAAGCAGGCAGTAAACTTGATGCAAAAGAATATCTATGACCTGGTTTTAACTGATATTCGGCTGGGGGATATCACAGGTCTTGAAGTCTTGAAGGAAGCAAAAAAACAGGATCCCGATACTGTGGTGATCATGATTTCCGCATATTCTACCACGGAAATAGCTGTGGAAGCCATGAATCACGGAGCCTATGATTTTGTACCCAAACCCTTTGATAATATCGAATTGAAACATACTATTGCCAAAGCCCTGGAATTGAAAACCCTTGACCATGAAAAAGAGATACGGTCTTCAGAAATCAAAAATCATATACATTTTGACCGGATCATTGGAAACAGTCCGGGCATGCAGGCCATTTATAAACGCATAGAGCAGATCAGTCCCACCAAGACAAATGTGCTGATCACAGGGGAAAGCGGCACTGGAAAAGAACTTATTGCCAGGGCCATCCATGAAAATTCAGATCGCAGGGATAAACCTTTTGTGGTGGTTAACTGTGGTGGTATTACAGATACCTTGATGGAGAGCGAGTTTTTCGGTCATGTCAAAGGCTCTTTTACCGGGGCAGTAAATGACAAAAAAGGTCTGTTTGAGGCTGCCAACCATGGTACCATTTTCCTGGATGAAATTGGTGAATTATCAACCATGCTCCAGGTAAAATTGCTCAGGGCGGTTCAGGAAACAGCTTTCAATCCCGTAGGCGGCACCAAAGAGATTGAAGTGGATGTCAGGATTATATCCGCCACAAACAAAAAACTTGAGGAGGAAGTCATTGAAGGAAATTTCAGGGAAGATCTTTTTTTCCGCCTCAATGTTATTCCCATCAAGGTACCACCCCTTAAGGACAGAAAAGGGGATGTAGAGCTTCTTTCCGCCCATTTTGCAGAAAAATACTCAAAAAAAATGGGTAAGGATATTGTGAAACTGTCTTCCTATGCCATTGATTTTTTAAATAAATACAGCTTCCCAGGCAATGTCAGGGAGCTGGAAAATCTCATCGAACGAAGTGTTGCACTTTCTTCGACAAATATCATCCTGCCGGAAAGCCTGACCATCTCCATGCATAAAAAACGACGATGGGTGGAAGGAATTCAGGGACAGCGGTTCGATTTGGCAGATGTAGAGCAGGGGATTGATCTGGATGAAATCCTTTCCACCATTGAAAACGCCTATCTTAAAAAAGCAATGGAAATAGCCGGCGGTAATAAAAGCAAAGCTGCAGAATACCTGAATCTTAGTTTAAGGTCCATACGTTACCGCCTGGATAAAAGTACTTGATATTTTGTACAAATAAAAAGGCGCTATATATATTATAACTGGGTCTGCCGGTGGAAGA
>JAOZST010000205.1:0-6362 GCA_029939535.1 Desulfobacteraceae bacterium | reverse complement strand
CCTGAATCCTTTAAATGGCCTGGTGATCTAACGATTACCAGGCCATTTTTGTTTTATTACCCTTACAAAGGATCGTGCAACACCAAGACAGCATTTATGGGATTGACTGAAAATTTTACAATAATTATACAAAATCCAAGGAAATATTTTAAAAAAATTTGATATGGTTTTATAAGGCATGACCATGAAAAAAGTTTATAAAATAAATAAAAATTCCTGATTTTGGTTTCAATAGTTCTATAAAATTCAGATTTTCCTTTATAAAATTAAAAATAGTGCTTGACAAAAAAATTCAAATTTGATTTTTTTGTATGAATGGAAAATTTAAATTCTGGTTTATGTTCGGTCAATATCTCTAGTTGAGATCTCTATTTGAGCGGGCAACCTAAATTTCCCATGCACCACATTTGAATTTAATTCTATTAATTAGGAGGTAATCATGCCGATAAAGGGAAATAAACTTATTCTTGATGGATATTCAATGACCATTGAAGAGTTGATGGAAGCAGGAAATAATCTATCCATGGAAGTTGAGATAGATGAAAAAAACTGGCCGAAAATCCGGGACTGTAGAAAACTTGTGGATGAATGGGCCAATGAAGAAAGGTGCATCTATGGCGTGAATACCAGTTGCGGCGGACTTGTGGATCATCTCCTGCCCAAGGACAGGGACAATGATTTCCAGAAAAACCTTGTCAGAAGCATTACCACCCAGGTGGGCAAACCCTTTGAAGATACCCTTGTTAGGAAGTTTATGATCGCAAGGGCTAATTCCCTTTGTAGGGGCTATTCAGGAATTAAGGAAAAAAATCTCAGGATCTATGTGGACATGATCAATAAGCATGTTTTTCCCCTGGTTCCCAGAAAAGGATCCCTGGGCACAAGTGGTGATCTTGGACCCCTTGGGTGTATTGCCAGCGTTGCCTTTGGAGAATGGAAGGCAAGGGTAAACAACGAGGTAATGCCGGGTAAAGAAGCCATGGAAAAGGCCGGGGTTGAGCTCATGTATCTTAATGCAAAAGAAGGTTTGTCCCTGATTAACGGCACTTCCGGTATGGTTGGACTTGCCTGTACAGTTATTGACGAAGCCACAAATACATTGAAAAATTCAGATATTATTGCGGCTTTTGCCATTGAGACCCTCATGGGCAGGACCAACCCCTTTGATCTAAGGGTCCATGAACAAAAATATCATCCTGGACAGTATGCCACTGCTACGAACCTGACCAAACTTCTGGAAGGTTCCAAGATGGCAATTGATGAGCAGGAACTTTCCCTGGAACTCCAGTCAGTACTGAAAAAGCATGAAGGGATTAAAGTGGCAGATATACCTGTGGAAGATGCTTATTCCATCCGGTGTACCCCTCAATTTGTCGGCCCCACCAAGGAAGCAGTACAACATGCCCGGGAAGTCCTGTTGCGGGAACTTAATTCCAGCAATGACAATCCCTTGATCTTTACCGAATATAATACCTTTATCCATAACGGTCATTTCCATGGCCAGCCCATATCCTTTGTAATGGATTGCCTGGGTATTTCCATGGTGAACCTGGGGGTTGTCAGTGACCGGAGAATTGACAGATTTATGGATTCTGCCCACAGTACCGGCCTGCCTCCATTCCTTTGTAAGGAAGATACCGGGGTTCGCATGGGTCTCATGGGCGGTCAGTTCATGACCACCTCCCTTGTGGCAGAGAACCGGACCCTGGCAGTGCCGGCCTCCATCCAGTCCATCACTTCCACAGAAGACTTTCAGGATATTGTCAGCTTTGGCCTGATTGCTGCCAGAAAAGCCAGGAATATTGTGGAAAATACCAATCATATTCTTTCCTTTGAACTCTTGTGTGCTGCCCAGGCAGCAGACCTCCGTGGTATTGAAAAATTGAGTCCTGCCGGTAAAATCATGTATGATGCAGTAAGGGAAACCATTCCCTACATGGGTTATGACATGGTCTATATTGACCACATGGAAGAACTTAAGACCAGGATCGAATCTGGAGAGTTTGTGAAAAGGGTTGAAGATGCCCTGGGCGAACTTTTGATCGTTCATACAAAGGAATAAAAAACTTAGAAAAAAAAGGGGGCACCATGCAGATATCAAACCAGATTGAAAAGAAAATCACCGATGCTTATATGGAAAAATTTCCCATTTCCAGGGAGCGTCATGAGCGTCTGATTAATTATATTCCGGGTGGTGCCACCAGAAGCCTGAGTTATTTTAAACCTTATCCCATTCACATTTCCCATGGAAAGGGTGCCCATGTCTATACCCATGAAGGCCACAGACTTTTTGATGTGACCAATGCCTATGGTGCCCTTGTCCACGGCCATGGAGATCCGGATGTGGTAAAGGCGGTTCAGGAAGGCATTGAAAAGGGTTCCCAGTATTCAACCCCCACAGATGGGCAGTATAATCTCGCAAAGTTACTCTGTGAACGGGTGCCGGGGTTTGACAGGGTAAGGTTTCTGAACTCAGGAACCGAAGCCACCCTTTTTGCCATGAGAACGGCAAGGGCATTTACCGGGCGGGACAAGATTTTGAAAATGACAGGAGGCTTCCACGGCACCCATGACTGCGTGGCAGCCTCCACCAAAAAAAATGTGATTACAGCTGGAATTCCCGCTGGCATGACCCAGGATATGATAGAGGTGCCCTTTAACGATGGGGATGCCCTTGAAAAAGTAGTCCAGGAGAATGCTTCCGAACTTGCTGCCGTTATTATGGAGCCCTTTCTGGGGGCAGGGGGGATCGTACTTCCTGAAGAGGGATATCTTCAAAGGGCCCGGAAAATAACTCAGGCCCATGATGTTTTATTGATATTTGATGAAATTTTTTCCTTTCGGGTGGATACAGGCGGATGCCAGAAACTGTTTAATGTGGTACCGGATATTACAACCGTTGGTAAAGTTGTGGGGGGCGGTCTTCCCATTGGTATTTTTGGCGGGAAAAAAGAGATAATGAATATTTTCTGCCATGAAAATACAAAAACCCCCTTGTACCATTCCGGTACATTTAATGGATATGAAACAGTTATGCAGGCTGGCTTTGCAGCACTATCCAAATTTGACGACGCTGCAGTGAGTGCCATCAACCAGTTGGGAAATCAGTTCCAGGCAGGGCTTTTGAAAAGCTTCAAGGCAAATGGATTAAATATCCAGTCTAACCAGATCGGGTCCCTGCTGAATCTGCATTTTTACAACCAGCCCATTAACCGTGCAGAGCAGGTTCTGGAATCTGAAGAGGAGCTGCATACTCTCCTGCATCTCTCTTTGCTGAATAAAGGAGTGTTTACCATTCCCCGGGGCTTGTTCATCCTTTCAACGGTGATGACCCGGGATGAAATCGACTGGGTTGTGGATAAAATAGACCAGACCTTAAAAGAGTTGTTGCCATTGATTGAAGAAAAATATAATCATTTGCTTTTATAATTTTTGCTATCCATGATGGTGAGTACTTATTATATTTAAAATTGAATTTAATCTGTTTAAAAAGGGCATAAATGGTTCTGGATAGAATCGATAAAATGATTTTAAAAACGCTTCAGGAAAACGGAAAAACAACAAATTCCAAGCTGTCAAAAATTGTGGGTATATCAGCTCCTGCAACCCATGAGAGGGTGAAACGTCTGGAAAATGCAGGGGTGATTTCCCATTTTACGGCTGTGGTGGACCCTGAAAAAATAGGGTTTTCCATAATGGCCCTGGTGAGTATTTCATTAAGTTTGAGCAGCCTGTCTTCCGTGGCCTGCATTAAAGAGCGGTTTCTTGAGATTGATGAGATAGTGGAATGTTACCAGATTGCCGGTGCCAATGATTTTATGCTCAAGGTTATTGCAAAGGATATTAAGGCTTATGGTGAGTTCATGAATATGAAACTTACCCAGATAGAAGGGATACAGATTATCAAATCCTCTTTTGTCATTGATAATGTCAAGGACAAGAAGATGTTTGTGCTTGATCTGGAAGAAGAATACAGGGTATAAAAATTCCAGTACAACTGTCGGATTTTTTATGAGGAATGAATTTTTTAACAGGAGAATACCATAATGGATAATAAAATCATTATTACAGCAGCCATTACAGGCTCCGTACATATCCCCACCATGAGTGATTATCTTCCCATAACCCCGGATGAGATTGTGGAGGATGCTGTACGTGCATGGGAAGCCGGCGCAGCCATAGCCCATATACATGTGCGGAATCCCGAGAACGGCATGCCAGTGTCTGACCCGGATCTATTCATGGAGGTTCATACCAAAATCAAGGAACGGTGCAACCTTGTTCTTCTGCCCACAACCGGCGGAGGAATGAACCAGACCACAGAAGAAAAACTCATACCCATTAAAAAATTGGAACCGGAAATGTGTTCCTTTGATCCTGCACCCTTTAATTTCGGTATTTTCCAGATTGCCGGACGTTTTAAAGAATTTAAAAATGAATGGGAAAAAGAGTATCTGGAACTTTGTAAAAATGTAACCTTTCGCCCTACATTTAATGATGACATCATCTATGCCAAGACATTTCTGGAAATAGATACCAAACCGGAATTTGAAATATATGAACTGGGCCATGTCTCCTATGTAAAATGGCTTATGGAAGAAAATCTTGTGAAAACACCGGTTCACCTTCAATTTGTTTTTGGTCCCATGGTGGGGTGGATGACACCCTCTGTGAAACACCTGGTGCTTATCCATGATGAAGCCAAAGAAGTTTTAGGAGAAGAAAATTTTACCTGGTCCGTGGCAGCAGGGGGCAGGTTCCAGATCCCCATAACAACCACGGCAATTGCCATGGGTGCCCAGAATGTCAGGGTGGGTCTTGAGGATTCCATTTATGCTGGCAAGGGTGTCATGGCCAAGGCCAGTGCTGACCAGGTTACCATGATTAAAAACGTGGCAAAGGAGATGAGCCTTTTGCCTGCCACATCTGATGAAGCAAGAGAGATCCTTGGCCTTAAAGGGCTTGACAAAGTAAATTTTTGACTCCAGAGTGCAGCCTGGTGTCTGTAAAAAAATCAACAGGGAGAAGGGTTTTATAGGGTATAAATAATAAAATAATAAGGAGGAGATCGTTGAACTACTCTGGTTATGCTTCAATCCATGCAAGACATATTCCTGATAAGGTTTGCTTAATCGAAAGGATCCCGGCAACCGGGGCCAGGCGTTCCTTTACATGGCAGGAATTCAATGACGAAATCAATCGGACTGCAAATTATCTGGCAAAGGAATTAAAGGTCAAACATGGGGATTTTGTCATGCATCTTCAGAACAATTCCCTGGAATGGATGATCACCTATTATGCCATTATTCGTCTGGGAGCTGTGGTCGTGCCCTTGAATTTCAGATTTGAAAGCACAGATATCCTGTATGCGGCAGATGTATGCAATCCGGATGTGTTTATTTTTGGTTCTGAATTCCTTGGTGTGGTTCAGCCTGTACAGGATCAGCTTTCCACCATTAAACACTATATCTGTGTTGGCGAAAATGTCCCTGATGAGTATATTGATTTCAGGACAATTTGCGATTATGCAGATACCTCTGACAGCCTTGTTGAAGTTGACCGGGACCACTCCCTTGCCATGATGTTTACCTCGGGCACCACAGGAAAACCAAAGCCTGTTCTGCATACTCACTTTTCATTGAACAGCACAGCC
Organism: Desulfobacteraceae bacterium; assembly: GCA_029939535.1. GTDB lineage: Bacteria > Desulfobacterota > Desulfobacteria > Desulfobacterales > Desulfobacteraceae > NBML01. Next base: position 709 of record JAOZST010000205.1, on the reverse strand, counting down.
ATTGGCAATGGCATGACTTATTTTGTACAAAAAGATGACAATTATCTTATTTTCCTGCCTCTGTATCATTCCGGCACCATGTTTTTATGGGCGCCCTTTTATGCCACAGGAGCCTGCGGAACCATTATCAGGGATTTCAGAGATCCCAGATGGATAATTGAAGCCATTGCTGCTGAAAGATGCACAGATATGCTTTTTGTGGTTCCCATTGGCATTGCAATTTTAAATGCCATGGAAAAAGGTGACATAGATCTTAGTACCTATGATCTGTCGTCCTGGAAATATATGGAAATAGGGGCCCAGCCGGTTCCCTTTGATATCATGAAGCTTCTGGTTGATAAATTGCCTTGTTCTGTTTCCAATATTTATGGTATCACCGAAGGCGGCGGCGGCGGGACTTTTAATCTGTATCCGGAAGATGTCCTCCTCAAGCCTGGGTCCATTGGAAAACCCACCTTTGGTGTTGAAGCAAAAATTGTGGACCCCCTGGGAAAAGAACTGAGCCCAGATCAGGTGGGAGAATTAGTATTTAAAACCCCGCGTATGATGAGGGAGTATTATTCAAATCCTGAAAAAACCAAAGAAACCCTAAAAAATGGTTGGCTTTATACGGGAGATTTATTAAAGAAAGATAAAGACGGGTATTTTTATATAGTGGACCGCATGAAGGATATGATCACCAGCGGCGGTGAAAATATTTTTCCAGTGG
>JAOZST010000204.1:1274-6424 GCA_029939535.1 Desulfobacteraceae bacterium | reverse complement strand
CAAGGATCAATGAGCAAGGATCAATCTGTGGTGCCAGCTGGGAGGTATGCTCCATGATCATAAAATCCACTTGTTCCTCAACAGGAATGATTTGAACGATTTATTTTTGTCTTACTCCCTCTTATAACGCCCCACCAGGCGGTTCATTCCCATAAGATGTGGTTCTAGCTTTTCCAGAAGCTGCCACAGGTTCAGTCCTGGTTCCAGTGCCATAGGCTTATCCAGTGCCAGCACCCAGAAATAATAATTATGCAGGCCGTGCCCATTGGGCGGCATGGGGCCGTTGTAGCCGGTTTTTCCGAAATCAGTAATGCCATTGGTATACAAATGAGTGCCTTCATCCAGATGTGTCACGTCTCCGGGAATATTATACAGAACCCAGTGAACAAAACCATAGGTACCTCTGCTGCTTACCAGCGGTGCATCTGGATCGTGACAGATAACGGCAAAGGCCTTTGTTCCCTCAGGCGGGTTTTCCCATGCCAGCACCGGTGAAACATCTTCTCCTTCTCCGGTAAACCTGGACGGTATTAAAGTATCTTGTTCAAATGCATCGCTTTTTATCTGCATTTTAGTCGGTGCAAAACCCATGATGGTATCTCCTTTGAAAATTAGTCTGTAATACAAAATAACGTTCTCCCAATATATTGTCAACGGGTACCTGAATTGCGCAGAAATCTGCACCAAATTAAGTTATCCAATGATACTTGCTTTTCCATTTTTTATTACTTTAAAAATAGCCAATGAAATCCTGTTCATTTTTCTTGTTGAGTTTCCCTTCAATCATGGATCAATAGTAAAACCCTTTTCTTTCCTGCCCGGTCAAAAGACGGTTGGCGGTATTCTGTGGTTGGAAAAAAATGAAATGACATATTGACTCAAGGCCGAATTTGGCATAGGTTTTCGCTTTGATCTGAACAGAGAAAAATTATTTTATGATACAAACAATTAAGAAGCAGTGGTTTTTAGTTAGCCTGGCTATTATTTTTGCTCTAGTGATTTTTGACCGGTCAGACAGTCTGTCAAGATTTGGAATCACCTTGAAAAATAACCATGGCACTGACGTTATCATCTTTATCATCTTTATTTTTTCAGGGTTGCTAATCGAAAGCAATCAGATAATCTCGGGTATCAAAGATATCAAATCAACCCTTCTGGCCCTGGCCGTTATTATCATATTTGCACCCATTGCTGCGTTGCTGCTGTCTGTTTTCCCCGTGGACACTGGGGTCATCATAGGCCTTTTTATTGTGTCAGCCATGCCCACAACACTGTCTTCCGGAATTGTGATGACCGGAACCGCGGGGGGCAACATGGCCCATGCCCTATTCGTGACCCTAATGTCAAATTTTATTGGTATTTTCTCCATACCGGTTGTTCTTTCTGTCTTGCTGGCATTCCTGAACCAGGGCAAAGAACTGGCCATTGATCAAGGAGAGATCATCACCAAGTTAACTCTTCTGGTCTGTCTTCCACTGGCCATCGGGATCACGGCAAAGGCAAAAATTTTCAGGGCAGATCAATTGGCTAAATGTAAACTTCAAATCGTCAACCAGTATTTGATTATACTTATTGTTTTTATTTCCCTTGGAGGAGCAAAACAGGTACTTTTGGAAAAAGGGACAGCCATCTTCACCATCCTTATCCTTGTGAGCGTTTTCCATATGATGCTGCTGGGATTTTCTTTTTTGCTGGTTAAATTTTTCAAAGTGAAACAAGGCCGTTATGAAAGCATTATTTTTATGGGATCACAAAAAACCCTGGCCCTGTCAGTCGTAATCCAGGTCACCTACTTCGGTGAGTTTGGAATCGCCTTGCTTGTATGTGTCATTCATCATATTGTGCATCTGATGATGGATGGATATCTAAGTACAAAACTGGGCCATGGTCTGTCAGTCAAAAGCCGATAATATTGTTATGCGCCATATCCCATGGCCTCAGAAAGCAATAGTTTACTTCGCATAAAAACTCCATTGCCTCGACCAATTTCTTTATTCTTTGAATCATACACAATGGACTCAGCAATAAATTGAGTGCTATTTTTGTTCACTACTTTCCCAACCGATCTCATTCTACCTTCAGATACTGGACGCGTTATATATGTAGTAAATGAAGTGGTAAGAACAAACACTTCTGTTTCTAAAGAATTGGCAGCAAAAAAGGCAGCATCGTCAAGCATTTTAAAATAAACCGAGCCATGGACACCTCCAGCTGAATGATAAAATTTCTCAGCCAACTCAATTTCAATGATTGATTCACCTTGAGAAACTTTTAACTGAGGGTGAAAGAACTCATTAATTGGCGCTGCTGCATACATGCTCTCTAATTTTCGGTAATGATTTTCAATATTCATTTACAAATTTTTCCATACTTTTTCACAGTCTTCCCCGGACACGTCAAATTTGACATTAAAAGGCGGAAGGGCCTCCTCTTTCAGCCACTGGGGCATTTGTTCCTGCTCAGGGCCCAGCCCTGCCCTGCGGTTAAAGGCAATTTCCATGCGAATCATCTCTTCACCCATGGCAAGATATTGCCTGACATCCCAGTCCAGGCCATACAAGGCATTGATCATGGGGTACAAAAGGTCATGACTGCCATCTATAAAAGTAAACCAGCACATGCCGAGGCTATCAAAAGCAGCCATGCTGATCTGTGATTTTCTTGCCAGGTCTGCCTGACCACTGGGGCTTAAATAATCACCAGCCCCATAACCGGCAGTATGATCAGCACCCTGGGGGCTGGTTGCGTAACCCAGCCCCCGGCCTTTGCAGGCACGGGCCATGTGGGCCGGAATGCCCAAACCACGAATAGCAGGCACCCTGTCAATTCCAAAAATTTTGCAGGCAGTCTCCGTTCCAGAACCCAGAATCATGCCCAGAGGAGTTGCTTTTTCAATCTCCCGGACATATTTCAGGGCTTTGGGGCCGTCACCAAAGTCGAACATGCCCGCATGATTCAAAGCACCCAGGGTATTGCCTGTTTCTATGGTATCAATACCCAGTTCATCACAGTAACGATCCAGTTTTGCAATGATGTCCAGATCATCTATTCCCAGGTTGGACCCGAGCATGGCAAGGGTTTCATATTCCAGGGCACTTGTAATGTGTTCTCCTTCAGGCCCGGGATAATTGTTGGAGCAGCGGACTATGCAGCCCGGCATACAGGCATGGCCCATCTGCCCTCCCCTTTTTGTCACAATGTCAGCCAGTGCAGGGCCATTTATGGCATTTTTTTTATCCCAGGCACCAAGGGCATGGTTAAGAGTCGGCATCTCACCTGAGGCATTGCAGGGATTAATCCAGGTAGCGGTTCCATGGGCCCTTAAATCCTTTCCCACCTGCATGGACATGATAATCTTAACTGCATTTTTAACGGCTTCTTTAAAGGCTGCTGGATTTTCAGGGTCCCGGGAGCCCGCACCATTGCCATCCAGAAGAATGGCTTTCAGGCCTTTGGCTCCCATTACCGCCCCCAGGCCTCCCCGGGCTGCATGGCGGGCAGGCCTGCCCTGGACATCACTTACCCCTACAGTGGAATTTGCCATACCCTTTTCTCCGGCAGGCCCGGTGAGAACTATGCTAATTTTTTCACCATATTTTTCCCGAAGCTTTTGACAAACTTCATAATTTTTCAACCCTGAAACAAAAGAGGCATCTTCCAGCACTGCTCCCTGGGAATTTATCACCAGCAATTGAGGTTTCTCACTTTTACCTTTAGCCATAACTGCCATAATGCCCAGCCTGCCCATGGTATCCCCGGCAGTCCCACCACTGTTGGCCTCTTTAATGCCTCCTGTTAAAAGACTTTTCCCTCCAACGGAGATACGGCTGCTGTTGGGAGCTGAAGTACCTGCCAGCATTCCGCATGCAAGGACAAAAACGCTGTCAACAGACAAAGGATGGCTGTTGGGGTTCATGTGTCTGGTCAGCAGATAGTCAACCAGTCCCCTGCCGCCCCATGTAAAATCATGGGGCAAATCCTGTTCTTCAATTTTACCCCGGGTCATATCAAGTTTTAGTATTTTCATTTTCTTTCTCCTTGCTATAGTCAATAGCAGATGAATTGAATTTATGATTCGAATACCATGCATTATTTCCTTTAGTCAAGAATCATTCCATGTCCTACCAACCCTGTAAATGACCTTGTAAATGACCCTGATAAATTGCTAAATGCAATAAGTAAGGGATTGATTAATCATATTTTACCATGGTATGGGATTCATAGATTGAACGGCTATAATTTAAAAAAGCGACCATTATCCAAAAACAGACGCATTGATGCTCTCTTTTGACAGTTACCTGACAGCTTAAAACCATCATTTTTCTTTTAACAGCTTGAACTTAGCGCGCTATGGCGCGAGCTTTTAGCCATTAGCTGTTGGCTGTTAGCTAAAGACTAATGGCTAAATGCAAATTCCCATACTATTAAATTCTATACAATTTTTCACATGGCGGATTTTTGGTATAAATTTTGCTAATATTTATTTAGCTACTATTATTTTACTATTCGTAAACAAATTGGTAGTTTGAACCCTATAACAATAATAAAGGTGAAAATATGAAAGTAGCAGTAAGCGCCTATGGGGCGGATTTGGATGCAGATATTAATCCCCGCTTTGGCCGATGTGATTATTTGCTGATCATTGATACAGATACGATGAGTGTTGATGCCTATAATAATGAAAATATTAATTTAAGCGGAGGTGCAGGCATACAGTCATCAAGCTTTGTTATTTCCAAAGGGGCAAAAGCCGTGTTGACCGGAAATTGCGGACCCAAGGCCATGGATGTTTTTAAAGCAGAAAACATTGATGTTTACACAGGACAGTCCGGCGTAGTCCGCAAGGCAATTGAACGTTTTAAAAATGATTCTCTTACACCTTCTACAGGAGCTACAGTCCCTGAAAAGTCAGGAGTCGAGAACACCAGGACAATGCCCGCTTCCAGTCAAGGTGCACAAGGGACACAACCCGGCCAGGGAATGGGCGGAGGTACTGGCCGTGGAATGGGCGGAGGTACTGGCCGTGGAATGGGCGGAGGTACTGGCCGTGGAATGGGTGGCGGTACTGGCCGTGGAATGGGTGGCGGCGGTGGCAGAGGTGGAGGTGGAGGTGGAGGTATGGGAAAAAGACGTCAATAATATATTTTTTT
>JAOZST010000204.1:0-1174 GCA_029939535.1 Desulfobacteraceae bacterium | reverse complement strand
GAGGTGGAGGTGGAGGTGGAGGTATGGGAAAAAGACGTCAATAATATATTTTTTTTTATATTGGAACCTACATATGTCCATTGCCCATACCAAAGCCATTGAGCTTGTTGATACAATATACGATTTTTTAAAGGGTTTGGATGAAAGCCGCCTTTCTCCTTTTCTTGGTGACTGGCCTTCCAAACCTTTTAAAACCAGAATAATTTCCCGAACCAGACTCCCTGTTATTTCATACCTGTCCCAGCTTGTCACAGGAGCAAATGCAGAAGCAAAAAACATAGTCAAAATGCTTGAAACCTCGGCAGAATATTTTGGCTGGGGACAAACATACTCTGAAAAAGATTTTGGTTCTATTTTTTTAAAAAAATATGGGTGGACAGAATTGATCGGCCTGCGGGGACCCATTAAAAGCAAAAATATGGCCTGCGGATTCCTGTTACTGGGGCCTGATATCGAATATCCAATGCACAGCCACGAGGCAGAGGAGATCTATGTGCCCCTGGGTTCCCAGACTTTTTGGATGCAGGGAAATGATCCCTGGATATCAAGACCCTGCAGCGTTCCCATATATCACAAATCCTGGATGACCCATGGAATGAGGACCAAATCAACACCCCTGCTGGCCATATACCTTTGGCGAGGGGGAAATCTTGTCCAGAAATCACACATACAGAAATCATAAATTGAGCAGGGGCAAGATTGAATAATTCAACAAAAATTATTCAATCTTGCCTACACCAAGGGTTGTCCGGCAGTAATGGATGCTCTTTTTTACGGTTTCTATCTCCAGTTCCAGAGCAGTATCCCTGTCTTCAAGGCTTATCCCCATCTCTGTTTCGATATTGATCCTATTGGTGGGGGACTTGGTTTTAATTAATTCATAGGCTTTTCCCATGTCAATATCACCGTCACCCACTGCCACTCCACTGACTTTAAAACCATCCCGGCAAAAATCAATGCGATCATCCCTGAAATGATTTGTAAATGCAACAGGAGCCAGATTTTCAATGGCCTTCATGGGGTCTTCGGCAATATGCCAACCATTCATTGTATCAATGCAGGCACCAGCAAAAGGATGATTCACCTCTTTTAATACCCAGAGTATTTCTTCTGAAAAACTGTCGCAATGGTTTTCAAGGGCCAGGCGTATGCCATGGGTCTGGGCCATTGGAGC
>JAOZST010000203.1:0-6455 GCA_029939535.1 Desulfobacteraceae bacterium | reverse complement strand
CGGGAGTGTTCATTGTCATGGCAGTAAATGCACAACAGCTCCCAATTGCTGCCATCCGGAGGATTGTTGTCATGGTTGTGATCTTTATGGTGTACAGTCAGCTCCCGCAGACGTTTGCCTTCAAATTCGCGACCACAATGGGTGCAGATCCAGGGATACAGTTTAAGGGCACGTTCTCGATAGGTTTTTTCACGATCCCGCTGAAGACGGTGGGCCTCAGAAACGACTCCTTTGGTATTATTATTGTCCTTTGAAGGCATGTAAATTCCCCTTTGTTGAGATTTCTTAATTTTAATGGTTTTTTCAATGGTTATGATTCCGGAGAAGAAGCTTGGCTATAATATTCTGCAACACAATCCTCCCATTTTACTTCACCTATTCTTATTTTGCTTTACCTAATCTTATTTTACTTTACATAGGAGGATACAAAAGATTTGACAACCCGGGAGACCAGGGAGACCATGTTATTGATACTGGAAAGCTCAACATATTCGTCTTCTCTGTGGGAATTAGCTCCCACAAGCCCCATACCATCAATGGTTGGTTTCCCACAGGCCGAGGTAAAATTTCCATCTGAACAACCACCCGTGGAAATTGAACTTGCCTCAATTCCCAGTCCCGCAGCTGTGGACTGGATCAGATCAAAAAGCTTTTGGGCTTCAGGACCACACTCCATGGGCGGGCGGTCTATGCTGCCTTGAACCAATATTTCAGCCCCGTTTAAGTGGGGAGTTTTAGACAGGGCATGAAAAAACGACTCCACCCGAATTTTTTCTTCTTGTTTTGCGATACGAACATCCACCGATGCCGCGGCCTCATTGGGAATAATATTAACTGTATCCCCGCCTTTTACCACGGTAACCTGGGCAGATGTCCCCTTTTCCAATGAGTTCAAACCAGTAATGGCAATTGTCTGGTGGGCCAGCTCCACAACCGCATTAATCCCTTTTTCAGGATCTGCACCAGCATGGGCTGAAACTCCCTTGGCCGTCACCTGGAACCAGCCGCCACCCTTACGCTGGACAACAAAACAATAGCCTGGCCTGCAGGGCTCAAACACAAAAACCCGCTGGCTTTTCTTGGCATTGGCCATGATCCATTCCCTGGAGGCACGGGAACCGGTCTCTTCATCCCCATTAAAGGAAACACATAAAGACAATTGATCCATAACACCCTGGTGGTGCAGGGTTTCAAGGACATGGAGAACCACCAGAAGCCCCCCTTTCATGTCACAGACGCCCGGCCCGAAAGCCTGATCATTCTGAATAGAAAAGGGACGTTTTTTGGCTTCCCCCTTTGGAAACACTGTATCCATATGGCCCAGGAGCATAAGGTCATAGGGGGTGCTGCCTGGTTTGTTAACAGCTTCCAGACAGGGAACTTTTTCCTCTCCCAGAAAAGAAAGGGTGACCTTCATACCCATGTCTTTAAAACGTTTTTCAAAAAACCGTGCCACCTGCTCAATACCCTGGCTATATCCACTGCTGGAGTCAATATTTACGATGGTCTTAAAATCTTCAAGAAAAAGATCATATTGATTCAAAATTAATTCTTCCATTTATTTGCCCTTTTAAAATAACGGGTTATTCTCAAAAATCACAGTTTCGCAGATATTTTTGACCTGTTGACATGCCAGAGGAAAATTCCATTTCTCCCTGTCCCTCTCCCCTACGAAATTGGAAGCCGCCCGGATCTCCAGTATAGGCACCTGGTACAAAGTTGCCACATGAACTGCAGCTGCCCCTTCCATGGCTTCCATTACAGGAGAGCAGGCAGTAAAAATTTCATCTGCGCGACCAGGGGAGTCCGTGATGGATGACACTGTTATAAAACGGCCCCTGGCAATCCGGTATTTTCCCATAAAAATTTTATAATATCTATCAACAAGTTCCTGATCAAAGATATAGACTCCCTGGCGGGTAAGGGGCTGTTTTTCAATAAGATCAAAGGGCAGGGGGGAATTTCCAAAAGGATTTTTTCCCACCCCTGTATGGGCATATATTTCCTGGTCAGCCAAGGCGATATCACCGATACCAAACCCTGAAGACGTAAACACCCCGGCTATTCCAGTATGAAGAATAATATCAGGAATTTTCTGCTCCAGATATACGGACAGGGCATGGGCCGTGTTAAACACACCAGGACCTGAAATCATGCAGTCAAAATCAGTCTGGCCCTCAAAATCTGCCATGTTCATGGTATTGGAATTTTTTTTGCCAGAATATTTAGAACCATAATATTCAGAACTGGCATACAGGGTCAGTCTGGATCGAATTTTTTGTTTTACCAGACCATTATACTGATCCAGGAACCTGGCCATTTCAAACTCAGTGGCGCAAAGAATCAGTACGTTAGGCATAGCTAAACATTGGTCAGGTGATGAATGGCGTTAAGGGCCATGTGGTAACCATAATGACCGAATCCAATGACCTGGCCCGTTACAATATCTGCCAGCAGGGATTTGTGACGGAAAGATTCCCGTTTGTGTATGTTTGACAGATGGATCTCCACAATGGGACAGGACAAAATAAGCAGGGCATCCCGCAGGGCCACGGAGGTGTGGGTAAAGGCCCCGGGGTTTATGATAATGCCCAGGGGGTTTTCTTTAAAAATCTTTTGTATCCAGTCAACTATCATCCCCTCATGGTTGGACTGAAAAAATTCAAGTTCAATACCCAAGCCCTGGGCAGCCATCCCAAGTCCCTGGTTGATCTCATCCAGGCCCAGGGAGCCATAAACTTCAGGCTCCCGTTTGCCCAGCATATTAAGATTTGGACCATTGATCACATGGATCAATGGCTTTTCAGTCTTTTTTTTTGAACTCACCTATGTTTTGTCCTTCCAAGTTTAGTTATCGGCTTTTTTCTGCTGCTTCAAACCCCAGTTCAAAGGCTTTGAGATTTTTTTCCAGGAAGGCTGGCTTGGTCCTTCTCTTAATCGCCTCAATCACATTTTCCCTGGTAAAACCCAGGGTGCCTGTCTGAATCAAAGCACCAAGCAGAACAATATTGACACTCATGGGGCTTCCTGCTTCCTTGGCCAGTTTCATGGCATCAATGGCCACAAGGCCGGCAGTTTTATCCCTGAGCAGAGATTTTACATTTTCCACATCAGGATAAACCCCCTTGCCTATACACACGGTAAAGGGCGGCAGGGTAGCGGTATTGGTAATCACCATTGTCTTTTTGCTGCATCGGTTAATGGCTCTAAGGGTTTCAGCCGGTTCAAATCCAAGCAGAATATCAGCTTCTCCGTCTGAAATAATTGAACTTCTGGCATTGCCGAATACTATGGCCGATTCCACTACACCACCGCGCTGGGCCATGCCGTGGATCTCACTCATTCGCACCGGTACCCCGGAAATCAAAGCTGCTTCGCCCAGCACCTTGGACGCCAGAAGATTGCCTTGTCCGCCAACTGCTACGATTATCAGTCTGGTTGTTTCCATATCTTTATGCATCCTTATCTTACAATTATTTTTTCAAAGGCCTGATGGCATTTTCAGGACAGATCTGGGCACAGAGAGCACAGCCCACACAGGTATCAGCATCAATCTTGACCTTATTATCCTCAATATAAAAAGAGGGACAGGCAATGTTATTTATGCAGTCCCTGTGGTCCATGCATTTATCCGACACCATGAAAGGCCGGGGTTTCAGCATCTTCATACTCTTTGCATAAAGGGCACAGGGCTCATGGGAAATAATCACTGATACCCCTTTATATTCAAGGGCTTCCCTTATGGTTTCAATACTCTTTTTCACCTTAAATGGTTTGACCACAGATACATGTTTAACACCCAGAGTTTTGACCAGATTTTCAATATTGATTCGGCCATACCCTTCAAGTCCGAATTTCTCCATATCAACACCAGGATGGGGCTGATGTCCTGTCATGGCCGTGATATCATTTTCAAGGATAACAAGGGTAAAATTATGATTATTGAAAACTGCGTTTACAAGTCCTGTGATACCGGAATGAAAAAAGGTTGAATCCCCGATAAAGGATACCACTTTCTGTTCGCTTGCCTGGCTGAATCCGCAGGAAGAACTGACGGAAGAACCCATGCAGATGACAAAATCACCCATACTCAATGGGGGCAGAAAACCCAGGGTATAGCAACCAATATCCGTGGGACAGATAATATCCATGTCTTTGGCAGCCTGCTTAACTTCGTAGAAGGTGGCCCTGTGGGAACAGCCTGAGCACAGATTAGGTGGCCGCATGGGCATTTCAGGGATATCAGCCGTGTCCAGCTTTACTGAAGGGGTATATTCAATGTTAAAATAGGCTGCCATCTTTTCCCGGACCATGGCCGGGTCATACTCAGAAAGGCGGGAAAAAAGTTCTTTGGTTTTTCCGTTAATGGGAATGACAACCCCTGCTTCCTGGCCAAAGGCCTTGATACATTCCTCCATAAAGGGTTCACCCTCTTCAATGATTAATACTTTTTCGCAATTTTTTAAAAAGTTTTTAATCATTTTTTCAGGCATGGGGTTGGAAAATCCCATTCTCAGAATACTGGTCTGGTCTTCAATATTAAGGTCTTTTACAGCATCTTCAGCATAATGAAAGCTTACTCCGTTGGTGATAATACCAAATTTGCCCTTTCCCTGGATAAAATTAAATTTTGAAGATTCAGCTGACTCTGTGGCCTTGTCCAATTTTTCCAGAAGCTTTACATGGAGCCCCCGGGCAACTGCAGGAACGGTCACACAGCGATGGGGATCACGGATAAAATTTCCCTGGGTCTTAGGTTTTTGTATTTCTCCAAAAGTTACAAATGCATTGGAGTGGTTAATCCTTGTGGTAGTCCTCAATAATACCGGCTGACCAAGGGATTCCGAAAGTTCAAAAGCCTCCTTTATCATGTCCTTGGCTTCGGCAACAGAAGAAGGCTCAAGCATGGGCAGGCCCCCGAATTTGGCATAATATCGATTATCCTGTTCATTCTGACTGGAAAACATGGCTGGATCATCTGCACTTAAAATAACCATACCACCTGTGACACCAACATAGGCCAGGGTCATCAAAGGATCTGCAGCAACATTCAAGCCCACATGCTTCATCATGCAAAAGGTCCTGAGACCTGAATTTGCAGCAGCAGCAGCCACTTCCAGGGCAACCTTTTCATTGGTGCTGTATTCAAAATAAAGATCTGATTCCTGGGACATCTGGAAAAGATTCAGGGAGATTTCAGAAGAGGGTGTGCCCGGATAGGTGGTGGCAAATGCCACACCAGCTTCCACAGCACCCCTTGCAATGGCTTCGTTTCCCAGGAGCATGATTTTTTCTCCCGGGCTGTCATTTAAAAGTTTGTGCATTTGTTCTCCTTGGTTTGAGGCGTTTACAATGATTTCATTCTGGGCCCTTCCCATTGGCGTAGCTTTAATATAGCCACCTTATGGCTATAACATATAAGAATTATTTATAATAGATTTAATTTAAAAAAGATATCAGATCATCTTTGGAAAACCAATACATTGAATTGCAATGGTGACAGGTAACCTCCAGGGGAAAGGGTCCTTTTTCCATGATCTCATCCATTTCACGGGATGACATGTTTATAAGATATTTTTCCATTCTTTCCCTTGAACATCTGCAAAAAAATTCCACCCTGGAGCTGTCAAGGAATCGGGGAGAAAGACCTGCAAATTCCTTTTCAATCAACTCCCGGGGAGAAGTTCCCCTGGCAAAAACCTGTCCTAGGGAATGGATATTCTGGAGCTGTTTTTCCGCTTCAATGACTTTCTCAGGTGCCACACCCGGCATGGCCTGGAGAAAGATACCGCCAGAGCCTTCAACAAGGTCCTGCTCATTAAAAAAAACGCTGAGCTTGAATCCTGTGGGAATCTGTTCCGACCGTAAAAAATAAGCGGCCAGGTCCTCAGCGATGCTGCCGTGCTCAAGGGCAATCTGCCCTGAATAGGGACTGGCATCTTCAAGATATTTTGTAATGGTTAAAAAACCAGCACCAAATAAAGTGGATAAACCCTTAATCTGCTTTGGATCTTCCACCTGGATCTCATTATTTTTCAGATACCCCCTTACCTCACCAAAAACATTGGCTTCCACATCCAGCCCCTTTACAGGACCTGAGCACTGGATATTCATACTGACCCTGTCCTTGCCCTTAAGTCCTGAACACATAAGAACCGCTGCAATATAGGCCTGGCCCAGCACCAGGGTTTCCAGAGGCCCAATCCCGTGGTTGGCCTGCATTTCATTGACCATCCTGGTGGTATGAACCACAGCCCCCTTTATCATCTTGTCAGCCATGACAAATCTGTGCATCCGATCTTTAGCAGAGGCTTTAAATTGCGCTTTTACATCTTTGTTAAAAATATCTTTTTTAATCATAGGGTTTTCTTTTTCACATTGGGGTTATTATGGCGACATATTTTATATGAAACTCCATAATAGGGCAGTTGGACCTTGAGGTCAAGCAGGTTCTA
>JAOZST010000202.1:0-6482 GCA_029939535.1 Desulfobacteraceae bacterium | reverse complement strand
TATAAAAAATTGCTTCAAGATTCCATTTTGGCATTACAAAATCAGGTATTGCAAAGCAGGCAGCAATGGAGATCCCTGAAAAATCCACAAATTCAAGAAACATGAGGGGGCAAAACTCTTTTTATGATCTCGCTTACCTGCCATCTTAAGTGGTTTTCCTTTTACAATGGATTTGTGTTATTTGGTTCCAAAAATTTTATCACCGGCATCTCCCAGACCCGGCAGGATATATCCGATATCATTGAGACATTCATCCACACTGGCCGTATAAATATCCACGTCAGGGTGTTTTTTTTCAACCTTGGCAATGCCTTCAGGAGCTGCCACCAGGAAGAGACCCTTGATTTTTTTACACCCAGCCTCTTTGAGCAGATCAATGGTGGCAATCAAAGTGCCGCCGGTGGCCAGCATGGGATCCAGGATAAGGGCAATTCTTTCTTCCATGGCAGAGGCTGTCTTGACATAGTATTGAACCGGTTTAAGGGTTTCCTCATTTCTGTAGAATCCCACCACAGAGACTTTGGCTGAAGGGATCAGGTCCAGGACTCCGTCCATCATGCCGAGACCGGCCCTTAAAATCGGGACAATGGTGATTTTTTTGCCTTTGATTCCTTCAATTTCAACCTTGCCGGCCCATCCTTCTATGACTTTTTTTTCAGTAATAAGGTTTTTTGTGGCTTCATAGGTTAACAGCCTTGCCACCTCAGATGCAAGATCTCTGAAATCTTTGGTGCTAACGTCCTTTTGCCGCATGAGTCCTAATTTGTGTTTAATGAGAGGGTGATCCTCTACAAATACTGCCATGTTGCCTCCTTGTTGTTTGCGTTGCTTTTGCGTAAATATATCTTTTCATAATTATAAAAACCGGTTTTTTTAGTCAAGAAAATAAGTCTGATATTGAAATTAATATTTTTTTGTGCACAATAGATCCCATGGTTAAAACCGACTATATAGATGTATGTGTGACCCTTCCTTTAAAGCAGACCTTTGTCTATAAGGTGCCTGAACATTTAAGGGAACAATGCAGTGTTGGTATGAGGGTATTGGTACCCTTTGGCAGGCGGAGGATAACCGGCTATATCCTTGGGGAACAGGAGAGTGAAGGAGGTTTCAAGGCAAAAAAAATTCTGGATGTGCTTGATGATCATCCATTGTTTCCCCGGAACCAGGTTTCCTTTTTTGTATGGGTTGCTGAATATTATATTCATCCCCTGGGCGAGGTGATCAAAACCGCCCTTCCCACAGGCCTTGACAGACAGGATGTTTCCTGTGTTTTTGTGACTGAGGCAGGCCGGCAAGCCCTTTCTTCTGGAGGGCTTGCCCCTGGAGAGGCTGAAGTGATCGCATTTGTAAATAATAAAGAGCGTTGCGTGCTGAAGCAGTTGATAAAAAACAGCCTCAACCCTTCTGCGGCTGCCCTGGTCCGCAGGATGGAAAAAAAAGATCTTCTCATGGTTTCAGCTATTTTGAAAAAAGAGACCGCCAGCATTAAAATGGAAAAATTTATCCAGCACCAGGCCGGTGTATCAGAAAAAATATCAGAGAACAATATTCGGCTTTCCCAGAAACGCCTCCAGATTCTGTCCATTGTCAGGGAAAAACAGGAAATTTCCCTGACCAGCCTCAGAACCCAAGTGCCCACGGCTGGAAGACTTGTCAAACCCTTGGCCGAGGCTGGCTATATCAGGGTTGTCCAGCGTCAGGTCTTCCGTGATCCCCTGGGAGACCCGGTGGAACCTGATATCCCTCCGGAACTCACACATGAACAACAGGTTTTGATTGAAAAAGTGCGCAAAGATCAATCCAGAGGATTTATTCCCTATCTCTTGACCGGGGTAACCGGGTCCGGGAAAACAGAGGTCTATATGCGACTGGTTGCAGATACTGTTGAAGCAGGGAAAACAGCCATTGTGCTGGTTCCTGAAATTGCCCTGATTTCCCAGACCGAGAGGCGGTTCAGGGCCAGGTTCGGGGAAAAGATTGCCGTGATCCATTCCATGCTTTCCCAGGGGGAGCGCCTGGACCAGTGGAGAAAGCTTGCCCTTGGCAAGGTCAGCATTGTTATCGGGGCAAGATCTGCCATATTTTCACCCCTTGAGAATATCGGGGTTATTATTGTGGATGAAGAGCATGACACATCCTATAAACAGGAGACTGGTTTACGGTATAATGCAAGGGATCTTGCCGTTGTCCGGGCCAGGATGCATGACTGCCCCGTGGTCCTGGGGTCTGCAACCCCCTCGGTTCAGTCTTATCAAAATGTACGGGCCAATAAATTTGTTCAGCTTTTCCTTGAAAAACGGGTAAACCAGAATCCCCTTCCCCAGATCAGCCTGGTGGATTTGAAAAAGTATAAGGATTTCAGGGGGTCTGAAAGAATTATCACCCCTGAACTGGCTGTCCAGATCCGGGCCTGTCTTGAAAAGGGTAACCAGGCATTGATTTTTTTGAACAGGCGGGGGTTTGCCACTTTTCCGGCGTGCAAAGATTGTGGAAAATCCCTGCACTGCAGGTTTTGTGATATAACAATGACCTTTCACAAGGGGCAAAATTTTTATAAATGTCATCTCTGCGGCAACACTCTGCCTGGAAATATCATCTGCCCTGAATGTAAGTCAGGTAAGATTAATAATTTCGGTTTTGGTACTGAAAAAATAGAAACCATGCTCAAGACCATGTTCCCCGATGCCAGACTGGCAAGGATGGATCAGGATACTACTGCCAAAAAAGGAAGCGTGCTGAAACTGTTAAAAAGTATCCGGAACAGGACCGTGGATATAATCGTGGGGACCCAGATGCTGGCCAAGGGCCATGATTTTCCTTTCATAACCCTGGTGGGAGTGATATGTGCAGATCTCACCCTGAGCCTGCCGGATTTCAGGGCAGGGGAACGGACTTTTCAGCTGCTGGCACAGGTGGCTGGCAGGGCCGGCAGGGGAAGGGAACCTGGTAGGGTTATCATGCAGACCTATAATCCAGAGCATTTTACCATTGAGGCATCCAGGCGCCAGGACTATATTGAGTTTTTTAATCACGAAGCTCCTTTTAGAAAGGCATTGATGTATCCGCCATTTACCAGGATGATTCAATTGAAGATTTCAGGCAAAGATGAAAAAAAAGTTGCCATTCACGCTGAATTGGTTGCCAGACTTCTGCACAGTCTGCTTGGAGAATCGTCTGAAGCAGAAAAGCGGGTGGATATTCTTGGTCCCATTGAGGCGGCCATCCACAGGATCTCTTCCCGGTTCCGATGGCAGATTCTGATTAAAAGTCTTTCTTTTTCCAACATCAGTCATCTCGTCAAATCCATGAAAGAACATCCTGATATCAAATCAATGAAACAGGTTGCAATTGCCATTGATGTGGACCCCTATTCTTTGATGTGAAAAAAATGCCATTAAACATATAATTTGTTAAAAAACAGATAGGGACCCAGATTATCATAATGCTCCTTTGAAATGAATTCAGCAGTCAAATACCTGCCGTCCCTGGCCAGGACCCGGACTTCTTTTCTAACTAGGGATTGTTTGGCATCGTCCAGGACAAATTCAATCTTCAGGCTGACTCCGGGCAGGATTTTTTGTTCAATGATATACTCCTGATTGTTATTGAAACCAGCCCATAAAATTTTATTTAAACTTCATTAATTCATTTTTTATGCCAGTATTCGAAGATAAGAATTGATCTTATTGAAATTATTAGATATATTTAATTTAATCAGGATGTAAATTATATAGAATAGCCTTATTTGACATGCGGATATTTTATTTAATCAAAATAATGATATTTCATTATTAAGTGGGGAGGGGTGTGAATGGCCAGTCTTGATTTTGAATTGTTTAAGGAGCTTGATCCGGAAGAGCTCCAGAAAAAATTTTTAAATTCCCTTATAAAGATACAGAATGTGAAAAGGGGATCCATATGGATCAAGAAAAAGGATGTTTATGTCTGTGTAGAAGCTGCTGGTGCTGAAAGTGAAAATATCAGGGGGGTTGCGTTGGAGAGCACCCGCCCCAGCATTGTGGGATGGGTGATTGAGAACAAGAAAATGACAATTGCCGAGACCAGCAGTGACCTTCGCCATTACAGGGAGGTTGAAGATAAATTTGCGGTTAAGAGCAGTCAGATCCTTTGTTTCCCATTGTTTTTCAGGGGAGAGGAGGTCTACGGAGCCGTTCAGATCATTGACACTGCCCCGGGTAAAAATCGATTGAATCTGGACAAGGAATATTTGGAGCCTTTACAGAACCTGGTGGATATCTGTTCCATTGCTATGAGCAATGCCATTTTGTTTTCCATGGAAAAAAAGAAGGCCCTTCATCTGAAATCTGCCCTTTCCCGGATTAAAAAAGAAAATCCTATTATCGGCCAGAGCACCGGGTTTCGGAAAAGTCTGGAGCTTGTCAAAAGCTATGCAGGCACAGATTTTCATGTGTTGATAACTGGTGAAAGTGGAACGGGAAAGGAGCTGGTTGCTGAAAGGATTCATAAACAAAGCCCACGCAAAAACAAACTATTTCTGGTACAGAATTGCTCTGCTATCCCTGAAACTCTTTTGGAAAGTGAATTGTTTGGATATAAAAAAGGAGCATTTACCGGTGCCACCCGGGACAAGGCCGGCCTTTTTGAATCTGCTGACGGTGGGACTGTGTTTCTGGATGAAATCGGAGATATGCCCATGAGCACCCAGGGAGGATTGCTAAGGGTGCTTCAAAAAAACGAAATCAAACCCCTGGGAGAAACAAGGGTAAAGAATGTTGATGTCAGAATAGTGGCAGCCACCAATAAAAATATAAAGAAAATGATTGCAGAGAACAGTTTCCGCCAGGATTTATATTATCGACTGTCTGTTTTGCCTGTTCACCTGCCGCCTTTACGGGAACGCCGGGAAGATATCCCTTTGCTGATCAAACATTTTCTTGAAACAGAATCCCTTAAAGCCAATATAGAAGAAAAAAAAATGGTGCCCAGTGCCATGCAGCATCTGGTGGCATATAACTGGCCGGGAAATATCCGGGAGCTTGAAAACCTGATCCGGTATTTAATAGTGACCTCACCTGAGAATTTTATTCAAGCCAATAATATCCCACCCCATATCCTTGAACAGAATTCAGATATTCAGAATAACAATACATTGTCCCTCCCATCTGATCCGGGAACTCAATTGAACAATAAATTTATGCTGGATCTCACTTCCATGACCTGGCCGGGGCTGGAAAAGGCCTATGTAAAGGCTTTGTTGAAAAAACACAATTGGAATATCACCTGGGCTGCCAATGCCTCGGGCATTAACCGGTCTACTTTTGCCTCAAGGATGCGGAAATTGAGCATAAAAAGAAACCCTCAGTAAATCCCAGGGTTTGTTCTTGTTTTCAGGTTTCATTCTCCCTTTGGGCTTATTGCCTGACAGCCAGGGCAACCCATTCTCCATCATTTATTTCATGGATGGTTTTAAGATGGTTTGCCTTGAGGGCTGAAAGGATATCAGGTTTTCGTTCCTGGATAATGCCGGAAAGTATGGCAATTCCATTTTTTGCCAACCTCTTGTGAATATCCCCCATGATCTCTACAATGACCTGGGCTATAATATTGGCCACAATAATATCATGGGGCTTTTCAAGGGTCTGGTCCAGGGTGGTACAGGCCAGTTCATATTTGTGGGGATCCACCTGGTTTTTGTCGAGGTTTTCACGGCTGATCCGGATGGCCAGCTCGTCAGTATCAATGCCTGTCATCTTCTGTGCCCCTAATTTGGCTGCGGCAATCATGAGAATACCAGATCCTGTCCCCACATCCAGGAAATTAGACCCTGGAATAAGGAATTGTTCGATCATCTGTATGCACATGGCCGTGCTGGGATGGGTGCCCGTACCAAATGCCATTCCAGGGTCCAGATGGATAATTATATCACCAGGGTCCTGGATATGTTCTTTCCAGGCTGGTTTGATAACAATCTGGTCAGTTATGCGGGTGACATTGAAATAGGTTTTCCATGCGTCGGCCCAGTCCTTTTCATCAACAATATCGATTCCTGTTTTTGTCTGGATATTAAAATCAGTCAATGTTTTTGAGCGATGCAGAATTTTTTCAATAATGATATCTGAGGAGTCAATGTCGGGAAGGTAGCCCACAATGGAGTTCTTTTCCAACAGGGGCAGAGTGTGGGTGCCAAATCCTTCATCTGGTTCTTCCAGGGGAATATTACAGACCACTCCCTTGAGGTTAAAAGAAAAAAAAATATCGCAGATCAGTTCTTCAGCCAGAACGATATTTTCCGTTGTAAATTCCATAGTAATTTTTCTAAATTTCATGGATAGTAAGTCTTTCTTGAATTTTTTATTAAAAAGTATTATTTTTCTTATTTGCAATATTGTCAAATGGAATATAAAGGTCTGGATTGTTCTGGATATTTATTTTGTGTGACAAGTATTTTGTGTGCCAGGGAAAATATGAGAAAAATGATGAAAAATCCCTACGAACAA
>JAOZST010000201.1:0-6561 GCA_029939535.1 Desulfobacteraceae bacterium | reverse complement strand
GAAACAGATTATGCATTGAGATTGATTGATAATATTTGGAAGGATGGGGGCGCATATGCCCTTTTAGGCCCCTCCGGCTGTGGGAAAACCACGCTTCTGAATATTATTTCAGGCCTTCTCAATCCCAGCAAGGGCAGGGTCTTATTTGACGGACAAGATGTTACCGGCCTGCCCCCGGAAAAGAGGAACATTGCCCAGGTTTTTCAATTCCCTGTTCTCTACGATACCATGAGCGTCTATGACAATCTTGCTTTTCCCTTAAAAAATCGTGGATTTAATAAGATTGACATAGAAAAACGTGTTCTGGAAGTGGCAGGAATTCTTGATCTGACAGACAGCCTTAACAAAAAGGCTGCCAGACTGACTGCTGATGCCAAACAAAAGATTTCCCTGGGACGGGGACTTGTAAGAAGCGATGTGGCAGCTATTTTATTTGATGAACCCCTTACAGTTATTGATCCCCATCTGAAATGGCAGTTGAGGTGCAAACTCAAACAGGTCCATGAACAGTTAAAACTTACCTTATTATATGTAACCCATGACCAGGTGGAAGCCCTTACATTTGCCGATCATGTTATTGTCATGTATGAGGGCGGGATTGTTCAGATCGGAACTCCCCAGGAACTTTTTGAAAATCCCAGCCATAAATTTGTGGGATATTTCATCGGCAGTCCCGGGATGAATTTTCTGCCCTGCACCATTGAGGGCAGCCATGCCATGGTGGGTGATATAAAAATTAAATTAAATAATGAAACAGCGGCCCTGGGTGCAAAAGCCAAAGGGAAAATTGAACTTGGCATACGCCCCCTTTATCTGGAGATACACAACACCCAGGTCCAGGGAAGTGTGCCGGCAATTGTCAAATCAATTGAGGATCACGGTAATTATAAAATAATTACCGTGATCCTGGGTAAGGATCATGTTTTAAGGGCCAGGCTGCCTGAAGGAAAACCCTCTCCTTCAAAAAATACCTGGCTCAGGTTTTCTGAAAACTGGATACGGTTATTCAGCGACGATATACTTTTAAAAAATTAAGTTTGGAGAACCATTGATATGGATAAATGGAAAGATAATAGAGCCTGGTTTTTTGTTCTGCCGGTTTTTATATTGGTTGCCTTCAGCGCCATCATTCCCTTGATGACAGTGGTCAATTATTCCCTCCAGGACATTTTTGGCCCGGGTCAAAGGGTGTTTGTGGGGATTGAGTGGTTTGAGGAAGTCCTGTCCGACAGAAGATTACATGCTGCATTGGGTAAACAACTGATTTTTTCCGGGCTTGTGCTTTTAATTGAAATGCCCCTGGGTATTCTTATTGCGCTGATGATGCCGAAAAAAGGCATTGCAGCCTCCATAAGCCTGGTCCTCATTGCACTGCCCCTGCTAATTCCCTGGAATGTTATCGGAACCATCTGGATTATATTCACCCGGCCGGATATAGGCCTGTTCGGTGCTGCCATAAATGGGATGGGTATTGCATTTGATCACACTTCCAGCCCTATCCAGGCATGGATCACCTTGATTTTTATGGAAGTCTGGCATTGGACACCCCTTGTGGTACTTTTAGCCTATGCAGGGCTTAGGGCCATTCCCGAAGCCTATTTCCAGGCCGCAAAGATCGACGGAGCTTCCACCTGGTCAACATTCTGGTATATCCAGCTGCCCAAGATGAGGGGGGTTCTTACCATAGCACTGCTGCTTCGTTTCATGGACAGTTTTTTGATCTATGCAGAACCCTTTGTCCTCACCGGCGGCGGCCCTGGGAACACCACTACTTTTTTATCCATTTACCTTGTAAAGGTTGCTGTGGGACAGTTTGATCTGGGTCCTGCCGCAGCATTCTCCCTGGTTTATTTTCTCATCATCCTGTTGTTCTGCTTTATGTTTTATCAGGTCCTGCAAAATGTAGGAAAAGGAGAGAAATCATGAAAATAAAAAAACGGAGCCTGTTTTTCCTGGTATACCTTTTTCTTTTGATGCTCCCTATTTACTGGATGCTGAATATGTCCCTGAGAACCAATGCAGACATTTTGAGCACTTTTTCCCTTTACCCCAAACATATTACCTTTGATAACTATATTAAAATCTTTACTGATGTTTCCTGGTACTCAGGATATATCAACTCCATACTATATGTGACAATGAATATGGCAATTTCCCTTGTCACGGCTCTGCCTGCTGCCTATGCCTTTTCAAGGTACAGCTTTCTCGGGGACAAACACATGTTTTTCTGGCTTTTGACAAACAGGATGGCACCTGCTGCTGTGTTTTTACTCCCGTTTTTCCAGCTGTATTCAACCTTTGGCTTAATCGATACCCACATCGCAGTTGCCCTTGCCCACTGCCTTTTTAATGTGCCCCTTGCCGTATGGATTCTCGAAGGTTTTATGTCCGGGGTCCCCCGGGAAATAGATGAAACTGCATTTATTGACGGATATAAATTTCCCAGGTTCTTTTTAACTATTTTTATTCCCCAGATACGATCGGGAATCGGTGTCACAGCATTTTTCTGTTTCATGTTTTCCTGGGTAGAGCTTTTACTGGCAAGGACCTTGACCACAACAAACGCAAAGCCCATTGCAGCGACAATGACACGTACCGTAAGCGCTTCAGGCCTGGATTGGGGATTGCTGGCCGCTGCAGGTATCCTGACCATTGTGCCCGGAGCCCTTGTTATCTGGTTTGTAAGAAATAACCTGGCAAAGGGATTTGCCATGGGCCGGGTTTAAAAATAAGGAGTTATAATGACTTTAGAATGGATGGCATGGACAATTCCCACTGCAACGTTTTTTATAACCATTGGTTTAATCCTTATCTCCATGACAATCTGGCAGGTTTTATCCCCTACCATTGAACGTAAAGGGTTTTTGCCCATTGCAACCACAAGGGGAGACCGGCTGTTTATTGGGCTTCTGGGAAGTGCGTATATTCACCTGGCATGGATTGGATTGACGGATATTACTTTGTGGGCAGGTTTTGTTATCGCCCTTTTGTGGATGGCTGTTGCCATGCGCTGGGGTTAATTTAATGGTATGGGAATTTGCATTTAGCCATTAGACTTTAGCTGACAGCCAACAGCTCGCGCAATAGCGCGCTGAGTTGAATTTGAAAGTATAATAAATATTGCAGGTGTTAAAAGCCTTCACGCCTGTAGTATATTCCTGCAAAAGGGATCAATTTTAATGAAGGCAGATGGAGGGAATGATATGGAAAAAAAGTTTGAAAAAATTGGTTTCAGAATGTCTCTGATGGGATGTATTCTGAGTGTATTGTTTTTGTTCTCAATAGTTCCTGCCTACGCAGACATTGATGCTGCAAAAAAATGGATCAATGATGAATTCCAGCCTTCGACCCTGTCTCAATTAGAGCAGCTTGAAGAAATGGAATGGTTCATTAAAGCTGCAGCACCTTTTAAAGGAATGGAGATCAAAGTTGTTTCCGAAACAATACCCACCCATGAGTATGAATCAAAAGTTTTGGCAAAAGCATTTTATGAGATCACGGGAATCAAGGTGACCCATGACTTGATTCAGGAAGGGGATGTCATTGAAAAACTGCAGATTCAGATGCAGTCAGGTAAAAATGTTTTTGATGCCTATGTAAATGATTCAGATTTAATCGGTACCCATTCCCGTTATGGGCATGTGGTTAATCTTACGGACTGGATGGCCGGTGAAGGAAAAGACGTTACTCTGCCAACACTGGATGTGGATGATTTTATGGGAAAATCTTTCACAACCGGTCCTGATGGTAAATTATACCAGCTTCCGGATCAGCAGTTTGCAAACCTTTACTGGTTCCGCTATGACTGGTTTAACAGAGCTGACTTTAAAGCTAAATTTAAAGCGCGTTATGGATATGAGCTGGGCGTTCCTGTGAACTGGTCAGCCTATGAAGATATTGCAGAATTTTTCAGTGAAGATGTAAGCGAAATTGATGGAAAAGCCATTTACGGCCACATGGATTATGGAAAGAAAGCACCAGATCTTGGTTGGCGGTTTACCGATGCATGGCTTTCCATGGCAGGTGCCGGAGACAAGGGAATGCCCAATGGGAAACCCGTTGATGAATGGGGTATCCGTGTGGATGAGAACAATCGTCCTGTGGGGTCCAGTGTGTCCCGTGGCGGTGCTGCAAATGGCCCTGCTGCAAAATATGCCCTTCGCAAATACATGGAATGGTTAAGAAAATATGCACCTCCAGGCGCTCTTGGAATGGATTTTTATCAATCCCTTCCAAGTCTTGCCAAGGGTAATGTTGCCCAGCAGATTTTCTGGTATACTGCGTTCACTGCTGATATGGTAAAAGTAGGTACCCCTGTTGTTAATGGTGACGGCACCCCCAAATGGCGAATGGCGCCCTCTCCCCATGGTCCTTATTGGGAAGAAGGCCAGAAACTGGGTTACCAGGACTGCGGTTCATGGACTCTCATGAAAAGCACACCTGTGGATCGAAGAAAAGCAGCCTGGCTGTTTGCCCAGTTCTGCGTCAGTAAAACCGTTTCCCTTAAAAAAGCCCATGTGGGGCTTACTCCAATTCGAAATTCTGATATAAACCATCAGTCTTTTACGGATCGTGCGCCTAAACTTGGCGGGCTTGTGGAATTCTACAGAAGTCCGGCAAAGGTAGCCTGGACACCCACAGGTACGAATGTTCCGGATTATCCAAAACTTGCCCAGCTCTGGTGGCAGAACATTGGTGAGGCTGTTGCCGGTGAGGTAACTGTTTCCACTGCAATGAATAACCTTGCCGCAGAACAGGATAAGATTCTTGGAAGAATTGAACGTGCTGGTATCCAGGGAGATAAGGGACCAAAACTGAATCCTGAAAAAGATGAAGCATACTGGCTGAACCAACCTGGTTCTCCCAAGGCAAAACTTGCCAATGAAAAACCCCAGGGTGAAACAGTGGACTATGATGGACTCCTCCAGGCCTGGAAAGAAGGAAGAGTTAAATAAGTAAGATAATAATTAGGTGAAACATCCATGTATCCGGCAGGAAAAAATTTTCTGCCGGATACATGGCCAATCTTCCCTGCTTTTTTACTCAATCTCCATATACAATACAGTTTTTCAGCAGTTCAATGATTTCATCGTGTTTTGGGAATTTCGATATTCCTTGTTTCGAAAAAAGGACTTTGTTATCCGCAACAATATCATAGACCCCGCCGGAACCTGGGATTAATTCCGGTTTAATGCCAAAGTTTTCTTCTATGGCTTCTGCCAGACCGGCAGCCCTTGGCCGGTAATTTCAGACTGAACAATAGGTGATCTTGATTTCCATATTTTTCTCCTTTTCTTACTTATCATATTGTTTATGAAATTAATCTGGTATATCTGTATCAATAATTCAGAAATTCTTCAAACAGGAATTATAAAAGAACAAAGGAGATACCATGCTGTTTCATATGCCGGTAAAATTATATTTTGGCCCTGGCGAGATCAAAAATATAGAAAGAATTGTTTTCAAGGATTTAAAAGTAAAAAATCCTGTTATAGTGACGGACAAAGGCATTGCTGATTCAGGCCTTCTCAAAAAGGCGATGGATATGCTGCCCGGAATAAAGGTCTATGATACCATTGAAGCAAATCCCAAGTCTGATACCATCAATGATATAGGCAGGGATCTAAGACAGATTAAACCGGATCTGGTCATTGGTCTGGGAGGGGGAAGTCCTTTGGATGCGGCAAAGGCTCTGGCCCTTTTAGCCACGAATAAAGGCAGTATAGAAGATTACGAGGGTAGGGCAAAATATGCAAATGATCCTTTGCCGGTTCTAGCCATTCCCACCACCTGCGGTACGGGCAGCGAAGTGACCTGGGTTTCCGTTATAACCGATGTGAATCGGAAATTTAAGATGAGTATCAAGGGACCCAAAATGTACCCTGCAGTTTCCATTGTAGACCCGGATCTTATCAAAACCCTGCCCCCATCCATTATAGCCTCCACCGGACTTGATGCCCTTACCCATGCAGCAGAGGCTTATTTGTCCAGGCCGGCCACCCTTATTACCGATATAAATGCGATAAAAGCTGTGAAATTGATCCTTGGTTCTGTGGAAGGTGCATATACAGACATTGAAAATAATCACAAAGACCGCGAAAATCTCATGTATGGGTCAACCATTGCAGGGTTTGCCTTTGGCAATTCCGATGTCACAGGGGTTCACTGCATTTCCGAATCCATTGGCGCCCTTTACGACGTGCCCCATGGAGTTGCCAATTCAATTTTTCTTCCCCATGTGCTGGCCTATAACCTTCCAGCATGTGTGAAGAAAATGGCAAATCTTGCCCGGGAAACAGGAGTTGTTGAGTCAGAGGATGAAAAAGCAGCTCAATTGTTCATTAAAAATATTTCAGATCTTTCATTAAGGCTTAAAATCCCTGGGTTCAGAAATTTAAACATTGCCAGGGACCAGTTTGAAACCATAGCTGCCATGTCCTTTGCCAATAATTCAAATCCGTCCAATCCAAGGGACCTGGATCAAAAAGATTATTTGAAAATACTTGAAAATGCTTTTGAATAATCCCCATGCCCTGACGGGTACAACAAACCATGAAAAAT
>JAOZST010000200.1:0-6619 GCA_029939535.1 Desulfobacteraceae bacterium | reverse complement strand
GTCTTCTGTCTCTGAAAAACTGCCAGCCGTCTCTGACTTCACGAATCATTTCAAGGTCCAGATCTGCAACAACAAGTTCATCTTTATCCGCACTTCCCTTTACAATAATCTGGCCCTTTGGATCAACAAAATAGCTGGACCCGTAAAATTCACCAAACTCCCATGGTTTTTCCAGGCCCACACGGTTATTGGCACCAATAAAAACCCCGTTTGCTACTGCCTGGGCAGGCTGTTCAAGCTCCCAGAGGTATTGTGATTTTCCAGTTGTTGTGGCAGAAGGATTGAACAGAATTTCAGCCCCTTTCAAAGCCAGAATTCGTGCACATTCAGGAAAATGGCGATCGTAACAGATATAAATACCGATTTTCCCATATTCAGTTTCAAACACCGGGAATCCAAGGTTGCCGGGTTTAAAATAAAATTTTTCCCAGAATCCCGGCCAGGTATGGGGTATTTGAACCTTTCTGAATTTACCAAGATATTCCCCATTGGCATCAATCACCGCAGCTGTATTATAATAAACACCATCTATCGCAACTTCGTACACCGGTAAAATAATGACCATTTTATATTTTTTTGCATACTCACTGAATCTCTTTGTTGTGGGGCCAGGCACTTTTTCTGCAGACTGGTACCATTTTATATCCTGTTCACAACAGAAATAAGGACCATAAAAAATTTCCTGGAGGCATAAAATATTTACACCTTTTTCCCCTGCTTCTTTTACCATGGGGATATGTTTTTCAATCATGGCTTCTTTTATTTGACTGACACTTCCTTCAGACAGAGCGTTTGACATTTGAATGTGAGCACATTTAACAATTCTTGACATGACAACCTCCTTGTGGAGCCTTTGTTTTAATAATCCCGTAATTTTGAAAATTACTATTAAAAAAAATAAATTCAAAGTCAAGCAATTTTCTTTTGTCACAAAATCCGTCCTGTTATTTGCAGCAAGATAAACCATTGACCATTGCAGATAAGGAAGTTATAAATATTGTTGTTGTTTTTTTCGGTTTTCAGTAATTTCGTTCTATGTAAGGAGTCGTTTATGAGTAAAAGGTATGATTTTAGTCAGGCTCTGGCAGAAGCGGATCGATGTCTTCTCTGCCATGATGCACCTTGTTCCCAGGGTTGTCCAGCTAACACAGATCCTGGAAAATTTATTAAAAAATTTAAGATGCAGAACATAAAAGGTGCAATTCGTACCATAAAGGAAAACAATATCCTGGGCGGTGCCTGCGGTATTTTATGCCCCACCTCAAGACTATGCGAAAAGGAATGTGCAAGTGCCCTGCTTGACCGGCCCATACAGGTCGGCAAAATTCAGGAGTTTCTGGTCAGGTATGGCAATGAAATTGGATTCCAGGTGTTTGAAAAGCCGGAACCTGTTCTTGAACCAGTGGCCATCATCGGATCTGGCCCTGCAGGCCTGAGTTGCGCTGCTGAGCTTGCCAGAAAAGGTTATAAACCCACGATTTTTGAAAAAATGGACGAACCCGGAGGGGTTTTGCGTTATGGGGTTCCTTCCTATAGATTCAGTAAGGAGTATCTGAAAAAAGAGATGGAAGACATCATCCATCTGGGGGTTGAATTTAAATGCAGCCACCCCATCAAAGAGGAGGGAGAGGCTGAAGAACTTCTTAATAAAGGTTTTGCAGCTGTTTTTATCGCCACAGGGCTCTGGGATGCAGCCAGCATTTTAAAAGAGAAACCTGAAGGGGTTTATAATTCAGTGGAGTTTTTGTCCAGCCCCCACACCAGCGGACTTGATAAAATACAAAACCAGGTCAAAAATAAAAAAGTGGCTGTTATCGGCGGCGGATCTGTGGCCATGGATTGTGCCGGGTATGCGGCAAGCCTTGGGGCTTCAGATGTTTATCTGGTATACAGAAGATCCTTTGGTCAGATGCCCGCGGAATTGGATGAGAGAATGGAATCTCTTGAAAATAATATTCATTTTCTCATACTTAACCAGCCCAAGGCTTACCCCACAGGTGACAAGGGCAAGGTGTCGGGTATTCAACTGGTTCGCACGGAATTATCCCCGGCCCGGGACGGTCGAAGAAGATCACCTGTTGAGGTCAAAGACTCAGAATGGATTCTTGATATTGATCTTGTGGTGGAAGCCATTGGTAATAAAGCCTTTGAAGATTCAAATAAATTATATCCAAATATTGATATTGATGGGAAAAAACAGATCAAAGCATCTCTGGATAATTGTCAGACCACAAAGCCGGGAATTTTTGCCGGGGGCGATATCGTAAGGGGACCATCCCTTGTGGTAAATGCGGTTCAGGATGGGAAAACAGCAGCAGCAGCCATAGACAGCTATTTGAATATAGGAAGGGGTAAAAATGAATAAAAAAGATATTGATCTGTCCATTGATTTTTGTGGTGTAAGTTTTAAAAATCCCTTTCTTCTTTCATCATCTCCAGTATCAAACAGCGCTGAAATGGTAGCCAGGTCCTTTGAAGCCGGGTGGAGCGGTGTTGTTTTCAAGACCTTGAATTCAGATACCACCCCCATTATTCACCCTTCTCCACGAATGAACGGATATGGGTATGGTAATAAAAGGCTAGTGGGTCTTCAGAATGTTGAAATGATTTCAGACAGGCCCCTTAAAGATAATTTAATGGATTTTCTGTATTTAAAGAAAAATTATCCGGATCATGTGCTTATCTCCAGCATCATGGGTTTTTCCAATGATGAATGGGCATACCTTGCCAAGGTATCTGAAGACAATGGTGCGGATATGCTGGAACTGAATTTTTCATGCCCCCACATGTCAGTGGAAGGGGCAGGCCACCATGTGGGCAAGGCCTTTGATCTTATTGAAAAATTTACAGCCACTGTAAAAGACTGCGTATCCATACCGGTGATTGCAAAAATGACCCCTAATATTACAGACATGAATGAGCCTGCCCTTTATGCCAAACAGGGCGGGGCTGATGCCATTTCCGCCATCAACACGGTTTCCGGGATTTCCCAGATTGATCTGGATCTATTGATACCCAAACCCAATGTTTTTGGACTCAGTTCTGTCAGCGGGACCTCGGGTCCTGCCATAAAACCCATAGGACTTCGGTTTATCTCAGACATGGCAAAATGTGAAGAACTTTCCCTGCCCCTGTCTGGCATCGGTGGAATTGAAACATGGATTGATGCTCTGGAATATATTCTCCTGGGTTCTTCCACCATCCAGGTTACCACGGGAATCATCCATTACGGGTATGGTATTGTTGAGGATATGATAGAAGGGTTGACCGACTTTATGGTTGAAAAAGACATAGCAAGGGTTCAGGACCTTGTGGGTAAGGCCCTTGTTAATCTTAAAACAACGGATAAATTTGACCTGAAAAGACAGGGCCGGGCCCAATATGATCTTGAAAAATGTGTGGGGTGCGGTCAATGTTATACCGTATGCAGGGATGCAGGAGGCTTTGCCCTTGACTGGGATAGGGAAAAAAGGCGACCTGTTTTAATTGAGGACAAATGTTTAAGCTGTATGATCTGCAGCTTTGTCTGCCCTGTTTCCGATCTTATCTCTTTTACAGAGATGCCTGGAACATGGAATAGACAGGATGCCTGCGTAATGGATAAAAGTTTGGAATCCCAGATAAAATATAAGCCATTTGCCACAAAGAAAGTATTATAAATTTATATTGCCATAGCAAGGAGGATAAGATGTCACTCTTAATACAAAATGGTCTGGTTGTTACTTCCACGGGCAAATATATTGCCGATGTATATGTTGAAGAGGGTAAAATTAAAGCCCTTGGAGAGAAATTGGATTTTAAAGCTGACACAATTATTGATGCAGAGGGTAAATATGTTTTACCCGGTGCCATTGATCCCCATACCCACCTGGCAATGCCTTTCATGGGAACCTTTGCCCAGGATGATTACGAGACAGGTACCATTGCGGCAGCCTGCGGCGGGGTAACATCTGTGGTTGATTTTGATTTACAGCAGAAAGGGGAATCTATTTTTGAGGCAGTTGAAAGAAAAAAATCCTGGGCAAAGGATAAAGTTGCTGTGGATTATTCCCTTCACCCTGCCATAATGGATCCAAGACCGGAGGTTATTGAGGAAATCAAGGATGCCATCCATGAATATGGAACCCCAAGTTTTAAAATTTTCATGGTCTATGATTTCCGGGTGGATGATGCAACAATGATCACACTGCTCAAACAGACGAAAAAACATGGAGGCCTTGTCCAGGTCCATGCAGAAAATGTTCATATTATTGATCATTTAAATGAGGAGTTTGAAAAGCAGGGCAAGCTTTCACCCTATTTCCATGCAAAGAGTCGTCCCAATATTGCCGAAGAAGAGGCAGTATCCAGGGCAGCCAAAATGGTGGAAATGACCGGTTCCAGAATCTATATTGTCCATCTCTCATCCAAAGAGGGCCTGGCCCGGGTGAAAGAAGCAAGGGATAAAGGAATCAATGTTTTTGCTGAAACCTGCCCCCAATACCTTCTTCTGGATGAAGAACGATATAAGGAATCAGGGTTTAACGGGGCAAAATATGTAATGTCTCCTCCATTGAGGACAAAGGAAAGCAATGGGGCGCTCTGGGAAGGAATAAACCAGGGGGATGTCCAGGTTGTTGCAACAGACCATTGCCCCTTTGATATTAATGGCAAAAAAGATATGAACGGGACTGATGATTATAAAAAAATACCCAATGGTGCCCCGGGCATTGAGACCCTTTTGATGCTCATGCATTCCGAGGGTGTTGTTAAAGGAAGGATTACCCTTGAAAAAATGGTTGATATTTTATCCACAAGCACGGCAAAGATGTTTGGCCTTGCAGATAAAGGAGAGATCCAGGTTGGAAAGGATGCAGATATTGTTATTTTTGATCCTGAACAAAAATTTACCATTACCCAGGAAAAACTTCATATGAATGTGGATTATACACCCTATGAAGGCATGGAAATGACGGGTATGCCTGTTGAAGTATATGTGCGTGGTAAAAAAGTTTCCCAATGGAAAGATGATCATGTGGAATTTGTCGGGGAAAAAGGCTATGGCAGGTTTGTTAAACGCGTGCCATTAATGGTGGAATAGTATATATAATAAATAAAGACTTTGGTCTGTTGAACTTATTTATACTATGAATAATAAAGGCAGCTATTCCCATGAAATTTGAGACATATCATATTGATTCGGCCATCAAGAAAAATCTGGCCTCAGAAGGATTTAAAAGGCCTACTGATATTCAGTTCAAGGCAATTCCTTCCATCATGAAAGGCGAAGATGTCCTGGCAATAGCCCAGACCGGAACAGGAAAGACAGCTGCCTTTGCAATTCCCATTATTGATAAGATTCACAGGGCTAAAAGTTCAAAACGTTCCTTTGGTATCCATTGCATAATCATGGTTCCCACAAGGGAACTGGCAGCCCAGATCGGAGATGTGTTTGACACCCTGTCCAGCCATACAAAGGTAAAGCCCTTTGCAGTATTCGGCGGGGTGGAGCAGGACCCCCAGATCAAAAAGCTTAAAGACGGTATTGATGTGCTCATTGCAACTCCCGGCCGGATGTTTGACCTTATCAGCCAGGGAGTGATTGCTACCAGGAAAGTGGGGGTCCTGGTCCTGGACGAGGCAGACCAGATGCTGGACAAGGGGTTTATCAAAGACATTGAAGCGGTGAAAAGGAAATTAATTCACCGCCACCAGACCCTGTTTTTTTCCGCCACCATTAATAAGGAAATAAAGAAACTTGCCTTTTCCCAGGTCAAAAGCTCTGCCATTCGAATCCAGATTTCTCCGGATGATCCTGTTGCTAAAAATGTTTCCCATGGGGTGGTTTTTGTGGAAATGGATGATAAGCGTTTTTTTCTTCGCAAATTCATACGGGACAATGAAGATGCCAGGATAATGATCTTTGTCAGGACCAGGGTAAGGGCCGAGCGTGTGGCAAAGGCCCTGAAAAGAGGCAATATAAAATCTTTGACCATACACGGAGACAAAGATCAGGATCAAAGAACCGATGTGATGGCCCAGTTTAAACACGGGTGGGCAAAGATCCTCATTGCAACGGATGTCAGTGCCAGGGGTATTGATATCCCCAATGTGGATTTTGTGATCAATTATGATCTGCCTGAAAAAAAAGAAAATTATGTCCACAGGGTGGGAAGAACAGGCAGGGGAACCCAGAAGGGCCAGGCCATCTCCTTTTGCAGCAAAGAAGAACAAACTCTGCTGGAAGATATCCAGGGTTTTTTAAACAAACAAATAGAAGTTATCCCAGTCAGTAAAAAAGAATATACCCTGGTTATCCAGGCATCCAATGAGCCGGAAACCATCCAGGACCTGATCCAGGAGCATGAGGATTGGGAAAAACAAAGGAAAAAATCCAGAAAAAAGAGAAAAAAATCGAATTGATTTGCATACATTATAAATTTAGAAAACGGCCCTGACAATAGTAGCCGAAGGAATCAATTTAAATCAATAAGGTTTACTCGTATTCCCATAGATTTTTTGGGAAAACAGGTAATGCTTCCGGTAAACCCTTACCGCCTGAATTGGGATATATCCATATCCAGACGTTTGATAATTTTTTGAATGGATGCCCGTTCAAGGCCGCTGATTCGTGAGGTTT
>JAOZST010000199.1:0-6808 GCA_029939535.1 Desulfobacteraceae bacterium | reverse complement strand
ACATAAAACCTCCTTTTGTTTGAACCTCATGTTATTTATTCAAGGGACAGGGCATATGAACTCAATTCTTCATTGCTGCCGCCAATGCCATTGAGTGTCTCTGCCAGGGCAATATTGAGTTTCCCTAGCAGTGAACGGCTGTACCTGATATCTTTTCCGGATAAAATAGGTTCCAGGCTGTCAGTCAAGGCTTTTGCACAGGCCTTGAAACTCTCACCAGTAACATCTTCGGCCGGTGATCCCGCTCCGATGCCGCTGATCCCATTTTCTGTTTCAAGATTCACAAACAGATTCTCAACCGAGCTTACAGTTTCATAGGCAATGGTATAGGGACGGGTAAGTTCCAGATCCTCGTTCCATATTCTAATGTTTTTGATTTTCATAAAATTGTCCCTGGGTTTATTCCGATAGGTTCAATACATCTGTGACATAACCCATATCCAAGGATTTTAATGTTTCCCGTGTCGGTGAACCAGTTTTCACATCCCAGCCCCTGGCTGTATAGTATTCATATTGTAATCAACACTTGTAATTCATTCATTTTTTTTTATCCTTTATCAGGTTTTTTGAACAGCAAATCGTCAAGATATTTTTGGACAAAGTCAATCAATTCATTCACTTCTTTTTCAGTCACTTTTTTAACAGTATTGATTTTTTCACCCAATGCAAGGTCGTCTTTCCCAATCGCTTTTTCAATAAAAAAAATCTCAACTTCACCATCAGGGAAAAGGTGGCCACAGCCGCCGACAGTACCTAAAAAAGCTCCTTTATATAAAATTGGTACAGCAAATTTTACAAACCCTGCATCGCATTCATCTATAAGAGGCTGCTTTGTTTTGGCAAGAGTAGCACCAAAATATTGATTTACCGTTGCGCAGATAGCAGCAATTCCTTCAGGATATGATTTAATTGCAGGGCACACCTCATTTGCAAATTCCATATATGAAGTTATACGATTTCCCTGGTTATTATAAACACATGAATTCATGCCTGAACGATTATGTATTTGTTTTTCTAATTCTTCCCATTGCTCTTTTGATGCAAGATCTGTAAGCTCCATTCTATCCCTCCATACCCAATGGTTTACTACAATTTGAGAATTATAAAAATTCTCTTTTTTTGATTGAATAATATTCTGAAATGTCGACTCACCAAGGCCCATAGTATAAAAAATACAATCCCGGAACGTCATGATGTAGAAATTCTTTGCATTGTTCTGTGAAAAAATCAATCTTTTTCACAGTTCTTTGCTTCAATAGGTGCCCCAGGACATACCAACTCTCCAATATTTGAAATATCAGCTCCTTTATCAATCATGCTCTTACCAGAGTAATCACAACTATTTCAGACAAATAAACGGACCGTAAAGGCGGACCCCATGATCCTGTACCGGAACTGATATTGAGATAAAAATTATCAATTCTGTGCAGGCCATAGTGGAACCCTTTAAATATTTTACTGGCTGCCCATGTAAAGGGGAAAAATTGTCCAGCATGGGTATGTCCAGATAATTGTAATGAAATACCATGGTTTATGGTATTAGAAAAAATAGTATCTGGAGCAATATAGTCTGAAGATCTAACATCAGTAAGGTTTTCATCATTTGATTTTATACTGGTTGGAGTGTGGTATAATAAAATTGTGGGCAAATTTTTTGTGAACACCTGTGGGTCATTAAAATCAAAAGAAAGTGTTTTTTTAAATTCCGGGTAGGAAATCCCTAAAATTTGAAGAGAATCAATCACAATTGCTTTGTTATCCAGCAATATAATTTTTGAATTTCCAATCATTTTTCTTGCTTTTTCAACGCCTGAATACATTTCATGGTTTCCGCTGGTGAACATAATTCCATGTTTTGCCTTAAATTTATTTAAATCTGAAACATATCTCTCCTGAGAATTTGTAGCACCATCAAACAGGTCGCCGGTAATCAATATCAAATCAGCATTCTGACTATTGGTCAGGGCAACGACTTTTTTTAAAAATTTTATGTCTTTGGTTCCCCCTAGATGAAGATCGGAAAGATGGATAATTTTTTTACCTTCCCATTGTTGGGGCAAATTTTGAATAGGCACGCTTACGGATTTAATTTTAATTTTATAAAATTGATAATGACAAAATCCTGTATAAAAAATTGCCAAGCCATAGAAAAAACAAGAAAAACCTATAATGATGGTTTTAGCCGGAAGATTATTGGGGAAAAACCATACCCCCCATTTCACTATCCAGACAATAGCAGTCCCAAAAAACAAAAAACTCATAAGCCCCATCCAGGTTCCCGAGAGAAGGTAATATATCCTGGTAAAAGAGTTGTTGGACATGTGGATGAAAATGGAAGACAAAATAAATGTAATGGACAAAAAAAACACAATTACAAATAAACAACGTTTTGCTGTAACATCATGAATACTAAAAAACCGACTCCAGGAAAAGAACAAAAAATAGTGGGTTGTAAAAGTGATTAACAAAACAACACTCAGGAATCGAATTACATTAAAATTCATGTTTGCCTCTTATTCATGGGTTTATATAAAAATTTAGACAATAAAAAATGCCATACAAATTTCATTTTACCAATCCGAATTTCCGGGACGGGAGAAACCTGTCCAAGCTGTCTGAAAATCGAGAAATTACCTCGTCCACCGCCAC
This sequence comes from Desulfobacteraceae bacterium, assembly GCA_029939535.1. Taxonomy (GTDB): domain Bacteria; phylum Desulfobacterota; class Desulfobacteria; order Desulfobacterales; family Desulfobacteraceae; genus NBML01. The sequence goes on along the minus strand of JAOZST010000199.1, from coordinate 4,159 downwards.
TTGAACCGGGTGAGGTGCCTGGCCCCTGCGAAGGAACCCCAGAGCTATCCCGGGATCAATGAGAATCCTTTGTTCAGCAACAGCGACAAAACAACACAAGCCCCGGACACCAAGTGATTCAGCGCCGATAATCTCTATCTCCATGTCAAAGTATCCTTTTTAATTGTAGGAGGAAAATCTCTTGTTTTATTTATTTTTATAACCCCATTAAAAATTGAGCCTCATCCAGAACCTTGTCCATCACCTCAAGAATGTAATCAATATCTTCATCCTCAATGGTCAAGGGCGGCCTTATCTTTAAGATGTTGTCATGGGGGCCTTCACTGCCCATGAGAATCCTGTGCCCGCGCATGCGGTTTTTAACGTAATCTGCCAAAACAGTTCCAGGTTCACGGGTCTGCAGATTATTAACCAGATCAAGGCCGATAAAAAGCCCGTATCCGCGTACATCTCCCACAATCTCATATTTTTCTTTGAAACCATTCAGCCCTGCCAGAAGTTTATCCCCCATGTGTTGGGCATTTTTCTGCAAGTGTTCATCTTCAACAATATTAAGCACCTCAAGACCTGTACGGCATGACAAGGTGGAACCGCCAAAGGTGGAGAAAAACTCAGGCCCTTTAGCAAAACTGTCGGCGATCTCTTTTGTCGTGACCACAACGCCCAAAGGATGGCCGTTGCCAACGGGTTTGCCCAGAACGACAATGTCGGGAACAGCGCCCTGCTGCTCAAAGCCAAAGTAATAATTGCCAAGGCGCCCCAAACCAGTTTGCACTTCATCGGCAATGCAGACACCGCCTGCTTTCCTGATTTTTCCATAAACAGCCGGCAGATAGCCTTTTGGAGGGATGATCTGGCCGCCAACGCTGGGAAAAGTTTCTGCAATAAATCCAGCTAATTTTCCGTTGGAGGCTCTTATGTTGGTAAGGGCCTCATCAACCAGATCCGCATACTTTTGTGCGATATCTGCCTCGCCGCGCCGGAACCGGCCGCGGTAGTCATCTGCCACTTCAATCAAGTGCACCCATTCCGAGGGACCGACCCCGCCTTTGGCGTTAAACTTGTAAGCTGAGATATCGATGCAGCCGGTAGTATTGCCGTGATACCCGTGATCCGGGGTGATCATATCCTTACCACCGGAATGGGCCCGGGCAAGCCGTAAAGACAACTCATTGGCTTCGGAACCTGAGTTAACAAAAAAGCAGATTGACAGAGGTTCAGGCATGTAGGAAGCTATCTTTTCGGCAAAGGCGATCTGGGCCGGATGAAGGTAGCGGGTGTTGCTGTTCATGCGCTGCAACTGGTCAGCAGCGACTGCCTGGATGCGGGGATGGGCATGGCCCACGTGGGGAACGTTGTTATAGCTGTCCAAAAAGGGTCTCCCCCACTCATCAAACAGGTGGGTCTTCCAGCCGCGCAGGAACATGACAGGGTCGGAGTAGGTCAGTTTCAAGTTCTGCCCGAACCTTGCCTTTCGTTGGGCCAGTACCCCTACCTTAGAGGGCGGCCGGTAAGCAAGTTTGTCATTATCAAGATTAAGAATGGCCGCTGGATTAGGATAAAACATGGACCAGAAGTCAAGTTCATCCGGGTCCACGGCGCCAGGCCAGTTGGGATCGGTATTGATCAGACCTGTCTGAAAGTGCAGGTGGGGCGCCCATCCGCCGTTGTGCTCTTGCTCACCAAGTTCAGCAATGGCCTGCCCTTTTTCAATGGGCTGTCCCACAGTGAGTGCTCCAATTGATTTTGGATTCAGGTGACCGTAAAGGGTGAAAAAGGGCGTGCCCTTTTCCATTGCATGGCAAAGGATGACAAGTCCGCCGTAATCCAGGTTATCCTTTCGGTTCTCAACGGCTTCCACCGTAGCGTTCAACGGCGCGTGAACCTTTGTGCCGGCCGGGGCAAAAATATCCACACCAATATGAACTGTTCTGCGGTTGCTGGCTTTAAAAGGTCCTTTGTAAAAGGCCTTGTCAGTATAAATCAAACGGGGTTCAGCGTAATATCCCAAATAAAACCCCGGGCATTCAATACCAAGAGTTGCGGCCTCCTCAGGAGTCAGATCAAATGGATTCTGTGGCAGGGTACTGTCTGCCACGGACAGGCTGGCCCTGGGCAGAGTATTCAGGGCCCGGCCTAAAACCCGGGCAAAGCACCCGCGGTTTTCATCCAGCCATTTCATTATTGACTGGGTGCTGTCGTTTACCCCGAATCCGCAAGCAACTCGCAAACGGGGTGCAATCAGATCCGGATTGACCTTCTGGGACTCCAGAAACGCCCAGGCAGGTCCCTGGGAAATCAGGACGTAGGGATCATGGGGCTTTTCCCGGGCCATCATTGTGGAGTTTACCACGGAAACGGCCAGGCGCAGGCGTAAAAGAGGCCAGATCATATCGATCTCTCTGGGGGATAGCGGGTAAGCGCTGTGAAATCCCTTTACCAAATTTTCCAGTGCACTTTCCGGGTTTGGGTGATCCAGTACCACGTAAGCTGCTGCAATGGCCAGGTCACAGACAACCGGGGCCGAGCACATATCCCCTAAATCAATAATCCCTGAGATGGCAGGAGAATCGTTCAGGCTGCCGGTCACCAGAATATTGTAATCATTGATATCGTTGTGAATGGCCTGGACGGGCAAGGCATCAAGATCTGCCTTGATGTCAGAAAAATCATCCAGAATTTCTCTGATTATCTTTTGTTGGCTTGCATCAGCAATGATTTCCAGTTTATCTGCAATCCAGTCACCAGAGGGCAGGTGCCATTTAAATTCCCGGTAAAGTCCGGAATGGTCAAAATCTGTCAGCGCATTATCCATTGCGCCAATGGTTTCTCCAAGCTTGAGAATAAGATCACTGGTCTTGGGTTTAAATTCAGCCCAGGTTTTTCCATCAAGGTTTTCAAGCACCCAGAGAATCCGGTCACGGCCTTTTTCGTCTTTGCAGACTTCAAAGGGCCGGCCTTTTTGGGATGGCACAACAAGGGGCAGAGAAAAGGTGCGAAGATGATTCAATGCACTGCACTGCAGGTCCACAAAATCGGTTTGGCAACCTTCCCGCATCACTTTGAGAATATGGGTGGAATTAATCCGAAAATTCAGATCATACTCGCCGTCAAGTTGCGTAAAACTGCCTTTGATGCCCCAGAGATCCTGAACCGCCTGCTGCCAGTATTTTGTCATGGGTTTCTCCATAAAAAAAATTAAGACCTTTTTTTAAATATTTGTCCAGGCCACACAACAACTATTTTTCCATATCAATACTCTGAATTAGTTCATGGGCTATGCTGCTGCTTTCAAGGCGCATGATGCTTTCTTCAGAGTATCCGAAACTTAAAAGATTAATGCTGCCGTACCAGGTGATCTTTTTATCAATAATTGCAAATTTTTGATGGATATTGGGTTTTAGAATCAGGTTGACACCGGCATTCTCAATCATTGAAAAAAGATTTTCCAATGTGATTTTTTTCTCTTTTTCAAATTCATGGGCAGGCCTTGTTATGATTGTTATTTTTACCTGTTTTTTAAGAACTTCACTAAAATGCTCCATCATTTGGATTATTCGTTTTTTGGTGACAAACGGACTAACGATCATAAGATGTTTTGATGCAGCGGTAATGTCCTGCAGGTAAACAGGGAAAAAGCTGTCTTTAGTGAAAATAATATTAGTAGGTGCATCGGGAAATGTTGCGACTTTTGCTTTATAGCCGATGGAAGCATATCCTTTCAACCGTTTTCCATACATTTTTTCAAGCATTTTTACGTGAATATCGACATAGTCGTATATCTGCACATCTTTTTTATTATTACAAAACCTATGCAGCCTTCCGGCGTATTGATGCAGGGTGCCTTTCCAGGCAATGGGCATGGCTAAAAACAATGTATCAAGCCTGGGTTCATCAAATCCTTCGCCAATATAACTGCCCGTGGCAATCAGCACAAACGGTTCAGTATCTGCAATGGTATCAATCTTTTCCATTACCTGGGCAGTCTTTTTAACGCCCATGCCGCCGGTGAGACAAATAACATTGGGTATCTTGTTTTTAAGCTTTTCTCCCAATTTTTCCACATGGGCAACCCGTCCGGTTAAAATGAGAGTTTTTCGCCCCTTTTTGCAGCAGTCCAAGGCATCATCTATGATTAACTGGTTTCTTATTTCATCTG
>JAOZST010000198.1:0-6897 GCA_029939535.1 Desulfobacteraceae bacterium | reverse complement strand
GGTCTGGAACGGCCTGGTCGGAAATGGCCTGATCTGAAACGGCTGGGTCAGAAATTGTTCCAGATCCTTTTTTTACCATTACTTTTACAGGGGCAACCCACCTTTTGGCAGGAACTTTTATAACAGACTCTTTTTTATCCAGGATATTATTTAAAAACTGGTTTGTATTACCGGCCCCGGGGAAGATACCTTCCATGGAAACAATTGCAATTTTGTTCATCTTAAATTTCATACAGGCTCATATAGTTTAGAACCAATGATATATCAAGGCAGGAGTGTAAAAATTGTGTAAAATTTTTTCCTGGGAACCCGGGAAACTTAAATCAGGCAAATATTAAAAGGAATCCAGTGACAATGGACCGTCCCAGCAGCAGGACCGTTAATATCATCAGGCCAAAACTGAGGACCCTGTCAAAGCTATTTTCCCCTCTTTTATCGTTGTATCCAAAAACCCAGCCAAAAAAGATCCCTGCTGCAAGCCCGCCCCCATGGCCCCAATTATTGATATTGGGCACAAGAAAACCAATGAGCAGGAGGCTGATGATCCACCCTGAAGTCTGTTTATAAACCCTCTGGCCCCAGTCTCCGCCCCTGGATTTACCAAAATAAAGAAGGGCGCCTATAAGGCCGCAGAGTCCTGAAGAGGCACCTATGGTCAGGTATACATTGCCAAAATAGGAAAGAAGAAATCCGGCAGCCCCTGTTAGGGTATAAATGGAAAACATCCTGTATAAGCCGAATTCATGCATGACCAGGGGGGCCACAGTTCGCAGTGCCAGCATATTGAATATGATATGGAGAAGACTCCCATGGAGCCAGTTGGCAGTGATCAGGGACCACCAGGCCTGGAAATTATCAATGGGAATCCTGCCCGAGGCTCCTAGAAAAGTAAGCACATCCCCGGAAGGGGTTAACGCATAAAAGGGATTGATACTCATACCCATTTGCCTGCCACTGTAAATCAGACTGATAACAAACAAAAGAATATTGGTGTAAATAATTGTATTTAAAAGCCGCAAAGGAGTTAAAAAGGGATTCAGGGAGCTTGAAGTCATATATTAATTCTTTAATTTTTTTATGGTTGTATTTTTTAATTAAGCGGAGGATCATCCATTACCATGGCATTGATATATTCTTTTACAGCACCCAGAGTCAGGGTAAACATCTTGGTGCCGATAAGGATGGCCATGGCATTGTCCGGAGTTTTGCAGATTCTGGCAAATACAGGCCCCATGACAGATGCTGGATTTTCCTGTTGTCCATTATTTTTTTTCATTCCGTCAACATAGAGATCCAGTCTTTCTTTTAAAATTTTAAAATAGTCTATCTGAGTCCCTGTGGTGGTTTGTGCCAGGGTGGATATATTTTCAGATATTTCTTGAACCATTTGCCAGAAAAATTCAGTTAAAGGCTTTTTACTTTTATCTGTGGCTGCCATGAAAAATGAGATACCCCAGCCCACGCTCAAAATCTTTAAAATTCCCAGTTCATATTCAATTGTGGCCAGGTTAAGGTCATTTTCCCTGGGAAGGGCAGAAATCAATTCCTTTAGATCTGCTCTGTCAATGGCAAAATCAACAAGGTTCCGGGCCATTTTTTCAATGGTAGAGGTCTCTTTTTTCATGGTTTGCAGGGGCTTTTGTTTTCTGTTAAATTCATATACAAATATTTTATATTATGTCATATAATAACTTTTAATATCAGTCAAAATGGAAATAGTAAATATAAATGATTCTCATAGACCTAAAGCTTTTTGTGACCCTGGGCAAATATCTTCCCTTAAACAATGAAGCCTATGAAATCCCCCAGGGAACCACAATTAAAGAACTTATGGATACTCTTGGCATCCCCCATGGGATTGTCAAACTGATTTTTATAAATGGGAAAAAACAGGATAAGAATTATTGTCTCCAGCACAGGGACCGGGTGGGATTGTTTCCCCCGGTGGGAGGCGGTTAGGATGGTGAATACAGGAAGCATTCATGGATCAAAACCAAAAACGATATGATAGAAATTTTAATACCCTGGGCCCTGGGGAACAGGATATCCTTGCCAGATCCCATGTGGCAGTGATTGGTTTAGGGGGACTTGGGGGCGGGGTGTGTGAAATGCTGGCAAGAATTGGTGTGGGCACACTGACACTGGTGGACGGAGATGTGTTTGACACCAGCAATCTTAATCGTCAGCTTTTAAGCAGGGAAGACCTTGTTGGAACATCAAAGGCAGAAGCTGCAAGGGAAAGGATAAATGGGATTAACTCTTTGGTCCAGGTCTTTTCACGGGCTGTCTATGCCGATGAATCAAATATTAACAGCCTGATAGAAGGGGCCAACGTTGTGGTTGACTGCCTTGATACAATTGATGCCAGATTTCTTTTACAGAAAGCAGCCCAAAAGGCATGTATTCCCCTGGTATCAGGAGCCATTGCAGGAGTCTCAGGCCAGGTCACTGTGATTTATCCCCAGGACAAAGGATATGAGTTGATTTATGGCAGTAGAAGCCAGAAATCAGAACTTTCATCCAAAGGGATTGAAACTCAAACCGGAAATATTTCCTATACTGCTCTTTTTGTTGCTGCTCTGGAGGCTTCAGAATGTATCAAGGTGCTTTTGAACAGGGGGGATATTCTGAGAAATAAATTATTGATTGCTGATTTGTGGTCCAATTGCATTGAGGTAATGGATCTTGTTTAGGCAAATTTAACTCTTCCACGGGAAGAGCTCTAAAGGAGGGTCGAATGTATGCCCAGGCAGCCAGAATAATGAAATCTGCGAAACGATGCGTGGCCTTTACAGGGGCTGGAATTTCCGTTGAAAGCGGTATCCCTCCTTTTAGAGGGGAAAACGGTCTCTGGAATAAATATGATCCCATGATATTTGATATTCAATTTTTTAACCAGAATACCAAAAAATCCTGGGAAATGATCAGGGAACTTTTTTATGATTTGTTTGGACAAATAAGACCCAATGCAGCCCACTACAGTCTGGCAGAGATGGAGGCAGAAAAAATGCTGAAGGCAGTGATTACCCAGAATGTGGATAATCTCCACAGGGATGCCGGAAGCAAAATCATCCATGAGTTTCACGGGTCCCTGAAAAAAGTTGTATGCCTGAACTGCAGGACCAGATATAAAATTTCTGAAATTGATTTGAATTATCTGCCTCCTTCCTGTTCCAGGTGTGGAGGAATATTAAAACCAGATGTTATTTTTTTTGGAGAAGAGATTCCAGAACCTGCAAGGACCCTTTCATTTAATGAAACTACCAAAGCTGATTGTTTCATTCTCATTGGAACAACCGGTACGGTTGCACCGGCCAACATGATTCCAGGGCAGGCAAAATCAAATGGTGCCTCCATTATAGAAATAAACCCTATCCCATCGGAATATACCAGATCAATTACAGATATTTTTCTTCAGGATAAAGCCACTGTTGCCATGGAAAAACTCATGGAAAAACTCATGGAAAAAATTGATGCATAATTATTTTTAAAAGGAACAATCAATGTCCCAAGACTGCCTTTTCTGCAAAATCATTAACAAAGAAATCCCCACGGAATTTTTATATGAGGATGACTCCCATGTAGTGTTCAAAGATATCAATCCTGCCGCCCCGGTTCATCTGCTTTTGGTTCCTAAAAAGCATATTAGAAGCATTAATGACTTAATGGAAGATGATAAAAACATCCTGGCTGATCTTTTTTTAATTGCCAAAGATATGGCAAAGGAACAGGGCATTGACAAATCCGGCTATAAACTGCTTTTTAATGTTGAAAAAGGTGGGGGACAGGTAATTTTTCACCTTCATCTTCACCTTATTGGTGGGTGAAAAATTGGTGAGTAAAAAAAATGAAATGATCTCGACCTGTGCGGTTAGCCATATCAGCTGTCAGGTGTTAGCCTGAAATATTTACATAATAAATCATCAACCCAGGGGGAAACCATGCTTAAAAACTTTAGTCTTGCAAAAAAAATAACCGGAGGATTTGTAATTATCCTTATCTTATTGATTGCGCTTGCTTTTGTAGGAAGGCTGGGGTTGACCCAGGTGGTTAAAAAAGTAGACTCGTCCAATGAGTTTCAGATTCTGGTTAATCTTATCCTGGATGCCCGGCAAAATGAAAAGCACTTTATTCTGGCCAATGACCCCAAAGCTGTTGATACTGTGGTTAAAGATATCAAAACCCTGAAAATCCAGGCAAAAAATATTGTTGATACCACGGAAGACAAAATAATTAAAAATCAGGCCCGGGAAATACTGAAGACTTCAGATACCTATGCCAAAGCCTTTGGAGATTATGTTGCCCTGGCCGGGAAAAAAGATATTCTCATGGCGGATATGAGCCAGAAAGCCAGCGCTGCTTTGAAAATTACTTCCGGCATAAGGGATGAACAAAAAGCAAAATATGATGCCCTTATGGATGAAAGCGAAATTAAAACATCCCAGATGAGGCAGCGGGTGGTTTATGCTGAAAAAATAAAAGAAAATTTTCTCCAGGCAAAGGGATACAGAATGGTGATTGCGGATTCCCTTGTAAACAACGTATCCACCATGACCCAGTGGAAAGGGTATCACAGTGATATTAAAAGGGATTTAAAGAAAATTACTCCCCTGATGTTTGAGGAGATTTCAAAAAAACGCCATGGTAAAATTATTGTTACCCAGGAAGTTGTGGTTGAAAAGGCTCTTCTCTTTTTTGAAAATAAAACCCAGGAAAATAACCAGGCCCTTATCAAGGCAGTTAAAGACATGCAAATGTCCATAATCACTTTCCACCAGGAAATGCAGGAGCTTCTGGAATTTTACATTGAGGATGTCCAGATCTTTTCCAGCCAGATGATGGAATTATCTTCCGGCGCAGATCAAGTGGCAAAAATTCTATTAAAAACAAGGATACTGGAAAAAGAATTTATCCGCACAGAAGATGACACATTGTTCCAGAGTATTATCGAAAATATAGGTTCAATTGACAAGGCCATCTCAAATATCAAGGAGAAAATCGATGATCAGGATAAAACAAAACCCCTGGACGGCATTCAAGAGGTGGTCAATGTTTATATCCAATCCTTTAAAAATTATGCTGAATTAATGAAAAATCAGCAAACCGCTAAAACTCAGATGGAATCCAATGCAGCCGGCATTGAGGACATTTGTCTGAAATCAAAGGAAATAATGAATAGCCAGATGCGGGCTCAGATTGTCAGTTCCACGACATTTATTACCATTGTCAGTCTTTGTGCTGTGGTTTTTGGTGTTTTAATTGCCTTTATTCTTGAACGGATTATTATTGGTCCCATTAAGCAGGTTGTATCAGCCTTAAAAGAGATTTCAGAGGGAGATGCAGATCTGACCCAGCGCATTGATATTGATACAAGGGATGAAATCGGAGAGCTTGCTAAATGGTTTAATGCCTTTATTTTTAGACTTAATAATATTGTAGTGGATATAGGAGCCAACTCAGAAACTGTAACTGCCTCATCCGGAGAACTTTTAATGGTATCTGAACAAATGGCCCAGGATTCCGAAGACCTTGCTTCCAGATCCAATTCCGTTGCTGCTGCTGCAGAGGAGATGAGTGCCAGTATGAATTCCGTGGCTGCAGCAAGTGAACAGGCCTCTGCGAATCTTGAGAGTGTTGTTGATTCAGCAGGTCAGATGAAGCAGACCCTGAATGAAGTAGCTCAAAATTGTGAAAAGGCAAGAGGTGTGTCTGAAAATGCCTCTGTAAAGGTAAAAACTGCATCAAAAAGGGTTATACAGCTTGGTGCATCTGCCAGGGATATCAATAAGGTCACAGAGGTGATTACAGATATAGCGGAGCAGACAAATCTTCTGGCATTAAATGCTACAATTGAGGCGGCCAGGGCGGGAGAAGCCGGAAAGGGATTTGCTGTGGTGGCAAGTGAAATTAAGGGACTGGCAGCCCAAACAGCAGGTGCCACCCTGGACATAAAAAACAGAATTAAAGGGATCCAGGACTCCACAGATGATACAGTAAAGGATGTTGAACATGTTACAAAGGTTATTTCCCAGGTTACTGATATAGTATCTGCCATTGCCGCTGCCATTGAAGAGCAGTCTGCATCGGCCACGGAGGTGGCAGAAAATATAGGCCAGGCATCCATTGGTATTGGGGATGTCAATAAAAATGTAGCCCAGAGTTCCCAGGTATCCACGGAGATTGCAACGGATATCTCAAAGGTTCATGATGTATCTGAAGAGATGACCGTCAGAAGTGAGCAGATGAAAAAGAATACCCAGGACCTTTCTGAGTTATCTGGTAAGCTTCGTAATATGATCGGAGTCTTCAAGATATCTGTGGAGAATGTTGATATTAATATGACTTCCAGCCCTTCTGCCGAAGATATTCCCAATGATAACCGATAAAAGTTATGCTCCTTTTTTTTTCATATATCAATTTTTCCTTGACATCATCTGTATAATGATAGATAAACATAAATACTATTTTTACAGGAGGAAAAAATGAATTTTGCAGGAGGTAAGGGTGGGACATATCAAAAATATATTAATCTTATGCCACCCCATGATGTTTATATCGAAAGTCATTTAGGTGGCGGTGCAATTATGCGTTATAAAAAAAAAGCAACGCACAATATTGGAATAGAAATTGATTCCGAGGCAATAAGGGCATTGACCAGTAAACATCAAATAGATTTTAATTTAATTCATGGAGACTCAATAACTTTTCTAAAAGAATATTCTTTTACTGGCAAAGAGCTGATTTACTGCGATCCTCCCTACCTGCGTGAAACCAGAAAAAAACATTACTCTATTTACAAATATGAATATAGCGTTGCTCAGCACATAGAGCTGTTGAATGTTATAAAGTCAATTCCTTGTATGGTCATGATCTCTGGTTATGAATCGTCATTATATA
>JAOZST010000197.1:0-6946 GCA_029939535.1 Desulfobacteraceae bacterium | reverse complement strand
ATCAGTCCAAGATTTAACAAACCATTCATAATCTCCACTGGACAAATTAAGGTCTGGAGAAACTTGACAGGTACCCGCAGAACAGATATCAGAAACATCATACCATTGTTCATGAACCTTTTCACCGGCACTGTCTTGTATCAGTAATCGATACCAGGTGGCACAGACGGTGCTCCAAGAAAAATCAGGAGAAGTGTTTTCTGTTGTTCCCGAAGGGGAAACCAGGGTTGCTACACTCACCTCGTCTACTATCTCATCACAATTATCATCAAGTCCGTTGCACTGTTCAGTTGCCCCGGGGTGAATGGTGCTGTCGTTATCATTGCAATCGGTATGATCAGACACATACCCGTCAGGTTGCGATGCCTGGTCAACAAATGTATTCGGATCGCCATAGCCGTCACTGTCACTGTCATGGTAATACCGGACGGTGACGCTGCTCTGGCCTGCTATCCACCTGTTGGTATAATAATTTAAAAGATCTATAAATTCCGATGTGGCCTTTTGATGCCCTGCTGAGCTGGGGTGGCTGTCATAGCTGTCCAGAGGATATGCGGTATAGTTGTTTGTGGTGTTGGTGACATGCTGAACTGTATTGTTCTGCCACCTGTGGTGATTGTTAGAGGCTGTAAGGACATTGAAATAATCGAACACTGCCACATTTTTATGGTGGTAAGCTGCCAGCCATTCATTGACAAGCCAGTTGTTAAATGCCCGGGCATTGGCCGAGCGTTCGTCTGCAGTCTGAATATCTGCATTGTATTCGATCTTGTTCATGGGCGGCGCGGTAATCACAATAAACAATTTATCCGTCCGGGTTTGAAAATATGTCAAAAGGTTGTTGTATACGGCCTTTGCATTACTGACAGAATAAATATCATCAGGGACAGATCCTGCTGTATCATCCGGATTTCCGTACAGGTCGGAGTTGGGAAAGCATGATTTAAACATGATGATTTCGTTTTCACCTCCCGGGGCTGTTGCGAGCCTGGGCCATGAACCAAAATCGCCGACATTCTGTTCATCCTCAGCATACAATGCCGCTAATACTGCACTGCTGGCCGAGCCTGTAAACCATTCCGGCCAGTTGGGGATATCGGTACTGTCGCCAATGCTGTTAGGTCCCCAACCGTAATTGGTTGCACTCACAAAATAATTATTATTCATTAATGTCGCGCCCAGTCCGCCATAGGGCTGATCGCTGTTGGGAGCGGCAAGCCAGTTTCCACCGGTTGAATGATGAATGAAAATCAATTTGACAGGAAAAGAGGGCGGAGAGTTATCAACAGCGGCAAAAGAAGGTGAATAAAAAATCATAAAAAAAGCAAACATAAAAATGGTAACCGTCAATAGAATTGGCTTCATATTTTTCTCCTTTGGCTATGAGAGTTTTTATAAACAATATTAATATTCCTAAGTTAATCAGTAATCGTAAAACTCATCCCATCACTCCAAATCCTTCCATAGTCATTCCAGGATTTGATATACCACTCATACTCTCCATCTATTAATTCTGATTCAAGAGTGACAGAACAATTACCACCAGCACAGATATCAATAGCATCAAACCATTCGGCAAATATCCGGTCTCCATTGGGAAATCCTATCCAAAATTTATACCAGGTGGAAGCAGGATCTTCAATCCAGGTGTATGTTGGTGAGGAGTCTTGTGTGGTTCCTGATGGTGTGCTTTGAGTGACTTTTGATGGAGGAGTATCTTCGCTTTGTACGGTAACGCTCATTCCGTTGCTCCAGTCTCCATTACCACAATTGTTCCATCCTCTGACCCACCATTCATACTCACCGTTTTTCAATGCAGAACCAAGCGTAACCGAACATTTACCTTCAGAACAACTCACATCTGGAGCGGTTGAATCATTATCTTCAATTTCATACCATTGAACATATTTTGAGTTGTCTGATGTATGGCTAATATAGACTTGATACCAAGTGGCCTTCGTATCTTCATCCCATATCAGTTCCGGTGTCATATCCAAAATAATTCCGGACGGGGATGTCAGCACTGGCGCTGACGGATACTCATTGGTTTCACAATCATTGGTTGTGGTTTGGTTTGTTTCATTCATGTAAACCAGACCAAAATTGCATGAATTGACAAGGTCTTTTGATGCTATATATACAGGGGGATCTCCCAGCCAGACCTGGTCAAGTGTTCCGGTGAGATACAATTTTTGTGCAGCATCGAGATACTTTTTTTTTCCCGAGTATTTATAAATATATGTCAGAGTATCAGCGACAAGAAGCGCCCAGTTGTTTATTTCCAAATATGTTTCAAAATCAGCTGTAAACCAGATACTATCGACAACCGCATAATGACCAGAATAAGCGTTCAGTTCGTTCTGTGTAAATTCACCCGGGTGATAGGTGTTAAGGTATGATGAAATTTCTTTCATTAAATGGTCTATGATGAAATCCCCATATGCTTCAAGGGAATTAACAGCACCGGTATCATCTGTTAAATTATATTCTTCGCAGAAATCAAGATACCGGCCGATAGTCCATAATGTCTGGCTAACCTGAAAACTTGAAACCCGTTCGCTTTCACCCTCAGGCCCGCCTGGGGGGGGGGAATAATTCAAGGGATCAGTCATCCAGTCTTTATTAGAAAGATTCATTGTCTGCGAAATAATCGTCTTCATATTGGTCAGCCATTGAGAGTTGCCGGTCTGTTTATACCCTTCCAAATATCCAAAAATCAAACACGCTCTTTCACGATAAAAAACAGGATAGGAAAAATTACTGAACTGCGAAAGGTTGGCCATTGCTTCCAACCCTTCAAGGGCGGTATCTTTAAAACGCTGCTCCCCCGTTAGATAATACGACAATAATAGGTCAGGAACACCATAAAAAAGATCCACAGACGGCGAATTATAATTTCTGTTGGGGTTCGTGTTTCCAGGTTCATCATGATCGCTGTGCCCAAAATAACTGCCATGGGCCCAGTGCTGGATACCTGAATCCGGAATATGTAAAAAATCAATGTCTGCCTCATGCCGGGCAGCAGGTAAGGCAAGATCAAGCCAGTTTAGTTCAGCAGATCTGCAAAATTGTAAAAACATACCGTAAACATACCAGTACTTTAAGTTCATCTGCCCTGCCTGGTTCGGGCCGAATGCCTCATAATCCAGAGGAACATCTCCATAATCCTGCCATCCAAAAAAATTATATTTTTCTATGGTTTCCTTTAGAGTTGTGTTTCCATATCCGGCATCATCTGTTTGCGGATCAAATTGCGGGTTGGGTTTAAATGCCACATTCACATAGTTTTCATAGAGCGGCCATTTTGTTGAATTTGCCTCTGGAACACTGCCCAAAGCTTTAGAGTCGACATACCAGGAAGCCGGAGCCACACCAAACAAAGGAGTATTAAAGGCCAGGGCAAGATTTTCTGCCTCGTCAGAAGTGATGGGTGTTGAATTAAACCGAAATAGCATTGTATGTGTTTTTTCTTCTCCTACCCTGAGGTTGTGCCTGAACCGGGATCCATTTGGGAAAAGGTCCACAAAAATCGTACCGTCAGTTTCTACCTGGATGGCTTTGGGGAAATTCTGCCAAAAATCCCGATAACTGATGGAAATCCCCGGTCCGGACGTGATGGATGCTGACATCCACCCGACAGCCTGATCTCCTGTTGCCGAAGTACTGGGGCCTGTTACGGTAAACCCTTTTTGAGAGCAGTAGGACTGAAGTCTTGGAGTTGCCGGCGCCAGCGGACTTTCCGACGTACCCCACCCCACATCCCCGACATAGACATCCCAATAATCAGTGCCGCTGGAATCCTGATATAATTTTACAAAAGAAGACGGTTGGGTCAGATCAACGTTTTTTTCCGTTCTAACCCTTAGGCTTGAGCCCGAATCCGCCAATTGCATGGCCAGTTTCAGGCCTCCGATATAAACACTGTTTATGTCACCCTGCGCATGGATATTTGTCGGCGCACCATCACTTTCAATAACCGGATGATTATTTTCCACAATGAAATCAAGCCGGACATCAGATGATCCGGCATAAAACAACAGCCGTGCCGTATAATCAAGCACAGGATTAAATGTATCACCAATAATACTTCCGGTGATTTTTACCACACAATTTAAGGTTCCCTGCCGCTCCACTACAACGGATCTTGTTCGGGGTGTGGTGTTTGGAGTCCCACCAGCCACTATACTAACAGCTCCCATGGGATCATAATCGATGGCACTGGCTGAATTCAATGGGATTAATAATTTTCTCCCTTGAATCGTAACCTGGTTTATCAGATTTTCATTTCCCGTTTTATTTACTTCAAATATAGCGTCCCCGGTATCAATAATCAGTTTATCCGGTAACGTGTTATCGACTGAAATGGCAGGTGAGAAACTTGTGCCCGGACCATTGCGATCCAGAGTAAAGATTTCAGTAGCATTTGCAGATACATCCGCGAAGAATCCAATCAATACCCATTTTGCCGGCGCTGATGTGACTTCTGCATGACCTTTCCAGCGGGCAAGAATGCTGAACTGGGCAGGAATGGGCACGCCTTGAGAATTGCTTATTCTCAGCGTTGATGTATTTTTGATATCCCAATCAAGCGGAACAGGTACTCCAAAACTCACATATTCATTGATACGATCAACACCGGTACGTTCCTTTACCGATAAGATAACAGAAGAATTAACCGCGCCAAACAAAGGTGAATAAAAAAGTAATATGAAAGAAAAAATAAGAACTTTAATTGCCAATAAATACAATTTCATGCCTTTTCTCCTATAATGAATAAAATTTATATTATGGTCTAATTAAACATTTTTATTGATAGCGCTGAGAACAAATATTTCAATTTATCAGAGCAATTGGGAACATCTTGATTGGTAATTGATTAATTCTTCCTACGGGAAATACAAATCAAGCAGGACAAACGTTGGTAACGCAGATATATTTTATTCTTTTAATTTATGAAGGTTTACAAAAATAAGCAAAATGGACCGTGTATACATCTGACACCTAAAGTGCCTAATTCATGAGGTAGAATAAAATACATGCCTTCATCCTGACAATTCAATTACTCCTTGATCTCTATAATCTATTGTTATAAAATAAAGAAATTACAGCTAAAATCCACCACCAAATTGTAATAGAGCTCTCCAACGTCTGATATAGGGCCTTTTTTTCAACATGGTACCAGGAACACAGTTATTTTTTTGCAGGATATTGGAATTTGCTACAGTATATATCGAACAAGAACAGTTTTTTCAAGAGAATTTTTAAAACATGTGATGTTGTGTGCTGGTATTAATTTGAATTCCATTAAATAAACCAAGATCCCAAACTACATAATTGAAGATAAAAAACACCCCCGAAACTCCAGCTCCATGTCATGTACCACCCCCATAAAACATATCAAAACCCAAAATTTCAGAAGGCCAACTATATCACCAACCAAATTTCCTATATATAAAACATACCACCTTTCTCCTGCAGCCAGGCAGCCTCTCTGCCCGGCCGCCTGGCTACTTATTATTTGAGAAAGCTATTTGCACTCTTGTAAGCATATGCCAATAATGGATTCATAGGTTCATTTGACACCAAACAACCACAATTATCTTGAGCCGGTGACCAGAATTCACTGTCACATAAGATTGCAGTCCCCAAGTGCCCCAGATGAGTTGAG
This sequence comes from Desulfobacteraceae bacterium, assembly GCA_029939535.1. GTDB lineage: Bacteria > Desulfobacterota > Desulfobacteria > Desulfobacterales > Desulfobacteraceae > NBML01. The sequence goes on along the minus strand of JAOZST010000197.1, from coordinate 1,278 downwards.
TTGCATTTTGTGCAGATGCCCCACTCAATGGAGCCATCATAATCCCCTTCTGGGGTGATATAATACCCGGAATGAAAAGTCATGACTTTTCCGCCATATGAGATGCCAGGCTCACAGTCAAAGAGCTGAACGATCACTTTTTTGGTTTTTTGTGCAAAACAATAAGCGATCATCATCCCGGCATCGCTTCCAAAAAGATCCTGGCTTATAACAACGTAGCAATCCTGCTCAGGAAGCCAGAAATCGGGTCTAAATTTCATCCATTCCCCGACTTCTATGGGCTCCGTGATATAGTAGTCATATGGGATTTTTAACCAATCAAAAAATATAGCCCATATGGCTTCCTGTTTTTGCCTATAGGTTGTCCCATCATATTCGGCACAAAAACGGGCATTAATGATTTCTTCAACCTGTTCTTTTGCCTTTGTTGCATCCAGATCGAAAAATTCTCGGTCACCACTTCTTCTTAAATCCTTAAGCGCTTTATGGATTTTGTTTTCAATCTCACTGTGATTATCAACAAGCCGACTGTAGACAACAGAAAAGGGTGTCGGTACACCAGAGCTGCTTGAAAGCTCAGCAGCTCTGTAGCCTGGCATCCTGGCCGTTTTACCAATCTTAACACAGCCTATGTAAGATGGATTTGTAAGAATGTAAATAAATCCAGTGTTTTTCTTTGCATTCATGAGTTGCTGGAAAGAGATAAAGTTATTTTGCATTTTTGCGGTCCTTTTTAAAAAAGTTAAAAAAATAATCACAAAAAAACAAAAAATAGTGGCAGTGAACACGGCTTGGAGCATAAATAAATAATCCTGTTAAGAAGTCTTTGAAGAGTCAGTTTTGAAAGGCAAATGCTTTTGTCTTTAGCATTGATATTCCCCCCTCGCTTGTGTCCCCCCTTTTTGGGCTTGCAAGGGGGTTGGGGTGCTTTTTAAGAAGCATGTTTGACGAATGTATATCAAAGCTGCCAGGCAGCCGAACAGCTCTTAAGCAGTGCTTTTTATGCCTTGAAATGCTATTGTATATGATTGACATTCATATCCTGCTGCATCCTTGGGATGTATGTGCATATTGGATTTTTAACCTGATAATATCGCATGGTGGAAATTTTTGCGCCAAGATCAGGGACCGTTAAAAAATTGATAGATGGGTATTTTAAAATCTTTCGACCTGTGCCATTGAAAAATAAACGTAATATCAGTGGTTTAATAAAATTTTTGTAACATGAAGTACCCTTCTGCATAAATTACAACGATAAACTCATTAACGCTACAAAAA
>JAOZST010000049.1:0-23480 GCA_029939535.1 Desulfobacteraceae bacterium | reverse complement strand
GCCATTAGCTGTTGGCTGTTAGCTAAAGCCTAATGGGTAAATGCAAATTCCTATAACCTTAAATCATTGGGATGGAACTGCAGAGAACAAAAACACAAATGGAATAAAAAACTATTGCCGTTTATATCTTCCATCAATTTTCGGCAGGATAATACCCAGTTTTTCAATTTTGCGAAACAAGGTGCTCTTATGGATACCGAGTTCCCGGGCTGCTGCCTGGCGGTCATAATTATTTTTTTTGAGAACTGCTATGATTACATTAATCTCAGCAGCCTTGAGTGGATCCTGGGAAATCTGATGATCCAGTTCCGCCATGGAATGCCGGTTCAGATTCCCGGGCAGGTGTTCTGCCTTTATTTCCCCCTCAAAGCACAGGACAAAGGCATGTTCAATAATATTTTCCAATTCCCGGATATTACCGGGAAAATCGTGGGCCATGAGCATGGCAAGAGCACCCTGGTCAATCCCACTGATGGATTTTCCCCTGATCCGGTTTAATTTGTCAATAAAGTGGTTCACAAGAAGGGGAATATCCTCCATGCGCCGTCTCAGGGGCGGCAGTTTTATCTGGATGACATTGATTCTGTAAAAGAGATCCTGACGAAAAGACCCCTCCTCAATGAGCTGGGAAAGGTCCTTATTGGTGGCAGCAATAATCCTGACATCGGTTTTCTCCTTTTCAACTCCACCCAGGGGTTGGAATTCATGCTTTTCCAATACCCGGAGCAGTCTCACCTGAAAGGCTGCACTGGTATCACCGATTTCATCCAATAAAATAGTTCCCTTGTCTGCCAGGGCAAAATATCCTGGTTTGTCTTTAACTGCATGGGTAAATGCACCTGCCTTATATCCGAACAATTCAGATTCCAGAAGAGTATCGGGCAGGGCCCCGCAATTGATGGCGATACAGGCTTTATCCCTGCGGAGACTCAGGTTGTGGATGGCCCGGGTCATCAACTCTTTTCCAGTCCCGGTTTCTCCGGATATGAGTACAGTGCTGTCACTTTCAGCTACCTGGGGGAGAATCTGGAAAATCTTTGCCATGGCTGCATTGCTGGAAATAATATCCCCCATCCTGTAATCCGCATAAATATGCTTTCTAAGTTCCTCAATCTGGCTGCGGTCCCTGAAGATTTCCACTCCCCCCACCACCCGGCCCTGTTTGTCCTTTAAGAGTGAAGTGGACAAGCTGATGGGAATCTGTTTTTTATCGGCAGTGGTAATAAAGGTGGAAGAAGAGGTGAAAGGCTTGGCCTCTTTCATGGTTTTTTTCAGGGCACACCCGTTCTGGCACATGTCTGAACGAAAAACATTCCAGCAGTGTTTGCCAATTGCTTCTTTCCGGGGAATACCAGTGATAATTTCAGCTGCCCGGTTAAAGGTTATGATTTTCCATCCGTGATCCACTGTAAAAACACCGTCGGAAATGCTTTCCAGAATAATTTCAAAGGTTTTAGGGTGCAAAGAATCTGTACTCATATTTTTCATGGCATAACCGTCTGCAATATAATAACTCCGCAAAACCCAGGTGCATATCCATTATTTCCCTGCAACAGAAATTGTTTCCAAAAGGTTGTTTATAATATTCACGTACTCTTTGTTCTGACTGGGCTTTGACAGATGCTCAATGTGAGTGTCTTTTTGTTTCAACTCTTTAATGGATTCCAGAAACTCTATGTTCCCAGAACAGAAAAGGACTGGAATCGTTTTATTTATTCCCCTGATATAATTGTATACATCCATTCCATTAATTTTTCCCGGAAGAATATAATCCAGACTTATCAAATCATATTTATTATCTTTAAATAAATCCTTGGCAACCTGACCGTTGGGTGCAAGATCAACCTTGTGATTACAGGGGGCCTGGGTAAGTATTCGGTATTGGACGTCAGAGATTGACTGTTCATCCTCCACAAGAAGAATTGATTTATTGGATTTAATTTTTAAAGAGATGAGTTCTTTTTTTTCGCCCGGCGTAAGTTCTTTTTTAACAACAGGCAGACTGACAATAAATTTTGTGCCTGAGCCGAATTCAGACTCAACTCTTATCTGACCTTTATGCTGGTCAATATATTTTTTCACGTTGGCCAGCCCGTACCCGGTTCCCTTAATGCCAGTTTCATATGAACGGGTAACGTCTCTGCTGCCCTTCAGGGTGAAAGATGGCTCAAAAATATGTTCAAGATGTTCTTTGGGAATTCCGCATCCATTGTCTTGAATTTCAAGATAAATTTTATCATCCATACTATAGGTCCGGATTATTATCTTCGGGTGTTCCTTTGTTTTTATGGCATGGATTGAGTTGTGTAATATGTTCACCAGTGTGTGTTCAATCATTCCAGTATCCGCAAGAAGATCAGGCACACCAGGTTTGTCCTCCCTTTTCAGTTCAATTTCTTCCAAGTCCTTTTTCATCAGGTCCAGAACAAGATCTACTTTTTCATTAATCCTGAAAAACTCCTGTTTAGGTTCCTGGTCTTTGGCAAAGGCAACCAGATTTTTTGTCAGGTTCTTTCCCCGGATGGTCTGGTTAAAAACCAGTCTGAGTGTCTTTTGTACTTCTGGTTCTTTACAGTCCAGAAGTGCAATTTCGGTATTTCCCATAATGATACCCAGAATATTGTTAAAATCATGGGCCATTTTTCCAGCCACCTGCCCTACCAAGGCCAGTTTTTTTTGTTCTTCTGCAATTTTCTGGGCCTGTATTTTTTCTTTTTCTGCCTGCTTGCGGGAAATTAACTCGGAGGTCAAATCTCTTGTTCTGGCAATAACCTGATTTCTTAAAATAAGATTCCCCAAAAAAAGCAGTATGACCAATCCTGAAATAATAATCAAAACCCATTTCACCCATGCTGGAAATGCCCGTATTGGAGAAACAGTACTGAACCATTTATCCAGGGATTTGTAATAAACAGAATATTCATTTTCTTTCAGCAGGGAAATATGTTTATCCAGGGACGAGATTAAATTTTTATTTTCCCCCTCAGGAAAAGCAAAATGTATTTTAATGGGATTAAAAATCACACCACTTTTATCAACATGATATTTGTTACTGTATTTCATTCCAAAGAAACGGTTGACTACACCTGCGTCAGCCTGGTTATTGGCAACTGCCTCCAGGACAGAATGGTAATTATCCATTTCAATGGGTTGGGCTTTTATTCCAAAACTATCCAAAATGTGAACAAAAATCCCATGGTGAACATCATTTTTCAGGACAGCTACTTTCTTTCCTGCCACATCTGTAATGGTTTTTATTTCAGAACCAATGGATGTATAAAGCTGACCCCAGTTAGTCAGCAGATTCTCCCTGGTAAAATCATACAGCTTATCCCTTGCCCTGGAAAAGGCAACGACGCAGAGAATATCTATTTGATTATTTTCAAGCCTTGATAAACATTGCTGCCAGGTTCCTGGTACATATTCCAGCTCCCATTCTTCCTCGGCAGCAACATATTCAAGGATATCGGCAAAAAAGCCTTTACCCCTGCCATTTTTATCAACAAATATCAAGGGTTCGTTATCGTAAATTCCAATTTTAATTTTTGAGTCCGCATGAAGGATAACCGGAAAGTTGCATTGAAAAAGTAATAAAAGAAAAAAAATTGAAAGATTTTTCATAATATTGAACATACAACATATTAATTTTCAAAACAAATGAAATCTCAGACATGGAATTCAAATTCTGGTATAGATAAGGACCCGGCTAAATGGTTTTGTCCTGCATTCCAAAAGCTTCAGGCTTGATACCTTGAGTCGCTTTTTTGCACCCATTGCTGACACCAGCACCTGGCCATACAATTCCCCGGGCAAACAAGTACCTGAAGTTATGGCTATTTTTTAATTTCTATGATAAAAAAAATAATGGTACATCCTTTGCATATGGCGTTAGTAACAATGTCAGTAAAACGGCAGACAAGCCGTCTTATTAACAATCAACCCGATAGTTTTAAAAGGGGATGACAAATATGCCAGGAAGAGATAATACAGGCCCGGAGGAACAGGATAAACAACTAAACTATTACAACTGGGAGAACCATTAGATGATAAGCGTTGTATTTGCCAGCAGGGACAGAGAGGTCTTTGTTAATATTGAAAAGGCCCTGATGGAAGCGCCTGCTGAAATTAAGTGGACCGATTCCGGGAAAAACGCTCTTGCTCTGGTTTCGGAAAAGGCCGGCAGCAAACCAGTTGACCTGGTGGTCACAGACGAAATATTGCCGGACATGGATGGAAGGGAGCTTGTTAAAAAGGTAATTACCCAGAGTCCCTTTACCAATTGCGTTGCAATAAGCTCTCTTTCCCGCAAGAAATTCCATGATTCCTTTGAAGGGTTTGGGGCTCTGATGCAGCTGCCCCTGAAACCTAGTGTGGAAGATGGGAAAAAACTGCTGGATCTTATAAAAAAAGTGATTAACTTAACGACTTAAATTCTTAAGGGCCGAAAAAAGGAGCCTTTTATAAATGATTATCAGCATAGCAAGTGGAAAAGGTGGCACAGGTAAAACAACAGTGGCCACCAACCTTTCCAAAACAATTGGGAAGAATGTAAAAATCCTGGATTGTGATGTGGAAGAACCAAATTCCCACCTATTTTTAAACCCGGTCATCAATGGCAGGGAAAATGTAATCGCTCCCATCCCGGAAATCGATGATGAAAAGTGCACTTATTGTAAAAAATGCATGGACATCTGCAGGTTCGGAGCCATTGCCGTGGTGGGCAAAAAAGTGATCACATTTCCGGAACTCTGTCACTCCTGTGGAGGCTGCAAAGCTGTCTGCCCTGAGGATGCGGTCACAGAAATAGACCGGACCCTGGGCATCATTGAAACAGGAACAATTAAACCTGACAAAAATGAAGTCGAGATCCAATTTGTCCACGGGCTCCTGGATATCGGACAGGTCATGTCTCCACCAATTATAAAACAGGTCATTACCCATGCCAGGCAGGAAGATATCAATATTATAGATGCTCCGCCCGGTACCTCATGCCCTGTGATCGCAGCCATGAAAGGGGCAGACTTTGTTCTTCTGGTCACCGAGCCCACCCCTTTTGGGCTCCATGATCTGACCCTGGCAGTTGAAGCCGTAAAAATTCTTGGAATACCCCATGGTCTTGTCATCAACCGGGCCGGCCTGGGAAATGATGATGTAAAAACATATGCACAAAAGGAAAATATTCCCATACTCATGGAAATACCCTTTGATAAAAGGATTGCACAGGCTTATTCAAAAGGCGAACTGATCATATCCTGCCTGCCGGAATATAAAGTTAAATTTTCAAAACTTTATAAGCAGATAAAGGAACTTGCAGAACAAAGGAGGCAAGCCAAATGAAAGAACTTGTGGTATTAAGCGGGAAAGGTGGTACGGGAAAAACAAGTTTGACCGGTGCATTTGCCTGCCTGGCTGAAAATATGATGCTTTGTGATGCAGATGTGGATGCAGCTGATCTGCACCTGCTCATGGCCCCTGAAATCCTTGAAAGGACAAATTTTAAAGGTGGCAATGAAGCCGTCATTAATCCGGACAAATGTACGGGCTGCGGCCTTTGCAAGGAGTTGTGCAGATTTGATGCTGTCCTTGAAACCCTGGAGCCCCAGGGATTCACCATTGATTCAATTGACTGTGAAGGATGCGGGGTCTGTGTTGATCTCTGCCCGGAGCAGGCCATTGATTTCCCCCGGAAAACCTGCGGGGAGTGGTTTGTATCCAAGACACGGTTCGGCCCCATGGTCCATGCCAGACTGGGCATTGCCGAGGAAAATTCCGGCCGTCTGGTGGCCCTTGTGAGGGAAGAAGCAAAAAAAAGAGTAAGGGAACAGCACCTGGATCTTTTGATCACAGACGGACCTCCGGGCATAGGATGCCCTGTCATAGCATCCCTGGGACAGGCCAACTGCATCCTGATCGTGACCGAACCTACGGTGTCTGGAATCCATGACATGGAACGGGTGGCAAAACTGGCGGCTCATTTTAAAATCCCTGCCATGGCCTGTGTTAATAAATACGATTTAAATCCAGACCAGGCAGAGGCTATTAAAGCCATTGCCCTGGAACATAAAATCCAATTTGCAGGACAAATCCCCTTTGATCCGGAATTTGTCAATGCCATGGTACAGGGAAAAACCATAATGGAAACCAATGAAGATTCCAGTGCAGCAAAGGCCATCAAAGAGATATGGCAGGCCGTAATGGAAAGCCCTGCCATGAAGCTTGAAAGAATAATTTAAAATTCAAATAACAACCAAGACCAATTTAAAGGAGTAATTTACAAATGAAAAACGGTAGAATTGCCATTCCCTCCAATGGAGAAGGCGGCCTTAAGGGAACTCGTTCAGGTCATTTCGGCCATTGTGATGTTTTTACATTTATTGATGTGGAAGACGGAGAAATCAAAGAAGTAACTACCCAGCCCAACCAGGAACATGTCCAGGGCGGATGTATGGTTCCAGTAAACTTTCTGGCAGGACACAGAGTCAGTGCCCTGATTGTAGGCGGCATCGGCATGAGGCCCCTCATGGGATTCCGTCAGGTGGGCATTGATGTGTTTCATGATGACCAGCGGGCAGAGATCGAACCGGTAGTCATGGACCTGATCCAGGGCAAATTGACGGAAATCACCAATGACCAGGTCTGCGGCGGCGGTGGCGGCCATTAAATCAGGACATTTCATGCTTTATTGTTACAAAGGAAAATAAAATGAAGATAGCCATAACATCACAGGGCAAGGACTTGAATTCCCAGGTGGATCCCAGATTCGGTCGGGCAGCATATATAATAATCGTGGATACTGACACCATGAATTTTGAGGTAATAGATAATGCTGCCAATAAAAGCTCGTTTAAAGGTGCCGGCACCCAGGCAGCAGCAGGTGTATGTGAAAAAGGAGCAGAAGTTCTTCTGACTGGTTTTTGCGGACCCAATGCCTTTAAGACCCTTGATGCAGCCAATATCAAAGTGGCAAATGATGCCAAGGGAACTGTGCAGGATGCTGTTAACCAGTTTAAAGCAGGCAAATTTGAGTTTGCTTCCGATGCCAACGTAGACGGTCACTGGTAAAAAACATACCACTCCATGCGGTGAAACATACCACTTGGAGTGGTGAACAAATACCCCAATAAGGAGGTTTTCATGCCCTTGTATGATTATCAATGTAAAGACTGCCAGAAGTCAAGTGAGCTCCTGCTCATTTCCAGTGCTGAGACCCCGGTCTGCAGCCACTGCGGCAGCCGGAACATGACAAAACTATTGTCAGCCCATTCATCCCTGTCCGGGTGTTCCAACCCCACCCTGCCCGGCCCCAATGACACTGCCTGCTGCGGATCTACTCCAAGCCAGGCCGATGGATGCGCAGGTCCGGGCTCCTGCTGCGGAAAAGCATTTTAAACAATAACGTTCCTGAAATAAGACAAATGAATCCATCTGCCTTTGAGAAGAGGGTGAAGCGCAGAATAATTGCCCGGCCCCAGAATTTTTTTGCCGTGTGCCCGCCAGGGCTGAAATCCATCTGTAAAAATGAATTATCAGCACTGGGTCAAGAAATCCAAAGCATACAGATACTGTCCGGAGGAGTCGCCTTTAAATCAAAATTAGGCCCTGCCTGTTTTGCCAGTATTTTCCTGGGAAGTCCAAGTAAAATTCTCATGCGCATCGCAATCTTTAGGGCTGACAGTTTTTCCATCCTTGAAAAAAAACTCAAACAAATTGACTGGGAACTTTTTCTACCCGGTCACACAGTCCTGAAAATTCAGGTTGCTGCCCATAAATCCAGGCTATACCACAGTGATGCAATTGCAGAAAGATGCAGGCCTGTTATTGAGGCAAGTCTTTCTTCATCTGCCATGACTGGAGATCAGATCCTGCCCCCTGGAGATGGAGCCAGTTCCCCAGCATTTTCAACAAACATTTCAAAGCAGACTCTGTTAATCCGGGCTGACCATGACCAATTTGAATTATCCCTGGACATGTCAGGGGAGCTTCTTTTTAAGAGGGGCCTCAAGAAAAGAGTAGTGTCAGCACCCCTGCGGGAAAACCTTGCCTTTGCCATCCTCAAGGCAGCAGGATTTTCAAAGCATGATATTCTGCTTGACCCCATGTGCGGTTCCGGGACCTTTTCCATGGAAGCAGCCATGATCCAGGCCAATATCCCACCAGGATTTTTCAGATCCTTTGCCTTTGAACAATGGCCTGGATTCAGAAAAGCAAACTTTGAATATTTGAAAACCAGTGCAAATAAAAAATTTTCTGCTGCAACCAGCCCCCAAATTTTTGCCTCGGATATTGATACCAATGCATTATCCTCTTTGGATGCTTCCATTGGCCAGCATGATTTTTTAAAAACCATCCAGACCAGTGAAATTAATTTTTTTGATCTCCAGCCCAGGAGTTTAACCCCTGAAAAAGGGATAGTGGTCCTAAATCCACCCTATGGCAGACGTTTGGACAGGGACATGGACAAAAAACTTTTTTACAAAGAAATCGGGAAAAAACTGGCTGCAGATTTCAAGGGCTGGAAGGCCGGGGTAATTTATCCGGAGAAAAACCTGGGCCATACCCTGGGACTATCCCTTAGACCCATGCCCTTTTTCCACGGCGGCCTTGATCTTTTTGCGGGCATCGGCATTATTCCTTCCTGAAACCCAAAAAAAATTCGACCAGTGCGATTAGCCATCAACGGTCAGGCGTTAGCCTTCTCATATTATCTAACCGCACAGGCAAAAAAAATTCAGCAATAGAATTCTAATTATGATAGCATGAATCAATATTTCCATTAATGATAATTAGATTAGGTAATGATAATAGATAATGATAAAGGAATAGGCCATGACTAATTTTATTAAATATCTTGTGACACTATTGAGCGCCCTTATCTGCCTGAATACGGCAAATGCAGCGAAAAAAGAGATCAGCATTCTCCACACCAATGATCTTCACTCCCATTTCCTGGGATTTTCGCCCAACAAAGATTATACACCCCAGACCCTCTCAGACGATGAAACCATTGGGGGATTAGCCAGAATCGCAACAATCATTAAAAGAATAAAAAATAAAAGCAATGGCCCGGTCCTGGTCCTTGACGCAGGGGACTTTCTCATGGGTTCTTTTTTTCATTTGCTGTCCAGGGAAAATGCCTTTGAACTGGAACTTCTGGGCAAAATGGGATATGATGCAGTCACTCTGGGAAATCATGAATTTGATTTAAAACCAGCAGGTCTTGCCCAGATATTGAACACCGCCCAGAAACATGACAGACTGCCTGCTATCCTGCTTTCAAATATGATTTTCAGCCAGGAGAGTCCCAGGGATGATTCCCTTGAGCAGTCCTTTTCCAGAGGATTTGTCAAAACCCATACCATCCTGGAAAAAGATGGTATAAAATTCGGGATATTCGGACTCATGGGGATTGATGCCGCTGAAAAAGCCCCGTTTTCAAAACCAGTCTCTTTTGAAGATCCTGTCATTGCTGCACAGAGAATGGTAGAGATCCTGAAAGACAAGGCTGATATCATCATCTGCCTGTCCCACAGCGGCCTGGACAGCAACAGGGAAAAATCCGAAGATGAACTTCTGGCACAAAAAGTGGACGGCATTGATGTGATCATCAGTGGTCATACCCATACAAAACTGGAAGCTCCCATCAGGATCAACAACACCCTGATTGTCCAGGCCTGGGAATATGGCAAACAGCTGGGCCATATCAGCCTTGCCCTGGAAGATGGAAGGGTGGAAATAACAGGCTATGAGGCCATACCTGTCAATGATGCCATTCCAGGCGATCATAAAATTTCAGATATCATCCAGGAGTATGAAAAAAAAATCAATGAAGAATTTTTAACTGCCCTTGGATTATCCTTTAGAACAATAGTGGGAACAACGGATTTTGACCTGACAATTAAAGCAGAAGAATCCCCTTTGGGCAATTTTCTGGCAGATGCCATACGCTTTGGCATAAAAAAGTATTCCCAGGATTTTGATCCCTTTGCAGATGTGGCAATAATCTCAAACGGGGTGATCAGGGATGATATTTTAAAAGGGAAAACCGGCGAAATCCAGGCCTGTGATCTTTTCAGGGCTGTTCCCCTTGGCATAGGATTGGACGACAGTCCAGGGTATCCCCTGATTTCATTTTATATCACAGCCTCGGAACTGAAAAAAGGGTGTGAAATACTGACCAGCATCTACCCTGCAAAGGGCCCTGATTATTTTCTCCAGCTGGCTGGCGCAAGAGTCGCCTATAATCCACATCGCGTCATTTTTGACAGGGTCACAGATATCTGGACCGGGGATGAGAAAAATGGATTTAAAAAACTTGATATTTCCAGGGCAAACAAGAAACTGATCAGGGTAACCGCCGATATTTACAATTCCACATTCCTGAAAATCATTGGCGGGTATACCTATAATATTCTGAAAATTATCCCCAAGGATAAAAATGGCAGGCCCATTGAGGACCTCGCGTCTGCTGTTATTGATTCCGACAGGACCCGGAAAGGGATACAGGAACTCAAGGAATGGAAAATGCCCTTTGAATTTATGGATAATTTTCAAGACAGGAATAATGATGGCATTCCTGACATTCCCCTGACATACAATAAAAAACTTGGCAGAATAAAGGCAGAGCCATCCTGGAATCCTTATCACCTTGTAAGAAACGGCACCTGGGTCACCTGGACATTGGTCGGAGTGTTGGCTTTTTGTCTGTGCATGGTCCTGGCACTGGGTTTATTTATCCGTAAAAAGTTTAAATAATGGAATTCAAAAAAAACCACAATATTTTCTTTCTCCTGGCGGGCACTGTTCTTGCCTTTACCCTGGTACTGAGGCCAATCTCTCCAGGGACTACCCAGGCGAACCAGCTCCAGCTATACAACAGCATATACGCAGACCTGCTGAAGCAACATGTAAAGGGGAGCCGGGTCAACTATGATGGATTTAAAAATGATGAGGCCCGTCTTGATAACTACCTTGCTGTTTTAAGTTCCATGGATGTGGATGCCCTGTCCCGAAACAACCGGTTTGCCTTTTATATTAATGCCTATAACGCCTTTACCATCAAGCTGATTCTGACAAAATATCCCGGCATCAACTCCATCAAGGAAATTGGCTCTTTTTTTTCAAACCCCTGGAGTAAAAAATTTATTCCCCTGAATGGGAGGACCGTGTCCCTGGATCATATTGAACATGATATTCTTCGGCCTGTTTTCAAGGATACAAGGATACATTTTGCCATTAATTGTGCCAGCAAAAGCTGTCCTCCCCTGCTCAACCGTCCCTATGAAGGAGACATCCTGGATGCCCAGCTGGATGCCCAGGCCAGGGCATTTATCAATGACCGGAAAAATATCTTTTTAAAGGACAACACCCTTTTTGTCAGCAAAATTTTCCAATGGTTTAAAGATGATTTTGAAGACAAGCCCCTTTTGTTTATCAGACAATATGCCTCGGATGAATTCCTAAAAGAACTGGATTCAACCGGGCAGGAAATCAAATTTACCTATAAAAATTATGACTGGACCTTAAACCGCTAGCACATTCCCTTTTCTCAACTTTTCTCAACTTTTAAAAGACTGGCCAGGGCTCCAAACCGGCTCAAGACCTTACTTGCAGACGGAGTATCCTCAACCCTGTCCAAAAGCAGGTCCAGGTCCTGGCCCGATGCTTCCACGGCCTGACCCATGTTCTTAAGACATGCCTTTATAATGGCAGTATCATATTCCGGATGAAACTGGACTCCCCAGGCAGCCCTGCCGATTCTAAAGGCATGGTGGGGCTCAAAACTGTTTTTTGCAATAACCACGGCAGATTCCGGCAGTTTGGTAACAGTCTGGGAATGGCTGACATGGGCTTTAAATACTTGGGGCAGATCCCGGAACAAAGGGTCATTTTCCCCTGAATTAAGGCATTCAATATCAGTTGTACCGATTTCAAGACCATTGGGATGAAAATCCACCTCCCCGCCCATGGCTCTGGCAATGAGCTGGTGGCCGTAGCAGATGCCCAGGAGTGGAATTTCAGCCTGGATCAGCTTTGGAATCCAGGCCTCTATTTTCATGCTCCAGTCCAGATTCTGGGTTACCATGGCATGGGAGCCGGCAATCACAACCCCTTTTGCTTCCCTTATTTCAGGCAGGGGGTGCTGATGTTCCGCATTCACCACCTGGACATCATCAGGCCCTTGTACCAGTCCTTTTTCAATCCAGTCTTCAAAATCTCCCAATTCCTTTACAACAGCAGGGAAAGCCTCACCAGTTTTTATAATAAATAATTTTTTGGTTTCCATAATTATTATGCCTGTTTTTTATACCTGATTTTTACAATGGGTATCAACTTCTGCCAGGATAAGATCTTCAATGGATTCAATAATTCCCAAATGTCGGGTGATGGATAATTCTGTTCCTGGATAGTCATGCCCAGCCTTTTCAACAAGCCTTGGAATGTCTTCCAAAATATGGCTGCCGGCTGCAATGAAAAATGGAAATATAATAATTTTTTTTGCACCCTTTTCTACTAAATTTTCTATTTTATCCCTTAAAAGAGGCTCAGCAAATTGCAAAAATGCATATTCCACCCTATCAAACTGTTTTCCCGACTTTTCAGATACTTTTGCACAAAGGGCTGCCACCTGAAGGGCGGATTCTTTTTTCCGGCTTCCATGGGCCACAATAATCAATGCATTCACATTTTTTCTCCTCAATAATGCATATCAATCTTTTTACTCAAATCCCACTATTTTCTTATAAACCTGTCCACTAAAAATTATTTTTCTAACTGGCCTTTCCAATCACCTTGATGGCTGACTCTCCGGCCACTGGACAGGCATGTTCACAGATGCCGCACCCAATGCATTGCCCAGCAAACACCCTGGGTTTTTTCAGGAAGCTGGTCCCTTTGCCCGGGATTTATACGGTATCACCCATGTTTGTCAAGAATAATTCCAACAATTTACTTCAAAAACCTTTGACGAAATCAATTAGATATTATATATTATGGATAGTTATTCTCTCATTCAATCCTGTATTTTTGAATTTTAATAATTCTTCTCTTTTGTCTTCATGCTCCATTTTATGCTTGATCCCTAGGTTTTAACTGCATTCCTGCCAGAAGTAATGGATAAGGCAGGGATGCCGACCCCATAATTCAAACCAGAGGAGGCCAAAATGGATGAACACACAATGTACTATGACACCATTATCAAACTCACCACTGCCATTTCCCAGTGCAGGGACCCTGAAGACGTTGCACTGCTGACGGCAGAAAGTGTCAAGACTGCCTTTAACGCCAAAGGATGTTCTGTATTCCTGGTCAATCGAGAAACAAGGGAACTGGGACTTGTGGCATCTTTCGGCCTGAGCCAGGAATATTTAAACAAGGGCCCCATCCACTTCATGCAGACCATCAAGGAGGGAAAGGATGCCGTACCCATTGCCATTTTTGATGTAATGGATGACCCCAGAATAGAATACCCGGAACAAGCCAGAAAAGAAGGCATTTCCTCCCTGCTGGGGGTTCCCATCATCAGCCATAATAAGATCCTTGGTGCTCTGCGCGTATACACTTCAAAGCCCTGGGAGTTCTCCATAAACGACATCACCCTGGTCCAGGCTGTGGGTCTGATCTGCGGCATGGCCATGGATATGTGCAGGATGTACAAAGGCTATAAAACCAGCATTGAAATACTTAAAAACATGAGAGGGGAAAACACTTTTAAATCCAGCAAATGGACTCCCTATGAAGGGGTCCCGTCCAGTGTTGATCCTTCCATCTGCGACTACTAGCTCCAAAAGAGCAGACTCTGGTCCGGTCATGTAAAATCTCCCTGACAATTAGAATAAACAGGGGATGGATCATCAATAATTATTCCATCCCCTGGAAAACCCTGGAAAAATTGCATATTCATTGACAAAAACCCAAAAAACATACTATGCATTAGTTGAGTATAAAAGGAAGGATTTTTGATAATTGAATTTAAAGACTGATTAAATTGTGATGCACCCATTGCGCACTTCCATTACCGGCAAACTCTTTATTTTTATCTGCCTCTCACTTTTAATAACCATCCTGCCCCTGTTTTTAATCGTCCATAATGCCCTCCAGCAATTCGGGGATTATGCCTATAAAACCAATGCCCAACAGATCACGAACTTATCCAATGCATCATTATCCGCCCTTGCCATGGAACAGGCCCAAAAATATGATCAGGTCTTCACCCGGATCAAAAGTTCAGCTTCTCTTCTGGCCCGGAAAGCCAGTGATGTTTATGGGAACCTGGATATGTACAGCCAGAACCCCCTGGAAATGATCCCCCTTGAACTGCAAAAAACCAATCAGATTTTCTTTACCCCCAGATCCCACCCCATAATCACTGTCTTCTGGGGTGATCAAAAAATTTCACCATACATCGGTAAAGAGATCAATGCCCTTTCCCATCTGGGACCATATATTAGAAAAGTTCAGGAAATAACCCCGGAAAGCGTTGCCAGTCATATCATTACCGCCTCTGGTATCGGACGTTACTACACAAAAAACCCCAAGGCAAAAAGCCAATGTTTTAATCTACCCTCCCCAAAAGAATTTGACCTGCGCAATGGAGAACCTGTCCAGATGTTTATGGACCCCAAAAACAGAGACCTTAAAAATCGGGAGCAAAAATATATGGCCCGAAACAACATGGAGCAGGGAGCAAAATGGACTGACCCCTATAAGGATGACGTCCTAGACGGATTCATGATGACGGCAGCAGCACCGATTATAGATAATTCCGGCAATTTTAAAGGCATCGCAGGCATTGATATCCCCCTGACCACCATTGTGATGGACCTGCTCCAGGAAAAACCTGGAGAAAAACGTTACAAAGAAGCTATCCTTTTCAAATTCCTCATGGATAAACAAGGCAAACTCATTGGATTTCCAAAATCCTACTTTGATCTTTTTGATATTGAAATTTATACCAAAAAATTTAAATATTCCCGGGATATCCTGAACTATAATCTTGGAGATACCAGGAACCCTGAAATAAAAAAAGCTGCCAATCTTATACTTGACAACCGCGACAGCCTTTTCAAAGTGAATATCAACAATGAAAATTACCTTTTTACTGCCAGCAGCCTTCCCGAGACTGGATGGCATCTGGTACTTGTTTCCAGTGAAAAAGACCTGCTTTCCTCGGCTCATCAGACACGGAAGGCTCTTGAAACAATCCTTTCCCAGGTTTCTGGACATTATTTAAAATATTCAGCTGCCATCATTTTCATTGCCGTTTTTTTTATTTTTTGTGCAATTAAAATCATTATCCAGCCCATCAAACACTTGACCCAATTAACCCAGAAAGTGTCTGAAGGAAATCTGGAAATGGTGTGTGATCAGGTATCACATATCAATAGAAAAGATGAAATCGGATTGCTTGCAGATGCCTTCAAGCAAATGGTCAAAAAACTTATACTGTCTGAAAAAAATGAAAAAGCCCATGTCCTTTCCCTTGAAAAACAGACCGACCAGCTCAAGCGGCTCAATGAGCACCTTGTCTTTTCCGAAGAAATTGAGCGAAAAACCATTGCCTCTGACCTCCATGACAGCATTGCCCAGACCCTTGCCATTGGAATTTCAAAAATAAAAACCATGGACCAGCCAGGCACTGGTACCAATGCCCATGATCTCAGGCAAATCCAAAGATTTCTTGAACAGGCCATCAGGGATATCAGAGCCTTGATATATAAACTCAACCCTCCCATCCTGGACGACTTTGATATTGATATTGCCATTGGCTTTCTGGTGGAGGAGACCAATGAACAATACCATACTGAGTTTACCTATATCAATAATCTGGAAGACCCTGTGAGACTGAAAGATGCCTTGAAACTTATGTTGTACAGGGCCACTGGTGAGATGTTCACCAATATTTTAAAACATGGCAGAACAAAAAAGGCAGAGATTGAAATATCTGCCACTGAAACCCAGATAAGCATCCGTGTGGAGGACAATGGCATTGGCATGGATGTGAAAAAAATTAAGAAGATGCAGGGATGCGGATTTGGATTGTATAGTATTTCAGAACGGATGGAACATTTTAACGGAAGTCTTACAATACACTCAAAACCTGACCAAGGGACCAGGATTATATTAAAGGCCCCCATAATCCCAAATAAGGTAAATGATGAAAACAATTAGAGCAAAAAAGAGGACAAATTTTCACACCTCCCCTGCCGGGAGCGTTAAGTTCTCCAGATGGTTGCTGAAGGCCATACCAGCAGAGAAATCGCAGACCAACTGGGAATCAGTCCCAAAACCGTTGACATCCACCGCAACAATGTGAAGAAAAAGCTGGATATTCATACCATTGCCGGGTTGACAAAGTTTGCCATTGCCAGGGGACTTATTTCTTGAAACCTAGAGCCGCCAGAAAGGAACCCTGGTTACTTTAACTGCATCCATATCCAAAAAACTTTTTACATCAATGAGGCATCCGCCTTTTCCAAGCTTTGAGACCAGTCCAGCCACAGATTTTTCTTTGTAAGCTGCATGGGGCACGGCAAGGATAATCGCCCCAAGGTTTTCCAATTGCTCCCATGAACAAAGGTCAACCCCGTAATATTCTTTTGCTTCCCCGGGATCTGCCATGGGATCATGGACCATTACTTCACACCCGTAGGAATTAAGCTCTTCAATGATATCCACCACCCGGGTATTTCGCAAATCAGGACAGTCCTCTTTAAATGTCAGACCCAGAATTCCCACCTTTGTACCCTTTATATGCTGGCCCTGTTCAATCATCATCTTAACAGTCTTTTCAACCACAAACCTGCCCATATTATCATTGATGCGACGGCCGGACAGGATTATCTCCGGATGATACCCCTCAGACTCAGCTTTAAAAGTCAGGTAATAGGGATCAACCCCTATGCAATGCCCCCCCACAAGCCCGGGTGAAAATTTCAAGAAATTCCATTTAGACCCTGCTGCATCCAATACATTTTTTGTATCAATGCCCAGGCGGTCAAAAATCAATGCCAGTTCATTCATCAGGGCAATGTTCAAATCCCGCTGGGTATTTTCAATGACCTTGGCAGCCTCTGCCTCTTTAATGGAAAGGGTTTTGTGCACACCTGCCGTTATAATGGATTCATATAATCCTGCCACCTGTTCCAGGGTATCTTCATCATCCCCAGATACCACCTTTACGATCCTGGTCAGGGTATGTTCCTTATCCCCGGGATTAATCCTTTCCGGAGAATACCCCACATGGAAATCCTCTTTCCACTTTAATCCTGATTCCTTCTCTAAAATCGGGACACAGATATCTTCTGTCACTCCGGGATAAACAGTGGATTCAAAGACAATAACAGCTCCTTTTTTCATCACCTTTCCAACTGTCCTGGCCGCACTTTCAACGGGAAACAGATCAGGCCTTCTTGCCTTGTCAATGGGAGTGGGAACAGCCACCACAATAAAATCAGCATCAGACATCATTTTGGAATCTGTTGTCGGGGTAAAATAAAGGGCATCTTCAAACTCCTCTTTTGATACCTCACCCGTGGGATCTTTGTGGACTTTGCAATTGTCCACAATGGTTTCTTTTAAATCAAAACCAATGGTTTCATATTTCTGTGCAAAATGAACAGCCAGAGGCAATCCCACATATCCAAGCCCGACAATTGCTATTTTCGTTTTCTTGTTCATCTCAAGTCCCTCGTGATTAAATTAGCGCACTATTGCGCGGCATTTAGCCATTAGCTAAACAGCTAAATGCAAATTTCCATACTATTCAATTATTCTGATTTCATATTATCTGGTTTCAAATTGTCCATATACCAGTCAGCCGCAAGATCAAGCCCCTGTTTTACAGAATATTCAGGCCCATACCCTAGAAGTTCACCTGCCCTGGATATATCCGCCAGGGAATGTCTCACATCTCCGGGCCTGAAATCCCTGTAAACAGGTTCAATTTTTTCTGCCCGGGGAAATCTTTCTGCCACCCGTTCCCGGATAAGGTAAAACAACTCATTCAAGGTGGTTCTTTCCCCATAGGCCACATTATAAACCTGGTTCAATGCCCTGTCATCCGTGACAACACAGGCTCGCAAATTGGCCTGGACACAATTATCAATATAACAAAAATCCCGGCTTGTTTCTCCATCTCCATTGATAAAAACAGGATCATTTTTGATCATGGATGCAAACCATAAAGGCATCACAGCTGCATAGGCCCCATAGGGGTCCTGCCTTTTCCCAAACACATTAAAATACCTGAGCCCAATGGTTTTAAATCCATAGGTTGAAGCAAAAACCCCTGCATACAATTCATTAACATACTTGGTCACTGCATAGGGTGACAAAGGCTTGCCAATATTATCTTCTGTCTTTGGCAGCCCAGGATGGTCCCCATATGTGGAACTGGAAGCAGCATACACAAATCGTTTTACCCTTGCCTGTTTTGCCCCCACAAGCATGTTCAAAAATCCAGTGATATTATTTTCATTGGTCAGGAGAGGATCTGTAACAGATCTTGGCACTGATCCCAGTGCTGCCTGGTGCAGAACAAAATCCTGTTCCTGGCATGCCTTGACACATAATTCAGGATTCCTGATATCTCCTTTTATAAACCTGAACTTTTCCCATTTATCCCTATCAACGGCTTTTTCAATCTCATCAAGGTTATACTGAAAACCCGTGGAAAAATTATCAAGCCCTGTTACCTTTTGCCCAAGCCCAAGAAGAGTTTCCACAAGGTTGGAACCTATGAACCCGGCACACCCTGTAACCAGCCAGCTATAGGACTTTTTCTTTAACTCCTCTAATACAGAATCCCAGTTTTTTTTCATCATACAAATCCTTTTTCACTTAACAGAAGCAATATTTCCTGGGCAGCCTCATCCGGACTTATATTTGTGGTATCAATGCTCAACTCTGGATTTTCCGGGGTCTCATAGGGATCATCCACACCTGTAAATCCCTTTAAAAGCCCTGCCCTGGCCCTGGCATACATTCCCTTTCTATCTCTTTTTTCGCATTCACTTATGGGGGTGGCCACGTGGATTTCAAAAAAACCACCATGGACCTCAATGGAGTTACGGATATCAGACCGGGTCCTCTCATAGGGGGCAATGGGGGCACAGATGGCAATGCCTCTGTTTTTCGTGATCTCCGATGCCACAAAACCAATGCGTTTCACATTGATATCCCTGTGTTCCTTGGAAAAATTCAACTCCGAGGATAAATTCCTCCGGACAATATCTCCGTCCAGAAGGCTTACCGGCCGGGTGCCGATCTCCATGAACCTGGAATAGAGCACCTTGGCAATGGTGGACTTACCTGAACCTGAAAGGCCAGTGAGGAATATTGCAAAACCCTGTTTTGCCGGTGATGGATAGGACCTGTCCAACTCCTTTATGACAGCTGGAAAACTTGCCCAATTGGGTATTTTCCTGCCCTTGCGGATACGATTTCTAATATCATTGTTGGAAAAAGAAATAGTTTCCTGATTTTTTTTTACTTCCCTGGCCAGCTTAAACTCATCCTCAAAGGGGAGATAAACCATCTCCTCAAAGGAGACTGCATCTATTTTAAGATCTTCAACCGCTTTTTCAGCCAGGGCAGAAATCTCTTCATAATGGTAAAAAGGAGTTCCATTGCCATCCCTGCCCGGGCTTGAATGGTTATGGCCAATGACAAAATGTGTGCACCCGAAATTCTTCCCGATAATCAAATGAAGCACAGCATCCCTTGGCCCTGCCATTCGCATGGCCAGGGGCAGCAGGTTCAGCATGTAAGAGTTGGGTGGATACTGGGCTGCAACTTTCTGGTAACAGCGCATCCTTGTATAATGATCAAAGTCACCGGGCCCGGGAGTCCCGGCAATGGGAAGGAGCAGAAGATTGGCCTTGGCCTTGCGCATGGCCTGGATTGTCATTTCAAACTGGGGCCGGTGAATGGGCTGCCTTGTCTGGAACCCCACAACCCTCTTCCATCCCAGCCTGGAAAAAGCCTTTCTCACCTCTTTGGGCGTCATCCTGATCTGGCGGAAATCGGAATGAATGGGCAGATTGATAGCCTGGATGGGGCCGCCTATATAAAATTTCCCGGACCTGTTAAATAAATAATCTACTCCAGGGTGGGACCTGTCCAGGGTTCCGTAAACTGCCAATGCTTCCTTTTCCGCATCAACAGGCCAGATATCTTCCACACCCATCACCCCCAGGGGGAATCCTTCTGGATCACGCAGCACCACGGACTGACCCGCCTCAAGGCTGGCCGCAAGGGTTTCGCTGATATCAAGACAAATGGGCACAGGCCAGATTTCATTGGAAGACAGGCGCATCCTGTCCATGACAGATTCACAGTCAACCTGTGTCATAAAACCCTTAAGGGGCGAAAACACACCTGTAACCAATAATTCAAAATCGCAGATCTGCCTGTCATTGAGGATTACATCCTTTAAGGAGGATGCCAGTTTTTTTAATACCTGTTGCTGTTTATCGTCTACCAAAAGGTCCACTAGGGTATCAATCATCTATAATAAAATCTCCGCCCATAAAAAATTCCAATTACGCTTTTCAGAACTATCTGTATAATATAAATCATAATTAATGTTAACATGTATGTCATACCTTGGTTTTTGTAAAGAGTTTGTACTTTATTATTTTCATAATTTACCCATTGCATATGGTGTAAGGAACGTATATGGCGTAAAAAATTTCCCCAAGAGCAATCCTGCTAAAACCTATAGTGGATAAAGTTAATTGATTTGAAAGTAACGGATAGGGGTAATTATTTTTGAGTAATGGTTTCAATTATAGCTATCTTCATCTAAAAGCTTTTTGCGAAAATTTTTGCAAAGAGGATACACAAAAACTGCTCGTGGAATATTTGTCCCATTTTGAGGGTAAAAACTATAACCCTTGGTTTCACCAATCTGAGTCCAGTTCGCAGCGCGGTAACATGAACCTTTAAACCTATCAAGTTGAACAAAAGTTTCCAGCAATAACGGTTTGTAATTATAACGTGCCTCCCAGTCATAAGGAAGTTGCCTTGCAATACCCCCAAGAATTCTGGATGCCAAGTTTGGCGATTTTACCCAGGGCAGGATTAAAAATCGTACATTATTCACAATGTATTTTAGGTTTGCCTCCCTCTGTTCTTTATTCCATCCAATGAATTTATCACGGCTTGACAAAGACCATGAACCTGCAGCAAACCCAATAACCGCAAGAAGATGTTTCCCACGGTATAAATCTTGATAAGACTTGCGAAATTCTCCCTGGTTAGTATTAGTATTGCGTATTTTTAGAAAAGTATCTGTTTTTTGTATCCCTTTCCCCCCATATACAAGATATCTCATTTGTGCTCCAAACAATTTGGTATTGGATATGTAATGATATCCTTCAATAAGCTGACGCCACAAAGCAAGATCCTTGCCTGAAGAGGCAGGGATAAATTGAATTTGTGCTATGTCGGACTGTGAAAAATCACGTTCTCTGGTATCAAATTTTTGGATCTTTTGTTTTCTTGATGCGCTTTTCTTGCAAGATGAAGATCGCTGTACGGGGGGTAGAAAAACTACATTATCCATTTCCATCCGCTTTAAAATTACAGCCATCTGGGATTGTTTGATTTCCCCGTTTGATTGATAGATATCGAACATTAAACAAATTTTTTTTGCAATCTTATTTCTATTAAATTCAGAATTGGATTTAATGAAATCTCTGATTTGTTGAATCTGTCTTGCTGAAAAATAGTGACCAATATATTTCACACTGACTTGATTCCACTTGTCAGAATCATCATCATAAGGGTTTTCAAGGAAGGACAACAATTTTTCTACTGAAGCTTCACGAGAGGTGGGTTTTCTTCCAGCGCAGTTTAAATACGCCAACCCAGTTATGGCAAATTGGTTTATGCTTTTTATAATGGAATTTGGTGGTACTCGCAGGTCAACAACCATTTTTTCAATGCTTTTATTTTCCATTACTCCAAGAATGATTTTTGCTCGCTTTATTTGCCAGATACTTATGGTTCTGCTGGATGCAATGTTCTTTATACTTTCAAAATTATTTTCACAGGCAAGTATTTCATGAATTTTATTATAAGCTGCCTCCTCTTCACTTTTATTTCGTTGAGAATTACAATTTTCTGGTTCCAGACAACGTAGCAATATACTCTCCTTTTCGATGACGGTTATTATATTTGAAAATTGTATCTACCAACCCCATGTGCACTTTATTAAATGCATGGGAATAACGTTTGCTCAGCCATCGGTAATATTTTTCCATGCTTTTCATATTTTGTGGAAATACTATTTTTATCAGCTCATTTATATTTTTATCAACTTTTTCATCAAAAAAATTTTCCAACCTAGGCTGAGAGCCGTTTATTACAGGCTGATACTGTTGCACAAATACATAGGCGCCAGGAAGAGAACGTAAAAAACGAAATCGTTCAACATCTTGTGCAAGTGTTGTGTTAAAACCGTACATACAAACGAATTCCACATTATCTTTAGCAACAAAACCGAACAAATTGTAGTTTTCTTTAATTTGCTCAAGTCTTTTGTTGTCATTTAGGCTAAAATGAAAATTTCTTCTTGTAAATTTAATATTTGAACAATTGACCTTTTTAAGAAGGTTAGCCTTTTCCTTATCAATAAGATTAATGTCAAGGGTCTGGGTAAAATTGACCCTAACACAACGCGAAGCAAGCTCTTCTAAAAAATCATTTGCACGGGGATGAGATAAAATATTATCATCTAACAAAATAAGTTTATCTCTCTTTCTTTTTAAAAGAGAATCCAAATCACTCACTTGACGCGGTTTACCTTCCTTCTCCGGAACAAGACAAAAAGGACAATGAAAGGGACAGCCACGGGTAAGGAATCCTATTGCCCTGTTACCCAGTTCCGGGTAAAGCGTATAATCCGCTGGCATTTTTTCAACCTTTTGAGAAAGGCGCATGCTAATATCTACTCCGGAACCACCAAGGATAAGAGATTCACCATAAAACTTCTTAAGTTTTTTAATAGATTTTGCAGAACTGGGTTTGTTAAAAATTGAACTGGCAAAAATTTTGTATGCCCCTTTTATACAGGTATCGTTAGATAACAGCAGCACTTTTCTGCCCTTATCTTTATAATAACTGCTCAGTTTCATCAAAGCTAAATTCGGCAGTTTCCCATCAATATCAATCACAAAAATTGAACCAGGAGTGACTTTTTTAACCGGTTGTTTTTTTAAAGGAGTCGTTTTTTTTTCAGGAAGGTGCAACTGTTTTTGTTTCAAATGGTTTGGAAAGAGCAAAATGTTTTTTTCTGACAAATTTACAATAAACTGCATTCTGGGTAAAAGAGTGTCCAAAAATTTGAGAATACAATTGACCGGCTTTGAACCGGACAGGATATCCGGACGATCCAATAGAATAACTCCCGGTATTTTCAGCGTATTTTTGCAACGGGGAAATGCATCAAGCAGGTGGCGACATATATCCAAAACCGG
>JAOZST010000196.1:0-7054 GCA_029939535.1 Desulfobacteraceae bacterium | reverse complement strand
GGTATTGTCGTGACTGACCCTCCCCTTTTTGGTGAGAATCAAGTACACTTTTAAATAGGTGTTTTATTAACAATCGTTGATTTTTGACGATATATGCTCCAGGCTATGTGGCTGAGTAGAGCAGTAAACACGATTAATCCACCCGTCATGGTTCGAATTGTCGGAATTTCATCATGGCTCAGCCACATCCACATCGGCCCCAGAATTGTTTCAGTAGTCCCCAAAAGTGCGGCAAGGGCTGAAGGAACCAGGCGTGCTCCCGTAACAAAAAAGGCAAGGCCCAGGCCAAGATTTAAACTTCCGAAAACAATCATGACACCCATATCAGGCAGTGTCACCATAAAACTACTCATCAAAACCCCGGACACACAAGCCGCCATCACAGTTCCCATACAAACTGCGGGAACCATTCGCACATGGGCATACCGTCTGATGATCACGGTTGCACATGCAAAAGAAAAGGCTATGATAATTATGTGTTTAAGTGCCCCACCAAAACTCCAGACAATGGCAGACGCAAGAACCAAAACAAAACCCAAAGGATTTTGAGGCATCATAGATAGGAAGGATAGGAAGCTGCATTTTGTCAATAACCCCCATGCCCTGTCGGGCACAACAAACTATGAAAAATATTTTAACCACAGAGCACACAGAGTTCTATTCTCGGTGTCCTCTGTGAACTCTGTGGTGAGATTCTTTTTCATATAAAAGTATAAAGAAGAAAAAACTCAAAGGAGCATGACAGCAGTGGCAGGCCTTACAATCTACCTTGATCTGGCCTAGGTCATTGGATTATCCTAATCCATCCAAAAACATTTAAAGGTTACTTGCTGATTCTGAACTTTCCATGGTAAAGAAAAGACGGATTCCCTTTGCCTGCAAAGCAGGCTCTGCAAACCTGTGAGGGGATATCACCATTTGAGTGAGGCATACCGGCCTTTTCAGAAAAAAATGATAGGTTCCGGCGACATATTAACCCAGACTCTCAGCGTCAGTAAGACGGATTGAAAATTGGATTGGACCTGTGATCTCAACTATACTTGTCAAAAAGGTGGTACTTGGACCAAGACAGATGACCTTCGGTTTTGAAGACCGTATGTCAAAAAATATGGATAAGGTATTTTCTTTTATTGAAAAAGAGTATCAAGTCAGCGGTCCAGTCGCGCTAAATATTTTAATATCATCTTCAACGCTGTTGGATGATCTTTCAATTCAGGAGATACCTCAGACCATTTTCTGGCTCGCTGAAGAGTTAAAGGTTCATTTCTATATCAAAGAACATACCGCTTCACCACGGCAAACAAAGCAGATGCTGATCGAGAATCCAGACACTAATGTTTTTGTTGTGATAAACAGGCAAGTCGATATGCAAAGCTTTGAACAAGTTAAAAAAAATTGCATATCTTTTTTGCCAGCATCGCCGGAAGGGGCTGATCAATATACATTTTCGCGTCACCTTATCAGCAAGCTGAAAATCTGGCAGAACAGGCTGACATCCTATGCACCCCTGGCAGAACCGCCTTTTTTCCCCGGGAGTAAAGAAATTAAAAACGGGACAGTGCTGCTTGATAAAATTCTTGAAAAGCAGGATTCCTATTCAATAATTCAAACCTGCTTGAAATATCAATCAAAGATTATTCAACTGGCAGAAACTATTGCAGTATTGACAAAATTTTACAATCAAACCCTCCCATTCTGGCAGGTGTTTATCGACCAGATGCAGGCCTTTGAAACCAGCCTGACGAAAATTAAAAACGATAAACAGATTTTTTCAAAGTACAGAAGACTTTCCGAAATCATCAAATCCTCATATCCCTATCCCCTGTTGACTGAAGCGGAACAATTGCTGACAGATGTTCAAATTTTTCATCAACGGGTTGAACGTGAAAAAATGCAGACATTCCGTTCCAACGCCCTGGAGAAAACAGATCAAATGATCAAAAAACTAATCAGCCTGTTTGATACCTTTGAAAGTGACCAGGAATATCGGAATAAATGTCTGCATGAATTAAGAATTCTGAATAAAAGGATTGAAAAAACCAGCGTCATTGAAGAGATCGATACCTTATTCAATGACGCTAAAGACCTGTTTGTAGATGTGATAGAAGAAATATAAAACTCTTGCAGGACAATACCGCCCTTGGTCAGCAATGTAACTTTCAAGCTGAAACTATAACTTGAGAACCAATATTCACATCATCAAATCAATCTATCGGACTATTTTCTATGGTGTGGGCCTTAATACACCATTTTTATCTCTTTTATTTGGATAGGGTTGTTTGGGCAAAGGAGCGCCGGGTAATTCCTCAATGGATTTTCCATATTCCCAGTCCGACGGGCAAATGGCCACATACCTTGCATAGCCGCCGGTTCCACCTTCTGGTTTTGCAAAACCGATCATTACCAATGCACCTTTCGGTGGAACCTTATCAAGATTCATCATTCCCTCAGCCTGGCAGAAGTTGTTTTTCAACAACCAATTTTCTCCTTCCAGGTTGGGTGTGGTGTCCGTGTCCAGGGGTTCATGCCCGTGGAAAAGGATTTTCCGGTCCAGATGGAGCAGTTTGAGAGCATCCAGTTTTGTACCGGGAAAAGGTTTTGCAGCAAAGCGGTCTGTTTCTTTCCATTTCTTGTACCAGTCAGATCGAATGGCCACAACAGACCCTTCAGGAATTTCTCCATATTTGGACTCCCAGGCTTTGATATCATCGATGGTGGCATGATAGCCTGGATCTTTCATAACTTTGTCATGTATGTCAATAATCACAAGGGGTCTGACGGCATAGGTGGCTGGCAGATCGCTGATGGTGGCTCCATATTCGTAAAAATGAGCCGGCGGATCCAACTGGGTTCCATACTGATCCGTGACCAATTCATAGGATGTGGCTATAAAACCGTGTTTTTTATACTCAAAAGCCTCACCGATTTCGCAATAACCCTCATATTTTTTGCTAGATACCGATGGTTTGAACTTAGCCTGGCCAAAGCCTGGCCAGACAGCAATAGTTGGGCTGAATGCATGGGTTAAATCAACGTATTTCGCTTTTTTCAAAACGTTGTTGTAAACATCCCATAGGTTTGTGCTTTCCCCCATGGCCGGTGAGATGGTAAGGGTCATCATCAGGACAAAAAACATTGTAACAATTGTAACAATAGTTCTATAATTTTTCATAACTCCTCCTTGGATTGATTGTGATTATTTAAGAATAATTACTACAAATAAAAATTTTTGTTTCCACCTTAGAACAAAAAAAAGCATTTTGTCAAAAAACTCCTGACTTTACTGGTTGATTCTTACATATCTTCTTTTTTTTCTTTATATATTTCATCCAATTCCAATGGATTTTTAACAACCCGGGGTGTTAAAAAAACATAAAGAGTGGTCTTTTCTCCGCCTTCATCCACTGATTTGAATGCCCAGCCAAGTCCTGGAATATCACCAAGGCAGGGTGTCTTGGTGATAGTTCTTGTTGTGGCTTCATCAATAAGGCTGCCCATAACGACACTGTTGGTATCTTCCACAATAATAGCGGTTTCAATTTTTCGTTTTAAAGTGGTGGGCCTGTCCGGACTTGATGGGTTGACGGAATCAAGCTGGATGAGTTCCAGAAAAATATTGAGCCGGACCAGTTTATCCTTGCTGATCTGGGGTTTGATTTTAAGGGTGAGACCCACATCTTTGTATTCATAGGAACTATAGGTTTCATTGCCGGATTCTGCTGCTGACCTTGCCTGGTAAGGTACATTCTGACCAACGATGATGGTGGCTTCCTCATTTTCAGTGGTCAGCACCTGGGGAGTGGCAATAATATTAACCCCTTTATCTCTTTGAAAGGCCTGTACAACAGCCGGGATATTCGGAAAAGTGACCCCGCCGATATTAAAGGCCTTGCCCATAAAGCCGACAGAAAAACCCTCAGGCATTCCTCCTTCAGCAATTCCAGCAAGATTCTCATACCCGCTGTCCCCCGTACCCCCAAAACCTCCAAAGACAACTTTGTTGTTTTCGTTAAAGCTTTCGATAATTCTCCATTCAGTTCCAATGGTCAAACCCCGGGTTACACCTACTTCCATAATCAGGCATTCGATATAAACCATTGCCCTTGGAATATCCAGTTTGTTAATAACTTCTTCCAGTACAGGATAGTCTTCCATGTCAGCCATGATAATCAGACTATTGGTTGTTTTATCTGCCAGGATTTTTACTTTATTTGATAAGATTGGCGTTTTCTTCTGGCCGGGAGCTGCCTTTTCTGTATCTGCGACGGGAATTTCCGCCAATACATTAACAAGATTTTCAGCAGACGCATGCTCAAGGGAATAAACCCGTATCTTCTCTTCCCCCCTGGGAACCTTCTGATCCAGAAGATCTATTAATCTGCTGATCCTGTCGGTTTCTAACTTGCTGGCCAGAAGAATAATTGAATTGGTTCTCTCATGCGCAACAAACTTCACAACCTGATCTGTATTCTTCTTTCCCCTTATGGATTTTACCCTGGCGGTATAGATTGAAGAAAGGCTTTGAACCATATTCCTGGCATCTGAATATTTTATGGGTATCACGGAAATTATTTTTCCAATACTCTGGATATCAATGACCCCTATAATTTTTAACAGCCTGTCAATACTTGAACGTGTTGCAGTTATGATGAGCATATTGGTATCACGATATGACAGGACAACACTACCCCTGGGGACCAGGGGAGTAAATAAATTCTTCAGTTCATCGGATCTTGCATATTCCAGGGGAATTATCCTTGTTACAATTTTATCATCCAGGCTGCCTGACTGCCCAGGTCTGGAGGCTATTTGTGTATCAAGATTGTCCCCCTTTGCATCTGGTGCTGGAAGAATTTTAATAATCTGACCTGACTCAACCGTGGAGAAACCATTGATTTCAAGAACAGACTCAAACACCTTGCAGGCATTTTTTACTGATATTTTTGTGGGGGATATAATAGTCACCTTTCCTTTTACCCTGCTGTCCACAACAAAATTTCTGCCTGTTAATTTGCTGATGAATTGAATGAACACATGAATATCAACATTATTAAAATCCATGGATACAAATTGTGAACCTGAGCTAACCTGTTCTGCCGGTTTCGCCTGGTCTGCCTGTTCTGAAGAATCGGCAGCAAAACCATTACTACTATAAATCGGCAAGGCTGAATAAAAAACATACAAAATAAAAACTGGCAATACCCATTTTTTGCTGCTGCTATTTTTGCCGCTGCTATATGACAGTATCATTCATTCACTTTACTCTTCAATAAAACACCATCTTTACCAACCTGAAAAATCCATTCCTCTATTTTTCCACGACGGGTTATGGTTATTTTAGCCTTATCTGCTCTTATCATCTCAGAAATAAGTCCTGGAATATCCTCAGAAGAGGTAATGGGTATTCCATTAAAATCTTTAAGAATATCCCCATTTCTAAACCCCATTTGACTGATTCCTGAATCAGGCCGTATCCCAAAGACCATAAGACCATCTCGCTGGCCGTCTTTAATATGGGGTCTGAATTTTACCTGCTTGAACAATACATTTATATTATCCGATAAAAATTCACTCAAAATTTTGCCGGCAGGTGCTTTTCCTAACCCTGTTTTTCCTGCAGGGATTCTGAGCACGGGATTATTTTTACTATTTCCTCCTGTTTCAGGGATTTGTTCTGAACTTTTCCCCTCCATTCCAGGGATTTGTTTTAAATTTTCCCCCTCCATTTCAGGGATTTGATCTAAACTGGTTTCCTGTATTTCAAGCATTTGATCTTTCCCTTGATAGGTAAGAATCACCTTACACCTTAAAATTTTTTTAATTTTTGCATCCTGGATTGAATCCCCGACTTTATATAAAAATTGATGACGTATTTTTTTATCTTCAATCACAGCATAAGCTTCAGGAATGCCTACCACCGTTCCCCTTAGAATCAGTCCCAGGTTTGTTACCTCAAGTTTTTGCGGCCTTTCAACAGAAAAACATACGTTTGCTGCCATAAAAAGAGTGATTAGTATTGGAAAGATGTATTTCATATCCCTGTATTCAAATGTTTACACGTCCTTATTTGATTTTTCCATGACGGTTCTATAGCCTTTTTATACCACCCCTTGTCAAACAGGCAGCAAAAAAACAACACGGCAAATTTATTCTACAGCACGGGATGCCCGAAATCTCTTCCGGTTTTCATATTTTGCTTGACAACAGAATCACCACTACCCTAAATACATATAATACGAGGAATAAATTTGCAAACAGCAAATCACTCACACCAAACAAATCACTCACACGATATGGGGAATAAAAATGAGATCCATAAAACACCTGAGCACGTTGTTATTCTTATTATTCATGGTATCAAGTTGCGGCGGCAGCGGAGGCAGTTTTCCAGAAACCAAAGGCAATAGCGATCCAGAAGATTTGCTTACCGAAGTTTCTACTTCTTATGGTCTGGAACTTTCAATTCCTAGTCTGGAACAAGGTGATTTTCTTTCCCCTGGTGGTCAAGCAACCATACGGGCCCATGTGTTTAAGGAAATAACATATGATAATGGTTCCATAGTAAGGAGCCCTGTGGAAGATGGTACTGTAGTTAACTTTTTCATTATTGCCATTTCCACTGATATTTCCTTGGAGACATTTGTTGATATTGATGGTAATGAAGTTGATATTAAGACTTATTGGACAATTAATTCTATAACCGATTCTGGGAAAATTGAACCAATTAAATCAACCGTGAATGGCTATGCTGATGTTGTTTATCAAGCAGAAAGCTCTGGGGGCGATGTTAAAATATACGCTATGATTGATCCAACTGAAATAATTGTTGGAACTGATGCTATTGTATTTAAGGTTGCCAGCGAAATGCAGCAGCCGGCTGCTATCTTGATTGACAGTGTTATTCCCGGGACTATTGGTGTTGCAGGTTCCGGCACCCCAAACACGTCCATCATTACTTTCTTAGTTACTGATAATATAGGCAACCCTGTCCCTGATGACCATGTGGTTACATTTAATATTTCCACACCCCTGGGCGGGGGGGAAAGCCTGTCAG
>JAOZST010000195.1:0-7075 GCA_029939535.1 Desulfobacteraceae bacterium | reverse complement strand
AATGAATTTTTTTCAATATTTTTCACAAAATGAAATGGAACAGGTTCACGAGGCCACTTTGATGGTATTGGAAAAAACCGGCCTGGATTTCAATTATGAGCCTGCATTGGCCTTGTTTGCCAAAGCTGGATGCAAAGTGGATGGCCAGCGGGTTTATTTTCCCGGGAACCTTGTGGAAGCGCAGATAAAAAAAGCCCCTTCCCAATTCACCCTTTACGCTAGAAATTCTGAAAAAAATGTGACCATTGGCAAAGACCATATCGCTTTCATACCCTGCTATGGCACCCTGAGCATCGGAGCCCCTGAAATGGCTGTAAACACTGCTGCCACAGCCCAGATGGGACGATTTTACAATCTTCCGGTCCGGGGCGGTGGTGCCCTTACCGATGCCAAACAGGTAGATTCCCAGGCAGCCTATGAATCCATGATGAGCATGATGATGGCCACTCTAAGCGGCATCAATTTTGTCCTGCACTCAGCCGGTATTCTAGAAGGATATATCACAGCCTCCTATGAAAAATTTATCATTGACTCTGAAATATGCGGCATGTGCAAAAGGATAAAAAAAGGAGAAGAGATCCGGCCGGAAAAGCTGGCCCTGGATATTATTGACCAGGTGGGTCCCGGTGGAGAATATTTAACCAATATGCATACCTTTCAAAATTTTAAACAGGTAACCCCCTCCAAGGGATTGCTCAGGATTGAGGGACGGTTTCCCTCTCCAGGAGATTATCGGATTCATTTGTGCGACCA
This sequence comes from Desulfobacteraceae bacterium, assembly GCA_029939535.1. Lineage (GTDB taxonomy): Bacteria > Desulfobacterota > Desulfobacteria > Desulfobacterales > Desulfobacteraceae > NBML01. The sequence continues at coordinate 6,322 of JAOZST010000195.1, read as the reverse complement.
GTGTGGAGAATGCGCTGAGGTCTGCCCGGTGGAAGCAATCACCCTTGAAAATGGAGTCTGGCTCATTGACGAAGATGTTTGTATTGCCTGCCATGAATGCGTGGAGGCATGTCCCAAAGATGTCATGATTATCAACCCTGAAACCGATATTCCGGCCAAGTGCATACTTTGCGGTGAATGTGCAGAAATCTGTCCCAGACAGGCCATTGAAATCAGACAAACAGCTGCTGCAGGAGAAGGCAAATGATACATGGATATGCAGGCACTATTTTACGGATTGATCTTGGCAGCGAGCAAATTATCAAGGAGCCTCTAACTGAAAAAATGTGCGAGGATTTCATCGGTGGCAGGGGATTTGTGACAAAGACCCTGTATGAAGAACTCTTACCAGGCATTGACCCCTTTGATGAAAAAAACCTGTTCATCATTGCCACAGGACCTTTGTCCGGCCATCTGCTGCCAGCCAGCGGAAAAACCCATTTTGGCTGCAAATCCCCGGCCACAGGAGAGTATGCCGACTCCAACATGGGGGGGCACTTTGGCCCGGCCCTGAAATATGCAGGATATGACATGGTCATTCTCACGGGCAGGGCAGAAAAACCTTCCATCCTTGTCATTGAAGATGAAAAAATCGAGCTGAGAAAAGCAGATCAATACTGGGGCAAAGGCTCCCTGATCTGTGAAGAACTGCTGAAAAAACCTGGGACGATATACTTAAAATTTCCGAAAAGGTCTGGACCCTTACCCGGCTGATCTCTGCCCGGGAGATTGAAAATTTTGGCAGACAAATGGATTATCCCCCTGCCAGATTTTCTGAAGAGCCCACCCCCACAGGCCCCAACAAGGGATACTGCATCCCCATGAAAGACCTGGACTCCCTGCTGGATGCATATTATGAAAAACGGGGATGGGATAAAAATGGAATCCCCACCATGGAAACTATTGACCGGGTTGGATTAAACAATTTAATAAAAAGGAATTAAGCATGGGTAAAATATTTATTCCCCTGGCCTTTGGAACCAAAACAGCAGATGCCGTTGTCCTTGGTGGAGGCATTGTCGGTGCTTCCACAGCCTTCTGGCTGTCCAGGGCTGGCATGAAGGTGATCCTGATTGAAAAACGGGATGGTCTTTCCTCTTTGACAACAGCTGCCAGCGCAGAATGTTTCCGTACCCAGTTTACGGAAAAATCCATGGCAGACCTTGCCCTGGAAAGCGTGGACATGTTTGAACATTTCAATGATGTGGTGAAAGTATCTGATCTGGACATTCATCTCACCCAGAAGGGCTATCTTTTTGTCACGGATGAGGAAGCCCGGATACCCGAGCTTGAAAAAGCCATCCTTCAATATGAGGCCTGCGGTGTGACCGGGTCCCAACTGATCAAAGGAGATGATCTTCACGAGCTATTCCCCTTTCTGGCCCCTAAAACCCTGGCAGCCTCTTTCAACAACCGGGATGGATGGCTCTCCACCCATGAGACCTCCTATGGATTTGCCAAGGGAGCGGATAAAGCTGATTTTTTCATGAAAACCAAGGTTATAGACATATTAAAGGACAGCAAAGGAATCTGCGGAGTGGAAACGGACAGGGGAACCATCAGCACCCGGCTGGTGGTCAATTGCGCAGGTCCCTATGCAGGCGCAATCGGCAAAATGGCTGGACTGGACATGCCTTTGAGAACAGTAAAGAGACAAAAAGCCTTTATCAGGACCAGTCATCCTGATCTGCCCCTGGATGCTCCCTTTACCGTGGACCTTTGCAATGAAAGCTATTGGCGGCCGGAAGCCGGGGGCCTTCTCTGCGCCTGGGTGGACCCGGATGAGCCTGAAAGCAGTCCTTTGGATGAACCTCCTGCGGATTGGGATTTTGCAGCTGAATCCATTCACAGATGCTCCCGTTTAAACCCCTTCTTTGAAACCATTGCCGATGATCTCAAAGGAGATGACATTAATGTATCTGCAGGCTTTTATGTCTACACTCCCGATGACAAACCTGTGATAGGCCCCAGTACTGAAATTAAAGGATTCCACCTCAACTGCGGTTATTGGTGCGGAGTGATGATGTCCCCCGGGGCTGGGAAAAGGGTGGCAGACATTGTAATGGGAAGTATGGACAACAAGGACAACCCCCTGCGGTATTCCCGTTTCAGGGAAGGGGATTTCCAGCGGGGGGACACCTTTTTAAAATAAGAAAAGCCAAAGGAAAATCTGATGAGGGAAACTATCCTAAAAACTATACCGGAAACAATGACCGCCGTTTTGCTCACAGGCCACGGCGGTTTTGACAAACTTGTATTTCAGCAGGATGTACCTGTCCCCACTCCAGGACCCCATGAAGTCCTTATCAAGGTTCTGGCCTGCGGCATCAATAATACAGACATCAACACCCGTATTGGCTGGTATTCAAAATCCGTAACCACCCAGACCAGTGACAGCGCTGAAACAGGGATTAAAACACTGGAGGATGAAGATGGTTCCTGGTCTGGAGAGCCCCTGAATTTTCCCTTGATCCAGGGTGCAGATACCTGTGGAATCATTGTCAGTACAGGGGAAAAAGTAACTCCAGAAAGAATTGGGGAACGGGTAATTGTTTCCACCATGCAGCCTGCACCCACTGCTAAACCCTCTTCTACACCAAATTCTACAATCGGTACCTGCATCACCATGGGATCTGAGATCAATGGCGGATTTGCCCAGTATATGACCACAAGATCCAATACAGCCTATAAAGTAAATTCTAACTGGACAGATATAGAACTGGCCTCCATGCCCTGTGCCTGGTCCACGGCTGAAAACCTGCTCCATCGATCCCAGACAGGCCCCTGGGACAAGGTGTTGATCACAGGAGCTTCAGGGGGAGTTGGGTCGGCCGCAATCCAGTTGGCCAGAAGAAGGGGAGCCCATATCACTGCGATTACGGGATCAGCCAAAGTTGAACAGGTCCTGGCCCTGGGCGCCGATAATGTGATCCCGAGAAATAATGACCTGGTAAAATCCCTGGGCAGAGAATCCATGGATGTGGTCCTGGACTTGGTGGCAGGCCCCCAATGGCCTCAACTGCTGGCCGTGCTCAGGTGCGGGGGCAGGTATGCAGTGTCAGGAGCCATTGCAGGCCCCATGGTGAAACTGGATGTCAGAACCCTGTATCTAAAGGACCTGACCTTCATGGGATGCACCTTCCAGGACCCCCAGGTCTTTGAAAACCTGGTCTCCTACATTGAAAACAATGAAATCCGACCAATTGTTGCCAGGACCTATCCCCTGGAAGAGATTGTCCAGGCCCAAACCGATTTTCTGGCGAAAAAACATATAGGAAAGCTGGTATTGATTCCCCCTACATATAAACCTCTAATATAAAGATAGTATGAAAAAACAATTTTCTGCTTATTGACACCCATTACAATGGATTTATGTTAGAATGCTAATATTAATTTTTTTTTAGACTGGAAAAGCCATTGAAAACCTATGTAATTGCCTGTGCCGTTCTGGCCATTGACATGAAAATAACAGCCAAGAAACTGGGCAGAGATCTTGAATACAAATTCCTTGAAGCAGGACTTCACAATAACCCCAAGCTGCTTTCTGAAAAACTCCAGAAAGCCATTGATCAAATTTCAGCCAGGGGAGACGGGGACAGGATAATCATCGGGTATGGGATCTGCGGTAAAGGAACCATAGGGATAAAAGCAAGGAATATCCCCCTTGTTATTCCCAAGGTCCACGACTGCATTTCCCTTTTCCTGGGCGGGGACAGGGAATATAAGGATCAGTTCAACAAATACCCTGGAACCTATTACCTTTCTGCGGGATGGTGTGAAGAAAAGGCCCAGCCCATGTCCCAGAGACGTCAGCAAGCCTGGTTTGGATCTGAAAAATTGCTGTTTGACGACCTGGTTAAATCCCATGGAGAAAAGGCAGCAGCCCACACCTTTGAATTCCTCAATTCATGGCAGAAAAACTACCAGCGGGCAGCCTTTATTGAAACCAATGCGGGAAACTCTGCCAAATATGAAGCCCAGGCCAAAGAAATGGCCCGGGAATATGATTGGGAATATGCCAAAATAAAAGGGAATCAATCCCTTATTAGAAAAATGATAACCCAGGAAACTTCCACTCCTGAAATCCTTGTGGTGCCACCAACCCATGTGATTGGATTTGACCCAATCACATCCACCCTGTCTGCAAATCCTGTCTGGGACGGCCTGAAAAATGAGCAACAGAATAGCCATGGCACCCAAAGCCCTGTAGAAATCCGTACCCAGGGCCCGATCCATGACCCGATCAAAAATCAGAAACAGGGTCTGAACGGATCTTCCTATATCAAAACAGGCCTTGGCATTGATGCCGGCGGCACCTATACAGATGCGGTGATCTATGACCTTGAAACCAGAAACACCCTGTGCAAGGCAAAATCATTGACCACCAAATGGGATTTTACCATTGGCATTGGAAAGGCCCTTAAAAAGCTGAACCAGAAACAATTATTGTCCGTGGAACTGGTAGCCCTTTCCACCACCCTGGCCACCAATGCCATTGTGGAAAACCAGGGCCAGAAAGTTGGCATGCTCCTCATGGCCTCCCATGGCCTGACAAAAAATGTTTCCTATGGACCCAAGGCCCTGGTCAAGGGGGCACTTGACATAACCGGCAAAGAAACAGAGGCTGTGGATCCCCAGGAGATCAGACAGGTGGCAGACAAGATGGTGAATCACCAGAGTGTTACAGCCTTTGCTGTTTCAGGATATGCCGGCTCCATCAATCCGGCCCAGGAACTGGAAGTCAAAGAAATCCTCAGAAAACACACAGGCCTTTTTGTCTGCTGCGGCCATGAATTGTCAGACAGCTTAAACTTTCAAACCCGTGCCATCACGGCAATGCTCAATGCCCGGATCATTCCAAGGCTTGCTGCACTTCTCCTTGACCTGGAAAAGGTTATGAAAACCATTAAAATAAAAGCCCCCATTGTGGTGGTCAAGGGAGACGGAACCCTCATGGGTGCGGAAATGGCCAAACAAAGACCCGTGGAAACCATTCTCTCGGGCCCGGCAGCCAGCGTAGCAGGAGCCAGACATTTGACCGGAATCACCAATGCCCTGGTTGTGGACATGGGCGGTACAACGACTGACACGGCCGCACTGAAGAACAACAGGGTCAGCCTTAATGAAAGCGGCTCCAACGTGGGAGGACACAGAACCCATGTCAAAGCCCTGGAAATCCGTACCGCAGGCCTGGGAGGAGACAGTCAGATCCTGTTTGAACAGGGAAAATTCTCCATTGGCCCCCAAAGGGTGGCTCCCATAGCCTGGCTGAGCCAGTCCCAGCCCGAAGCAGCAAAGGCTATTGAATTTTTAAGCCATAACCTGAGCAGATATGCTGTTTCCACAAAAAAAATGCAGATACTGACCCTCACAGGATCTGTAAGGGACCTGGCACTGAACCCCCTTGAGGAAAAATTAGTCTGCCTGCTCAAGGAGAGACCCTATTCCATTGATGAGCTGGTAATAAAAATGGATCTGCTCTCCCATGCAGGTCTGCCCATAAATCGGTTGGAAGAAAATTTTGTGATCCAGCGCTGCGGCCTGACCCTGACGGATCTTCTGCATATCACCGGACAATTTGTTAAATGGGACAAGGACCTGGCCCGCACCTATTGCTCCATGCTGAGTTTTTTGTCAAAAAAGGATATGGATGAGCTTGTGCCCTATCTTATCACAAAAGGGATCAACCAGCTCACCCTGGAATTGCTGAAACGCCAGCTGGATGATGAAACAGATCCAGATACCTTTGATACCTGCCCTGTATGCAAAGTGCTCATGGACAACCTTTTGTCCGGGGGAAATGACTCATATTCCATGACCATCAATATAAAACGGCCCATCATCGGCATTGGTGCTCCCATTGAATTTTTCCTGCCCAGGGCAGCCAAAAACCTTGGTGCAGAGGCTATCCTGCCAAAAGATGCTGATGTTGCCAATGCCATTGGCGCCATAACCTCCAATGTGGTAGTTCAAAAGCAAATGAGGATCATACCCGGAGAACAGGGCGGCTTTATAGTGGAAGGCATTGCAGGCACCCGCAAATTCAGGCATTTTGAAGCTGCAGATTCCTTTGCCAGGGATGCCCTCACCGGCATGGTTCTGGATCTTGCCCTGTCTGCCGGCACCTCATGCCGCACCGTGGAATTAAAAACCCAGGACCAGATTCCAAAAACCTCTGCCGGGGAACCCATTTTCATGGGCAGGATTATTTTGGGCAGCCTGACAGGCCGGCCGGATATTGTGATCAAGGAAACAGCATGACTGATCGTCCAGTCCTCTCGGG
>JAOZST010000194.1:0-7176 GCA_029939535.1 Desulfobacteraceae bacterium | reverse complement strand
ATCCTTCTGGTGGATGCCTCTGAAGGACCACTGCCCCAGACCCGGTTTGTATTGAAAAAAACCTTTGAAGCCAATCTTCCGGTGATGGTGATCATTAACAAGATTGACCGCAAGGATGCCAGAACCGATGAGGTTTTGGATATGGTCTATGATCTGTTCATTGACCTGGATGCCACGGAAGAACAGCTTGATTTTACCTATCTCTACGCAATTGGCCGGGATGGAATTGTCAAACAAGAGCTGGAGGATGATGTTGATAATCTTGCGGTTTTGTTTGATCTGATTGTCGATGAGATGCCACCGCCTTCTTATGATCCTGAAGCTCCTTTCCAGATGCTGGTGTCAGACCTGGGATATTCTGACTACCTGGGCCGCCTTGCCATTGGAAAAATATTCAACGGATCAGTGGCATCCAATAAGAGTCTGGTTTGCATCGGAGAAGAGAACAAGCAAAAAGCATTAAAGGTCTCAAAGCTTCAATCATATGACGGTCCGGCCCTTAAGCCTGTGGATATAGCCCAGGTTGGGGATATTGTGGTCTTGTCCGGTATTGAGGATGTCAAAATCGGTGATACCATTTGCACCAGGGAAGCACCGGTTCCTCTTCCCAGAATTGCCGTGGATGAGCCAACGGTTTTCATGCGTTTTTCCATTACCACCTCTCCCTTTGCCGGACAGGAGGGTAAGCATGTTCAGTCCAGGAAAATCAGGGAGCGTCTGCTTAAAGAAACCCTTATGAATGTGGCCATTGAGGTGGAAGAAAGCACTACAGATGAAAGTTTTGTAGTCAAGGGACGGGGGGAACTGCAACTGGCCATCCTCATTGAAACCATGCGCAGGGAAGGATTTGAACTCTGTGTGGGGCGGCCCAGGGTTATTTACAAGGAAAAGGACGGCCAGAGACTGGAACCTATTGAACATCTGTTTGTAGATTGCGGAGAGGATTTTATGGGGGTTGTCACTGAAAAACTTTCCATTAGAAAAGGCAAGATGACCAACCTGGTCAATAATGGAAAAGGCCGGGTAAGGATAGAGTTTTCCATTCCCTCCCGCTCTTTGATCGGTTATCCCGATGAGTTTATGACCGATACCAGGGGCACAGGTATCATGAATTCCTATTTGTCCGGGTATGAACCCTTTCGCGGGGAGTTTCCCATCCGGTTCACCGGATCCATTGTGTCAGACCGCCAGGGTAAGGGTGTGGCCTATGGTCTGTTTAATCTGGAACCTAGGGGACAGCTTTTTATTATTCCAGGAACCCCGGTATACGAGGGAATGGTTGTTGGTGAGCATAATCGGCATTCTGATATTGACGTCAACCCATGTAAGGAAAAGAAACTCACAAATATGAGGGCCTCGGGCAAGGATGAAAACGTGGTGTGTTCACCCATAAGGGAGATGACCCTTGAAAAAGCCATTCACTTTATCCGTGATGATGAAATGGTGGAGGTAACTCCGGAATCCATTCGTATCCGGAAAACCATCTTAAACGCTGGAAAACGCCATCTGGCAGCAGCAAAATTAAAAAAAATAGATAAAAAATAATTATAAAGGAGTACCATGCCAATGTTGCAAAACTTCTTTCATATGCTCTCCAATGAAGAGTTGGATCAAATACATGGAGCCTCCATGGAAATCCTTGAAAAAACAGGGGTGCGCATGGATCACCCTGTGGCCCTGGAAAAGCTGGCCAGCGCCGGAGCCCGGGTGGATAAAGCCCGTCAAAGGGTTTATTTATCCCAGGATTTAGTTGAACAGGCATTAAAAACAGCTCCCAAAAGTTTCACCTGTGCCGGTCGAAATCCTGAATTTGATTTTCTTGCCGGTAAAACCGGGGAGTCCCAGTTGCCTTCCTTCCGTACTGTGGGAGGAGCCATAAATCTTTATAATCTTCACACCAACAAGGCAACTCCCATGGGCATAGGGGACTGCGGAGACATGGCCCATCTGGTAGACGGTATGGAAAATTTAAATGTCCTGGGCGCCTTGACACCCCAGGACATTCAGCTTGAGACCTATGATATTGAAACCCTGAAGGTGATGCTGGAAAGGGGCCGGAAACACATATGGGCACTTACAACAGACTCAAAAAATCTCAGATACCAGCTGGAAATGATGGCGACTGTTGCCGGCGGCAAACAGAAATTGAGCAAAAGACCCCTCTGCAGTGGAATTGTCTGCCTGATTGAACCCCTGTATTTTCCCTTTGATGAAATTGAAAGACTGCTGCTCTACGGGGAATACAATCTGCCGTTGAGGGTTCCTTTGGCACCCACCATCGGGGCCAATGCACCCTATACCCTGGCCGGAGCCATTACCCAGACAAATGCTGAAGCCCTTGGCAGCCTTGTTGTGCTGCAAACTCTTTGTCCTGGAATCCCCACCTGGTATTATTCCCTCATACAGACCATGGAGATGACCAAAGGCAATACCCAATTCTTTAACCCGGAAGTGATGCTGGTTGAATCTGCGCTTCTGCAGCTGGCCAGGCACTACAGCCTGCCAGGATCAACCTCCCCGGCCCTGGGAAACGATTGCCAGGCCCATCAGATTATGTTTGAAAGGGGAACAAGTCTTACCATGGCAGCCATGGCCGGCATTAGTGAAGCAGGAGGCATGGGAGGTCTGGAAAACGGTCTGGCAACAAGTCCCCAGTTGATCGTGATGGACAACGAGATCATCGCCTATGTAAAAAGACTTTTAAGGGGAATTGACGTAAACCAGGAAACCCTGGCAACCCAGGTGATCATTAACGACGACCACAAAGGCCAATATCTTCAAGACCCCCATACATTTAATAATCTGCGTAAAGAGGCCCGGTTCAGGCCTTCTCTTTTTGACTGGGGTTCCCTGGCGGAGTGGCAGAAAGACCCCAGGACCATTGTTGACCGGGCGGAAGAGAAACGAGTTGCCATAATGGATCACCATGAAGTCCCCCCCTTAGAGGAAAAACTGACAGAAGAACTGGATAGAATATTACAGACAGCCAAAAAAGAATTGGGGGCCTGATAATCCTAAGAATTGTCTGGCTCATTATTTTCTTCTGCATTTTTCTTCTGCATTTTTTTATGGAATCGTTCCACATGATCCATGATGATATGGGATGCAGCCTGGCCGTCTTTGACTTTCAAGGCAGCAATTATTTTTTTAAAGTCATTTAGATTTTCCATGGTCCTTTCAGGGTTCATGGGAAGATAGTCTTTATAATATCGGTGAATATTGTCATGGACGCTTTTTTGAAGAAATTGGAAAACAGGATTTTGGGACATGATCCCAATATAGGTGTGCATGGTTTCATCGGTTTTTAGAAAATTTTCCCAGTCCTGGTTCTCAAAATAGGTTTTTGCCTTTTCAAAAAGCCGTTCCATCTCCTGGATGTCCCCAGGGGTGGCCCGTTGAGCTGCCAGTTCCACAATGCTGCCTTCAGTTTTGATGCGAAATTCTGCCAGATGTTCCAGGGCAAGTTCCCCGGAACGAATCAAAAGGGCCAGAGATTCACAAATGGGATCAGCATCAATGCGTTTGACAATGGCGCCTCCTGCCACTCCCAGTTTGATCTCAATGAGTCCTTTTTGCTCAAGCACTCTCAGGGCTTCCCTCAAGGTCCCCCGGCTGGTATTGAACATATCTTTGAGGTCCCGTTCCGCAGGCAGTTTGGCACCTGGTTCAAGCTCTCCGCTTAAAATTGCATCCTGTATCTGTTCAACCACATCCTGGAATACCCTGGTTTGTTTTGCTCTTTTAAACATTCCCTGATCCTAATAATTGGTCCTGATAATTTTTACTTAAAGTGTTCAATTCCTGAAAAATCCCTGTATAGAGTAAAGTGTTTTAAAACATCTAAATCCTGTTCTGTCAACTGGGAGGTCACTATCCTGGTTAATAATTCACCCAGGCCTGGTCCCAGCATATAACCCTGGCCGCACATTCCCACGGCATTGATAAAATTGGGATATTCCTTAGTCTCCCCCACAATGGGGAATCCATCCGGTGTCATGGGATATTGTCCCCTCCAGGTACGTCTTACCTTTAGGTTGGCAAGCTTGGGGAACAGGGATACCATGCGTTTGGCCACCTGGGGCAGGAATGTGGATGTGGATTCACTGGCTGTTCCTTTCATCAGATGCTTTGGTGTTAAACAGAAAATAACCTGGCCTTCATTGTTCTGATAAAAATAATAATTGGCCGAGTCCTGGGTGGCTGGGTCATGGGCAGGTCTTAAATCAACGATCATGGGACCGAAAAACCGCTGGACAGGTTCTGTGATTGCGCCTTCATGGCTGTCCGGTTCCACGGGCAGATCAAGGTTAACCATCTGCCCTATTTCCCTGGCAAAGTTTCCAGCTGCATTGATCACCTTGGCAGCAGTATAGGTTTCTTTGTCCGTGGTCACCTTGATCTGGGTATCATTAATGATGGAAATATTGGTGACCTTTTCCCTGAACCTGTATTGGGCACAATACTCAAGACTTTTAAAGTAAAAAGCATTAATGGCCAGAAGGGGAGATGCGCTTCCGTCTCCCGGGGAATAGGTGGAGCCTTTCAGACCTTTTTGGCTGATACCGGGTACAATTTCAAGGTATTCTTTTGGGGAGAGCCATTTAATGTCCAGGTTAAAGGACAATTGAATTTTCATGAGATCCTGGAGCATTTTTGCATCTTCATCCGTGTAGGCGGGAAAACTATACCCATTTTGAATCCAGCCGATATCATCCCCATGGGTTTCTTTCCAGGTGGAAAATATTTCAATGCTTCTCTGGCTGGTGGTGATTTTACCTTTGTCAGAATGGGTGGCCCTGATGCCGCCGATGGCTTTTTTGTTCTGCCCCTGTCCCGGGGATGCCAGGGCATCAATGACAAGGACGTTGAGTTTTTTTTCAGCCATTGCCAGTGCAGTGGGTACGCCAATAGATCCAGCGCCTATAATGATGACATCAAAGATTTTCATGATTTTTCTCCAAAGGCAAATTTTCCAAGGGGCACTTCCACATATAGGGGTCGCCGCACATTTTTGGTTATGTCTTCCTGGGCCATTTTTTCTGCCTGGAATATCTGATTCATGAGATTTTCGCAGGTTTTGTATCCACAGGGACCCATGCCGGCCCTTGAAACAGCCTTGATCTGGTTCATGTCCCTGACTCCCTGTCTTACCAGGTCCCGTATCTGGCCTGCAGTAACCCGTTCACATAAACAGACTATTTCATCGTCCTGGATCTGGTCATGGGGAATGATTTTTGTTATTTTTTCGGATAATTCCTTGCCCTGGATGGTAAATGCAACCAGCTTTTTGGCAATGGCCCGGGGTACTTTTACCCTGACGATCCAGGTATTGTCGCTGTCTTTGGTGGGCCTTGCTCCCAGAACCGTAAAATTGCCAAGTCCATTGCCGTCAATATCCACACAGGCAATAATGTCCCCTTTTTTAACATCCATGTTTGATATTTCATAGGGAAGAAAGACCGTTGGGTTTTCTTTGTCTTTTCGATAATCCACCAGGGTAATGGCAAGACCCGGGCAGATGGTCAGGCATTTCATGCAGCCTTTGCAAATGCCGCTAAAAACAGGACGGCCTTTGATGGGATCTCCATCCATGGAAATGCATCCTTCCGGGCAGACCGTGCTGCATGGGTTGCAGGGAATTTCCTGCTTGCAATGGAGGACAGGAAAGATTCCTTCCTCCTTTTCAGAGGTCTTGATTTCCTGGGCCGGGCCGGGATGGGACTTTAAAATTTCAGCCTTTTCATACCAGGAGGCTGGGATTTCTTTTTTGCCCGGGAAAAAATGTTCTACAATTTTCACACCAACGATTTTTCCATTGAACATGGCGGATGAGGCTTCGGCTATTTCTGCTGCATCACCCGCAGCAAAAACTTTGATCCCTGCTTTTTGAGCCTCCTGGGTAAATTCAGACACAGACTCAAGACCCACTGCAATGAGAATGGTATCGCATTCAAAGGTTTTTTCAGTCCCCTTAATGGGGGAAAAAGTTTTATCAATCTGGGAAATGGTCACCGAAGAAACCGATTCCTGTCCATTGGCAGAAATAATTGAATGGGAGGTATATATGGGTACGCCCAAACGTTTGAGCTTGTCTTCATGGACTTTGTATCCTCCGCACTGGGGAAGGGCTTCGGCAAGTCCAACTACCTGGATGCCTGCCTGAAGCGCATGGTAGCCTGCAATTATGCCCACATTGCCGCCGCCAATTATGAAAAGTCGCTCCGTGGGTTTGACAAGATCCCTGTTTACCAGGGTCTGGAAGGCACCGGCCCCGTATACACCGGAAAGGGAATTACCTTTGAATCTCAGAAATTTTTCCCTGGCTCCGGCAGCATTTAAAATCACTTTGGGGGTGAGTATCTTATAGACCCCGTCCTTGAGAATGCCCACTTTTTTATCGCTGAACACATACAGGGCAGTGCTGTTTTCCCATACATCAATAAATTCGCCTTCTCGGACTTTCTCGGCCAGCATATGGCCAATATCCATGCCCCTCATTCCAGCATGGGAGTCCTCAACCGATCCGAAAAATTTATGGGTCTGTAATATGAGTTTGCCCCCAAGGGTTTCCTTATCATCCACCAAAATGGTTGAAATCTGGTTTTCATCCAATTGAATTGCAGCGGAAAGACCTGCAGGACCGCCACCTATTATGAGCACATCTGTTTTGATCTGTTCAATGTCGGAAATCCGTGGTTCTTCTTCCACATCCGGAAGTTTGGGAAGGCCTTCAACGCTTTCCACGATCATGTTTTCCATAACCTTTGTCATACAGGCTTTGACTGGAATTCCATTGGCAATGACCGTGCATTTGGCGCATTGTCCGTTTGCACAGAATATGCCCTGGGCAGAACCGTCTTTAGGATGGTGTCCGAAGATTTTAATGCCATTGGCAAACAAGGCCGATGAAATAACTTCGCCTTTGGCGGCATAGAGTTTTGATTTGTTCCAGTAAAATAATATTTTTTCCCGGGAAGGAATTTCAAGAACCGGGTGACTTGTAATTCTGTTGACTTTCATATTTTCTCCTGAAGTTAAAAAAACAGGTGTAATACCAATTTCCATGGGATACACGATAATGGTTAAACCATTCAAAAAACTTTGTCAATATATTTTTCTTCAGGGTATCCAAGGCCATGACTTGTCAAGGCTGCCATTAAAATGCAGAATATAACC
>JAOZST010000193.1:0-7183 GCA_029939535.1 Desulfobacteraceae bacterium | reverse complement strand
TGTTACCGGAGAGGTGCCCTTGGAGACCTCATTTGAATCCATTGACAAAAATTTATTTGTTAAAACCAATGAAGAATATCAGCTGGACACTATTCCCGATGACCAGGCTCTTGTGATAAAAACTTCCAAAGGACTGGTAGTCATTCTGGGATGTGCCCACCATGGCATGATCAACACCCTGCTCCATGCCCGAAAAATTACAGGTGAAAAAAGGATTCATGCTGTGGTGGGGGGAACCCATCTTTTCCGTGCCGGCCCTGACCAGCTCCAACAAACCATTGCAGCCCTGGAAGAATTCAATGTGGCCCATATCGGTGTATCCCATTGCACAGGGATGCCCGCATCCATGGCTTTAATGCAGCATTTTAAAGACCGGTTCTTTTTTAATCATGTTGGAAAAGTAATGGAATTTTAAGTTTTTAATAAAAAAAGAAAATAATCATGCAGCTTACTGTCCTGATAAACAACAATACACTCATTGATCGCTATTTTTCAACTGAACCTGGATTGTCTTTTTTGATTGAGGATGGTGCCTTTTCTGTTTTATTTGATACGGGTTATTCAGACCTCTTTCTTAAAAATGCACACAAAATGGAGAAAAAACTGAACCACCTGGATTTTATTGTTCTTTCCCACAGCCACCTAGATCATACATGGGGCATGGAACCGTATTTGCGGTATCTTACCGAGCTGGAGATTGAACACCGTCCTTTTTCACGTCCTGCCCTGGTCACTCATCCGGAAAGCTTAACCGGTGTAAGCGCCTATGGTCTCAGGGACCAGAGAATTATAGATGTCATCGGAGGATTTCATCTGCTATCCCCCCCAAAACCTCAGCTTGAAGGTACGATTTCCTATTTTAAGGATCTAAATCCCAAAAGTGTCCATGCCTGCCATTGTACTGACCTTGCATCAAAAATTGCCCTTTCAAAAGTGGTTCCCTTAAAAGAGGTCGGGGTTGGACTTTGCCTTCAATACAAAGAGTAAGAAGGTATTTACATGATTAGAATTGATAACATTTCCAAACACTTTGGCGGTAATAAGGCCGTTGACAGGGTAAATTTACACATTGAGAAAGGCTCCATTACGGGCTTGATTGGTCCCAATGGTGCCGGCAAAACCACTTTATTCAATCTTATTGCCGGCTTATACAAACCAACATCCGGAAAAATCTATCTTGAGGATGAAGATATAACCGGGTTAGAACCCCACAATTTATTTCACAAAGGTCTCCTGAGAACCTTTCAGATTGCCCATCCATTTCCAACCCTTACTGTGTTTGAAAATTTAATGATGGTGCCTGGAAACCAGCTTGGAGAAAATATTATCAATACCTGGTTCAGGCGCGGACAAATTCAAAAGCAAGAAAACATACTGAAGAAAAAAGCTGAAGAGGTAATCAAATTTCTCAATATATTTCACCTTAAAAATGAATTGGCAGGCAAGCTTTCCGGAGGGCAGAAAAAATTATTGGAACTTGCCCGTACAATGATGGTAGATGCCAAGATAGTGCTGCTGGATGAAGTGGGAGCCGGTGTAAACAGGACCTTGTTACGCCAGATAGGGGATGCTATTTTACGACTGAACTCGGAACATGGGTATACTTTTTGTATGATTGAGCATGATATGGATTTTATCTCAAAACTGTGTGATCCAGTAATTGTACTTACCAACGGCAGTGTTTTAACCACAGGAACTCCAGAAGAAATAAAGAGCAACAACCAGGTTATTGATGCATATTTAGGCAAGGGAATTAAAGAGGAGGTGGCTGATTAATGGCTTATTTATCCGGTAAAAATCTGGTTGCCTCATATGACAATAGTGTCCCTATTCTCAACCAGTGCTCCATTGAGGTGGAAAAAGGGGAACTTGCGGTTATTGTCGGACCCAACGGGGCAGGCAAGTCAACGGCCATGAAAGTATTGCTTGGAATGCTTACGGCAAGTTCCGGATCTGTAATTCTGGCAGGAAAAGATATATCCAGCCTGTCAGTACAGAAAAGAATAAGTTTGGGACTTGCTTTTGTACCACAGACCGACAATGTTTTTCCCAGTATGACTGTGGAAGAAAACCTTGAAATAGGTGCTTTTTTAAGAACAGACGATATTTCACAGACCCTGGCTGAAGTATATGATTTGTTTCCTGTCCTGCACGACAGGCGGAATCAGCTGGTGGGACAATTATCAGGGGGGCAGCGCCAGCAGGCTGCATTTGGAAGGGCCATGATGACAAAACCAACCGTCATGTTGCTGGACGAACCAACCGCTGGAGTGGCACCCAAGGTGATGGATGAAATTTTCAGCAATATTTTACAAATAAAAAAATCAGACCGGGCCGTGTTAATGGTAGAGCAAAATGCTCGAAAGGCCCTGGAAATTGCAGACAGGGGATTTGTCCTGGTCTCTGGGCGTAATGAGCACACAGGGACTGGTAAAGAACTTCTGGCTGACCCTGAAGTACGCAGATCTTTTCTGGGAGGATAGATGCCTGAGCTTACCGATATTATGAACTCCATTGTTTTACTTCTCAATTTTGTGTTTTTACCGGCCCTGTCATATGGATCACAACTGGCCCTGGGCGCACTTGCAGTCACCCTGGTGTATGCAATTCTAAGATTTGCTAATTTTGCCCAGGGTGATACCATGGCTTTTGCCACTGTTATCACTATTTTGATTACATGGCTTCTGCAAAAGGCAGACATAACACCGGGCTTTATGCCAACCGCTCTTTTGGCCCTGCCCCTGGCAGTTATTGCCTGTCTTCTCTATGTGCTGATGGTAGATAAATTTGTATATAATTATTATAGAAAACAAAACAGCAAACCCATCACCATTGTTATGGCATCTGTGGGTGTTATGTTTGTTACCGGCGGCCTTGTTAGATTTATCCTTGGACCGGAGCACCATATCTTTAGTGACGGCCCGCGGTTTATAATTACTGCCAGGGAGTTCAAATCCATGACAGGCCTTGCCGAAGGGCTTGCCATTAAAACATCCCAGCTTTTAACCATAACCATTGCAATTTTGCTGGTTGGGTTTGTATTTTATTTTTTACAAAAAACAAAAACCGGCAAAGCAATGCGTGCATATTCCGACAATAAAGATCTGGCACTGCTGTCTGGAATTGATCCCGACAGGGTGGTAAGGGTTACCTGGATACTGGTGGCTGTTTTGACAACAATTGCCGGTGTTTTATATGGCCTTGATAAAGGATTCATGGCAAACTCCTACCATCAATTGTTATTACCCTGTTTTGCTGCTGTAATTGTAGGGGGTATTGGTTCACCCATGGGAGCAATTGTAGGGGGTTTTGTGATCTCTTTTTCTGAAATGCTGTTAACCTATGCCTACAAAAAATTTTTACTCTATCTTTTACCGGAAATACTGCAGCCCAGCGGTCTGGTACAATTTCTCGGAACTGAATATAAATTTGCTGTTTCTTTTGTAATCCTGGTGATTGTACTTCTATTGAAACCCACAGGAATTTTTAAAGGTAAAGTCATATGAGCCATTACAACATACGAGTTCTTGTCAGTTTTGGTACCATGTTTTTTTTGCTGCTCATGGTTGGATTTTACCAATCATGGTCTTTGTCCCTTAGTATTTTAAACCTTTGTTTAATTTCAGCAATCATGGCAATGGGGGTAAATATTCAATGGGGGTATGCGGGTTTATTTAATGTCGGGATAATGGGATTTACGGCTTTAGGGGGTCTTAGTGCCGTATTGATTTCAAAGGAAAGTATCAAAGAAGCGGTAAGTGCCGGTGGTATGAAAATGCTGACAGCCCTGTTTATCTTTTCTCTTGCCATTGGGTTGAGTCTTTTTCTTTATAAAAAATTTAAAAACAAATATTTGACCACCGCAATCATCCTGGTTGGTTATTTTGTAACAAGGTATTTCTATCGAGATGCAGCCCAGTCAATTGAAGCCATAAATCCTGCTTTCAGTGGTTATCTGGGCGGGCTTGATTTACCCGTACTTTTGTCATGGATAGCAGGGGGGATGCTTGCAGCCGGTGCTGCCTGGTTAATTGGAAAAATTTCTCTGGGATTACGTACAGACTATCTTGCCATTGCAACCCTGGGAATCTCGGAAATAATTATCGCTATCATTAAAAATGAAGACTGGCTCAGCCGCGGCGTAAAAAATGTGACTGCCATACCAAGGCCTGTGCCCTATGAACTTGATTTACAAAAGGCCGGGTGGTTTAAGGATATGGTGGGGAAATTATATGCAGACAATTTAGAATTGCTGCAGATTTCAGAACAGGCAGCAGCATTAAATAATTATATCAGTGATGCATCCATTATACTGGTAAAACTTTGCTATTCAGGCCTTTTTCTGGCAGTGTTGCTGCTGATAATTATCCTGGCAAGCCTTGCCCTAAATTCACCCTGGGGAAGGATGGTCAGAGCTATCCGTGATAATGAAATTGCTGCTTCTGCCATGGGTAAAGATGTTACAAAAAGACATTTGCAGATATTTATTATCGGTTCAGCCATTGCCGGCGTATCCGGTGCCATGCTGGCAACTTATAATGGTCAATTCACTCCAGGCTCATACATTCCTTTGAGATATACATTTTTGATCTGGGTTATGGTGATTGTGGGGGGATCTGGTAACAATCTGGGGTCTATAATAGGCGGATTTTTAATCTGGTTCCTCTGGATTGAAGCAGAACCTGTTGGTTTCTGGCTGGCAGACTTTTCCACATCTTTTTTAGATAAGGAAAATTATATCAGACAGCATTTATTGAACAATGCACAATATATAAGATTAATCTTTATGGGGGCAGTTTTATTGGTAGTTATGCGGTTCAGTCCCAACGGCATACTGCCTGAAACCAATAAGAAACTTTAAAAAGGAGAATCCTATGAAAAAGTATTTAAAAATTATTCTAACTTTGACTATTGTAATGAATCTGGCAGCTGTATCATTTGCCGCTGACACCATAAAAATCGGTGTATTGCAAGCCTTTACCGGACCCATTGAGTCCCTGACACCGCCAATGGCTGCAGCAGCTGAATTTGCTATAAATGAAGCATCAAATTCCGGAATATTTCTGGATGGAAAAAAAATCAAAGCTGTTCGCGGTGATTCAACCTGCATTGATGCAGCAGCTGCAACTGCAGCTGCGGAAAGGCTTGTCAATGTCGAAAAAGTAGTTGCAATTGTGGGACCCAGCTGTTCTGGAACAAGTGCTGCTGTGGCAAACAAAGTATCTGCTCCCAATGGGATAACTACCATCTCATCATCCGCCACCTCGGCTGCTTTGTCTGAGCTTGATGACAATGGATATTTTTTCAGAACCGCGCCTTCAGATGCACGACAAGGACAGGTTCTGGCACAGATAACCTTTGGCAAAGGCATTAAAAATGTTGCAATCACCTATACCAATAATGACTATGGCAAAGGCTTAACCGAATCTTTTGGAAAGGAGTATAAAAAATTAGGGGGTAAAATTTTAATGACCTCTTCCCATGAAGACGGCAAAGCTGACTATTCAGCAGAGGTAGGCGCATTATCTGCTTCCGGAGCCAATGATTTGATTGTGTTCGGTTTTATCGACCAGGGAGGCAAGGGAATTATCCAGGCTTCTCTGGACTCGGGTGCATTCAGTCGTTTCATCCTTGCAGATGGTATGATTGGTTCTTCATTAACTAAAAATTTTGGCAAGGATTTGAATGGTTCCTTCGGCACCATGCCAGGGGGTGAAAGCCAGGCAACAAAAAAATGGAAAGATATTGCCAAAGCAGCAAATATTGCAGTTGATGGTCCTTTCAGAGGCTCATCCTATGATGCAGCTGCCTTGATAATACTTGCTGCCCAGGCAGGTAATTCAGCTGATAAAGCCAGCATCCAGAAACATGTCATGCAGGTTGCCAACGCACCAGGCGAGAAAATTTTTGCAGGGGAGTTGAAAAAAGGTCTGGAAATTTTGGCCAATGGCGGTGAAATTGACTATGTGGGTGCTGAAGATGTAGAATTTTCTGAAATCGGTGAAGTTTTCGGTTCCTACCAGGAGATGGAAATCAAGAACGGTGAATTTGTATCTGTAAAAGTTCATTAATTCATATCCTTTGCCTATAAGGCCCAAACCCTCATATGGGCTTTATAGGCATATTTATATCGGACTTGACCCCCCAAGATTATCATTTGTCCAACACTTCTACAGCTTTTCCCATACCATCCCCTGGCGTTAAGCCTGAATAGGATTGACAAATCCTTGAATCTTTGAAATATAGAAACATTTTTATAACCCTTTTAATAAAGGAAAATGCCTTGACCGGAGTGAGTGAAATTCTTGTCATAGTCCTGTTAATTTCAGGCATCCTGATTCTTCCAAGAATGTTGAAACCCGCCCCTGCCCCAAAAAAAACCGGGCCAAGGAAATTGGGTGCAACACAAAAAAGTAGCAAAGATTTTTAACAAGAAAATCCTGAACTCAACAGGTAAAATTTGCCATATTCAAGGCCATGAACTGGCCGTTAAAAATACAAGGACGATTATTAACTGAAGCAACAGTACAACAGATAAAGGATCTGCGAACAAAGCATCACGATTGGAATCGATCCCGGTTATCACGTGAACTGTGCAAGCTTTGGGAGTGGAGACGTCCTGACGGCCAAATAAAAGACATGGCCTGTCGCGAACTTTTACGCAAGCTTGAACTTCGTTTTTTGATAACGTTGCCTCCACGTCAGTGCCCGGGGCCAGGCAGAGGACCTGTAATCAAACCGGTCAAAGTAGACAAAAGCCCTATTTGTTGTAAACTTTCAGAACTAAAGCCTGTTAAAATAGTAGATGTCAGAGATTCTGTTAAATTTGAGAACACCTTCAACTATTTATTGAAAGAGTTCCACTATCTGAGCTATAGCCGACCGGTTGGACAAAATATGAAATACCTGGTTCTTGGATCAGATAGTCATATTCTTGGATGTTTACTTTTTGGGGCTGCTGCATGGAAGACACAAGCTCGGGACCAGTGGATTGGTTGGCCTTCTGATGTTCGGGAACAAAACCTGGGATTGATATGTAATAATACCCGTTTTCTGATTTTACCATGGGTTAATGTTTTCAATCTTGCCAGTTATGTTCTCGGAACAGTGCTTCGCCGTTTGCCTGCAGACTGGGAGTGTCGGTATGGACAAGGTGTTTATTTAGTAGAAACGTTCGTTGATA
>JAOZST010000192.1:0-7233 GCA_029939535.1 Desulfobacteraceae bacterium | reverse complement strand
ACCGGTCTGTATTTATGGATATGCGACAAGCCTCGCCCTCTTGGCTGCAAGAGCGCGTGATTGTAAGGTCAATATGAAACTGCCCGGGCTCAAGGTAATCTTTTCTACGGGTGAGCCAACTTACCCTCATCAGCGAGAAATTTTAGAGGAGGTTTTCGGTGTGCCCGTGGCCAGCGAGTTTGGAAGCCGAGATATTGGCTTTACTGCACATGAAAGCCCCGGGGGACAGATGCTGCTTTTGAGTGAGAGCCATATCCTGGAAGTACTTGATCAGCAAGGGGAACCTGTTGCTTCAGGCCAGATCGGTGAAGCGGTAATTACAGGTCTCTGTTCTCAGGCTCAACCGTTTATCAGGTATAAAACAGGCGATATGGTAAAATACACTGAAGAAACCTGCTGCGAAGGAAGGGGATTGCATGTTCTTGGAGAAGTGGCAGGCCGTTCTACTGATTTTGTCGTCACCCCGGACGGCAGAATTATGCATGCCCTTTCCGTTATTTATGTCCTCCGGGCAACGGAAGGGGTCGGTGAATTCAAGTTTATCCAACACAAAATTGAAGAAGTCGAGATTCTAATCGTTCCAAACCTGAAGTGGAACGACAATGCTAATGGAAAAATCATTTCTGGAATACATGCCCGCATGGGAGACAGTGTCAATATAAGCATTAGGATCGTTGACTTTATTCCTGCGGAAAACTCTGGAAAGCATCGTTACGTTGTAAGTCACGTTCCTTTGCCAGCGGGACTTAGAGTCACTGAACAACAATAATTAGCAAAAGAGATTTTTTAATGAGACTTACGAATATTTTCCATTTATTTTTTCGGTATAAGCCCTGGTTGCCCGATCACTTGAAATTGATTGCCTCGGGACTTGCTGGAGCCTCGAGACAACCGGAACATGATCACGAAATCCATCTGACTGCAGCTGTTGACTGGCTGTGCCGTGCCCAAAACCAGCGAAATGGACAGACTGATGCAGGGGGAGTCTCTGCCGGGTGGAGTCTTGAAGATGGGTGGCTTCCGGGATATCCGGAAACCAGCGGATATATAGTGGAAACATTAATTGCGGCTGCCAATTTGATGAACCGCCCGGATCTTTTGGATCGCGCTAAGCGTATCTTGGACTGGGAATTATCAATTCAACACAGCAATGGATCTTTCCCAGGACATTTTGGAGAACCAGGCAGCAGACCTGTTATTTTTAATACAGGGCAAATCATACATGGAATGGTTGCAGGGTACCTTAAGTTCGGCAGAAATGAATGTCTTGAAGCAGCGTTGGCTGCTGGCAAATGGATGATTGAGAAGCAGGATAGTGATGGATGCTGGAGAAATTGCGTACATAACAATATTCCCCATACCTATAACACGCGGGCTGCCTGGGCCCTGCTTCGAACCGGTATGGTCGCAAATGAAAATCGATTGGTTCGTGCAGCTGTGAAGAATTTTGAATGGGCTCTGACTCAACAGAGAAAAAGCGGGTGGTTTCGAAATAACGCTTTTGAAAAAGGACGTGCTCCGTTTACTCATACCATTGCTTATGCCATAAGGGGCTTGCTGGAAAGCGGTAATTTACTGGAGGATGAACGATATATAGATGCATCTATGAAGGGTGCTCGTGCTTTAGCAGAGGCTCTCCATGATAACGGCCATTTGGATGGCACCTTGGATGAAAACTGGCATTCCAGTGATCATTACTGTTGCCTGACCGGCCTGGCACAAACAGCAATTATATGGATACGGCTTGATCAAATATATAGTGGTAGTGAGTTTTTGCAGCCGATAAACCGTGCTGTCACCTATCTGAAAAAAAATCATCGGATCATCGGATCTGGAGATCCATCAGATGGTGGTATTGCCGGTTCTGTTCCTTTCTGGGGTGATTATTCAAGGTTTGAATATCCCAACTGGGCAGCTAAATTTTTTGTAGACCTTCTGATAATGGATATGTCCGATGTCATTATTCCATAAATATGTGATTGAATTTGAGTCAGTACGGAAAAAAACAGACGGAGAAAGAAGATGTCGAATCTATCAATGATAATTTTGTGTGGAAGTTCACCAAGGCATATCTACGTGGCCAACAGACTGTGCAAGGCCGGCAGACCGCTTGCAATTGTTCAGGAGACAGGAGGAGAACAGAGAGTTAAAAAATTACAAACGCTTTTGAAAAAGCCTCAGCTTCTAAAAAACAAGGTTTGGAGATGGATTCGGGACAGAAAACGGTATGCCGGGGGAAAGGAAGCCACATTTTTTTTTGGAAACAATTCTCCGGAACTTGACAGGCCGGATCTTTTAGTGAATGTGCCCCATATTAATCACTCTGATGTGCTCGAAATGGCAGATCGCCTGCAACCCGATGTAATAGCTGTGTTCGGTACGTCCCTGATCAAGGGCGACCTTCTCAATAAAGGACGGCTTGGGATTATCAATCTTCATGGTGGATTGTCACCCTTTTATCGGGGTGCGGACTGCACTTTCTGGGCACTTTATAACCAGGAGCCGGACCAGGTTGGATGTACGCTTCATTTTATCGATCCAGGTATTGATACAGGCAATCTAATTGCCCATGTATGTCCGGAAGTAGAAGAGGAAGATGATGAATTGACTCTTTTTTGGCGGGCCATCCGGGAAAGTGCAGATGTTTATGCTGAACTTTTTGACCGTCTTGAAAATGGTGAAAGGTTCGGACAAATCCAGTCTCACAAAGGACGTCTTTACCAGGTTAAAAACAGGGAGTTTTACCACGAAAGAGAATTGGATAAACTAATGAAAAACGGCTTGTTAAAAGGGGTTGATTTACCCTTGAGAGTTCGCTGGTTCAATCAATAACATGAAAAAATCTTTTTTCCTTTTAATAACAATTACTTTAATTGTATCATCGATTTCATGGGCTGAATTAAAGCCTTACAGTGCCTCTTCAGATCGGGTCCTTGTCCTCTACAATGAAGACTATTCAGTGGATGCAGAAGGCTCATCTCCAGGTCAGGATTCCAGGGAAGTGGCTGAATATTACTCAAAAATGTACACTGATCCAGTTACGGGAGCAAAGCCTTACCTTTTGGGCCTGAAATGCAGGCATGGTAAAAAGCATTTAAATGAATGGTTTATCAGGGAAGAAAGTAACGATAATAAAAATGGCGTTGTGTTCACTGGTAAGGGAGAGGAACCAGATAGAGACCAATGGGCAAGGGATTCAAGAAAAGTTGAGATAAACATTACGCCAGATAAAGTCGGTATAAACTGGGAGTCAATAGAATTTTTTGTTCAATCACATAATGGGGAAAGGAAAAAAGTAACTGAATATATAATTTCAGGAATTCCAGCCAGCAGGAACAGAAATTTTGTCTATCCTGAAATTGAAGAGGGAAAAGGCAGGTGTTATCGGTTCGATGCTCGCAAATTTTTTTCCGGAACAGTTAAAGTGTTAGTTTATGCAAAAGACCTGACTGGTAAAACAGTGAAGAAGCTAAATTTCACTTACTGGGATATTGAGGATTTTAAATCATCAATATATGGTAAAGATGGTATTGTTGATGAAAAAAATTTCCAGGAGGATGTTGCAATTCCTGTTAAAGCCTTTCTGGAAAATTCAGACAACAGGTTACCCGATGGAAAGCTTCTAAAAGATCATATCTTATATATAGTTGTTTGTCATGGACTGCCTTTTTCCTGTAAAAGTGTTTTTGGTATTGAAAGAGGTGTTACACCTCATGGGAAAAATTACGGCGTGCTGGGCTCTCTTGAACAACGGCTTCAGACCCTATATTACGGATGGGGAAAGCAGATTATGCCGCCTGTGGTATCACGCTATAGGACAGGCGGCCCTGATAAAAATTCTGGAATTATAAATTATAAAATTACCAGTGCTCTGAACTTTCCATTAACAGGAAGGCGATGGAATCCATATATGCATCCGGACACCTATTCTTCTCTCAACAGAAAAGATCAGCCAATATTTATAGATCTTCCCTTTCTAGAGGGGGAAAGAAAAAAGACCGAATCATATTTATTTGCTTATGGTGTGAGTCGTATTGATGGTGCAGGTCCAAGGGAAGCTAAACGAATTATTGATTATTCCTTATATGCTTCAAAATATTTAAGACCTGAAATGGTAAACAAACAAAATGAGCATGATTTAAGTTCAATGCTTCAAAAAGTTGAAAAAAGAAATATATGGGGCAAAGAGGAATTAAAATTTTTAAATTTTCCGATTATTTCAAAATATGATAAAGGAGGGCTTCCTTTTTTGAAACGAAAATATGAGGTTAAGGCAACTCCATCGAAACAAAATCAAGTTTTTGAATATTCAGGTTATTTTCCCGGTGGGATGGATCGAAGAGTTGTCAGTTCCAATGGATGGAATATGGGCCGGTCAGCGCCCATCTGGAAGCAGATCGATCAGGGAGTAACTGTCAGTGCCTGCGGGGGGCCGGCTTATGGCGATGGCCCTCATATTACAAATGCTACATTCTGGGACAATCGTATTCTAATGCGGTATCTTTTTCGTGGACGCGACCTGGGAGAGTGTTTTTTAAGATCAACCCTTTATGTCAACTGGGCGACATCTCTTTTGGGCGATCCTTTGTATCATCCGGATCTTAATAAAACAATTTTTGATATGATTCCCCCAAAGGTATCTGCAAAAGAAGACATTTCTATTGAACTATTTTCTACAATGGATGTGTATTCAGGGATCATGAGAGTACCTGTTGAATCAACAAGAGAAAATCCTGAAGTATGCCTTCTATCTGTTCGGTATTACAAGAAAGGAGAAAAAACTCACCAGGAAGCCAGTTGGCCTATTTATTCTAAACAGCCGTATGTCATCCTCAGGAATTTGGAACCAGATTCAACTTATTTTTGTCAACCTGTGCTGACAGATCCTTACGGTAACTTTACAGATTTAACCCAAAAATTTGGTGTGATAAGTTTTAAAACCGGATCTTTTTTTGAAAAAAAATATATTACCAGGACTGCAAAGAAAAATAAAAAAGGTTGGGAAATAGATTGTTCGCGAATTCTAGAAATGTATGAAAAAGCGACAATTCAAATTGAATTTATTGCAGGTGTGCAAGGGAATTTCCCCTCCTTTAGATCCAAGGGCATCCGTTTTAAATCAGTTAAACATCCGGATAAAAAAAATATTGAAATTAAGTATGCGCTCGGAGGACCCACAAAAAGAGAAAAATTGGAATCCCCGTTGAAAGAAGGTGAAAAGGCAACACTGGTTATCCGTTGGAGAAAATTGCCGTTGACCAGGGAAATACTGTTAAAAGCAAGAGATGGCAGTGAATTTACCATTGCTGCTGATGTCCGAACACCATGGGTAAAAATTAAACCGGATTCGGTGATACGGCTTGGTCAGAGACATGGGGTTGAAATTCTTTCTGGAAACATTATAAATGATGCTTTCCCAGCCTCTGAAGAGGCCTGCGGATTAAAAGTCAGGCCTGTGGATATGTCTTTATGGCAGTCAGCTAACAAATAACAGTACCGTCACAACTTAGCTTTTCAAAATTATAAAAATGGTTTTTCAGAATAATAATTATAAAACAAATTTATCCTTCCATTAATATGCCTGCTGTGTATCATATACGGAAGTTTGATCTTATTGTTCTAATCGTTCTATCAACGGTTTTGGTATTCAATCTAAGGAGCATAAAAACTTCTGAATCAATATTTTCTCCAAAAGGTGTCAAAAGTTGAGTCTTTTAATTAAGTTTGTGGGAATTCGCTTGGGATATACTTTCGCTGTCTGGTGTTTGCTTTTAGATCTTGGTTTCGCTGCTACCTATGAATTCGGTAATGATAAACAGTATTCCAATTTTCAAGAGTTTGATTGGGATCGTTTAAATCCCGGGGACATCGTCAATATTTACAGAAAAAGCAAGCCGTATAAGGAAAAACTAATACTAAACTGCTCTGGAACTAAAAACAAACCAATTGTTATTCGAGGTGTTCCGGATAAAGACGGAAAGCTGCCTGTGATAGACGCGTCAGAAGCCCTGCATTTTCAAAAAAACTGCAGAGAAGACCATCGTAGCAGAGGACTAATTGTCATAGGTGACTGCAAACCATCGAATTTCATTGTAATCGAAAATCTTGAATTGAAAAATGCCAATAATAAGAGTTTTTATCGCCTAAAGAATCAAAATTACAGCTATACCAAAAATGCTGCTGGTATATTTTTATGGAAGGGTAAGAATCTTAAAATAAAAAATTGCATTATTCATTCTTGCGGTATGGGTATTTTAACAAATTCATATCCAGATACAGACTATTTTTATCTCGGGTACAGCCGGATTTATAATAATGGAGATTTTACTCGGGAGTCATGGGGACACAATGTTTACATCCAGGCGCGCAAAACCTTTATTGAATTTAATTATTTTGGGGAGTTATTTTCAGATGGAAACAATATAAAGGATAGGAGTAATGTAGTTGTAATCAGATATAATTGGATTGCAGGAGGGATGAGTCGCCAAATTGATCTGGTTGAAAATCTTAGATATAAAAAACAGGATGCCTTTGTATACGGTAATTTTATTACCCATGGCAAAAGTATTAAAAATCCAAAAATGATTCTTTTTGGAGGAGACCTTGTGGGCCAGAACAAAAAAATACTGGGAAGCCGGTCGGGCAAACTTTATTTTTTCAATAATACCGTGATCTCAAAGATAAATACCGAGGAAGGTTTTTTGTATGTTAATCGGTTTGATTGCAAAGCCATTCTTAAAAACAATGTCATGCTTGGCAGGAAAACCATATGGTTCGGCAGTGGCAGTGTCATTGGCGAAAGGAATTTGTTTTCCTATGGGGCACAAACTCAAAGTTTTTTAAACAGTTATCAGGGCGGGTACGAACAGTTTATGGGAACTGGTAAACATGTTTTCCAGCCCAGGATGGGGTCTTTGCTGATTAATACGGGTGTAAGAAGATTGCCTGCAAAAGTAAAATTTGTTCCATCCCCATTTTCCACTGCTATTCCAAGGCGAAGTGATGGTGCAATAGATATTGGTGCTTTTGAATATAGCAGAAAAAAAATGAAATAATATTATTGTCCTGTTTTTTAAAATTGTTTGGTCTTTATTCTGCATATCCCATGCTGGTGATAATCTCGGATTTAGAATTTTGATCTGGCCGTATCAAACAGATGTTTTAGAGAATTATGACATATACCCGGAAAAAACATGTTGTGGAAGCACTCACAACCATAAGTGTAACTATTTT
>JAOZST010000191.1:0-7260 GCA_029939535.1 Desulfobacteraceae bacterium | reverse complement strand
ATATTTCCAGGATCAAAGAACTGGAAGAGAAACTTAAGAAGGCTGAGAAAATGGAACTCATCGGCATTGTAGCAGGTGGCGTGGCCCATGACTTGAACAATATTCTCTCCGGCCTTGTGTCCTACCCTGAATTACTATTGCTGCAGCTTGAAAAGGACAATCCCCTGAGGGAATCTATCTCATTCATGCATGGTTCAGGACTCCAGGCCGCTGATATAGTACAGGATCTTTTGGCACTTTCCCGGCGGGGAGTATATCAGACAAGTATAGTAAACCTTAATAAAGTTGTTCATGCATATTTTCGCAGTTCTGCCCACCTTAGACTTGAAAGGGAGTTCCCTGGGATATCTTTTCAAACCAGTCTGGAAGACGAACTCCTGAATCTCAAAGGGTCTGAATCACATATTTCCAAAATAATAATGAATCTTGTGATGAATGCTGTTGAATCAATGGATAAAAAGGGAAGAGTAACGGTTGAGACTTTCAACCTGTCTTTGGATCAATCAATTCAAGTGGATCAGCCAATTTCAGGGCATGATGAAATCAAGGAGGGCGAATATGTGATCTTGCGTGTGAGTGATAATGGAGAGGGAATCAAAAAACCGGATATCAACAAGATCTTTGAGCCCTTTTACACAAAAAAACAAATGGGGAGAAGCGGATCAGGGCTTGGACTTTCCGTTGTCTGGAATACAGTCAGGGATCACCAGGGGTATATTCAGGTCTTTAGTGAAAAACATGAGGGCACCCGGTTTGATATCTATTTTCCAGGGACCCGGGACATGCCCAAAAAAAATCTTGACGATTTTCAGCTGGAGTCATTTCATGGAAACAATGAAACCATTCTGGTGATTGATGACAATAAAAGGCAGAGAAAAATCACACAGGAATGCCTTACAATACTTGGATATATCCCCTTTGCCGTGGACAGTGGTGAAAAAGCCCTGTTATTTTTAAAAACCCAGCCAGTGGACCTGATCATCCTTGATATGAAAATGAATCCCGGTATGGACGGCCTTGAAACTTATAAAAAGGTGCTGAAAATCAACCCGGCCCAGAAAACTGTTATTGTCAGCGGCCTTCCTGAAACCCAACAGGTAAAAGAGGCATTGGATATGGGGGTTGGACAATATATCAAAAAGCCCTATACCATTGAAAAATTTGCTGTTGCCCTGAAAAAAGAACTGAACTCTGAAGTTTGAACTGGAACCGGAAAATTAGCAAAAGAACAGTTGATTTCATTCCTATTCTCCTGTAATAGTAATAAGTGTATTTATTCAAGGTTCCAAATATTTTTAAGTATTCTTACATCAATAAAACCATATGTTTAACCAAAAGGAGAAAAAAATGAATAAAAAATTATTAGTACAAAGTGTACTGTCTGCAATTGCCTTCCTTTTTTTGTTTGGATGTGCAGTAAAAGAACCAGCAGGTCTTGCATCATTTTCAGCTGAAAAATTTGACACCAATATGTACGAGTCAAAGGTGGATAATTTCGTTGTTGTACTTGATGCCTCAAGTTCCATGAGATATTCCTGCAAAAACGTTTCAAAATTCACCACAGCCACTGCCATTACAGAGCGCCTGAACCTGACCATTCCGGAACTGGGCCAGACTGCAGGATTAAGAAGTTTTGGCCATGCCCCTGAGGTTTCTAAAAATCATACTGAACTCTTTTACGGCATGGAAAAATATGACACCAAGACCATGAACGAAAAGTTACTATACATTACCAAACCAGGCGGGTGGAGTCCCCTGGGCAAAGCTCTGGATGCGGTACAGGATGACCTTGACGGTCTTTCCGGAATCCACAATGCAGTGGTCATTATCAGCGATGGCCTGGACATGAATGCAACCCTTAATAATGCCCAGGCCCTGAAGGACAAATATGGTTCTTCTGTCTGCTTCTATCCCATTCAGGTGGGTGAATCTCCTGTAGGGAAGGCCCTGCTCCAGGAAATCGCCAACATCGGAGACTGCGGTTTTTATTCAACCGCTGATCAGGTCATGACCGGTGCCGGCATGGCCGCTTTTGTTGAAAAAGCATTCCTAAAGAAAAAACCAGCTGCACCCAAGCCTGTAGCAAAAGTGGAAAGAAAAGATTCCGATGGTGATGGTGTTTACGATGATGAAGACAAATGCCCTGGAACTCCAGTTGGAGCCAAAGTAAATGCAGTGGGCTGCTGGACCCTTGACCATGTATTGTTTGATTTTGACAAGGCCGTGATTAAGGCTGCTGCCTATCCCAGACTTGACGAAGTGGTTGTAATCCTGAAAAAAAATCCTGCCATGAGTGTTGAACTCCAGGGACATACGGACAATGTGGGAACCAAAGCCTATAACATGGATCTGTCCCTGAGAAGATCCAATGCGGTTGCCGCTTATCTGGTGGGAAAAGGAATTTTAAGAAACAGACTGGCCACAACCGGTTATGGATACCAGCAGCCTGTTGCCCTGAACGGTACTGATTTCGGACGTTCTTTAAACAGAAGGGTTGAACTTCACCCCTATTAAAACTTAAACAAAGTCCGAAAAAAATCTATTTTTTTTCCGGACATACTCATTTATAAAAATGGGGCATTAAAGAGATAATCTTTGATGCCCTTTTTTATGTCAAAGTTGAAAAAAGGATCTGGCCTGTTTTTTCCACCCCATATCCGCCAAGGGCAGTTACCCTGTCTTTAAAATCATCAGTGGCAATGATATTCAAAAGGGTTTGGATTTTGGAAGAGTTGAAAAAGCGTTCCAGAATAATCAAATCATAGGATTCCGTGATCACTGGAATGAAATCCAGGGAAAGGGCATTTGCGGCCGCCTTTATACCCAGACCTGCATTGGCCCGGCCGGAAAGGACAGCCACAGCCACCGACATGTGGGTATACTCATCATTTTCATATCCCAGAATGTCTTCCGGGTTTATGCCCAATTGCCCCAGCTTGTAATCAAATAAAATTCTTGTGCCTGAACCTGGCTGCCTGTTTATAAACGTCAGCCTTCCGGTTTTCAAGTCTTCAATGGATTCAATATTTTCAGGATTTCCCCTGGGTACAATCAAACCCTGTTCCCTCATGACCAAATTGACAACCCGGACTGGATGGTCTGCCAGGTGTTTTTTGATATATGAAATATTATAACTGCCGTCCTGGGGGTTCAAAAGATGGGCACCAGCCATATGGCAACCCCCTTTTTTAAGGGCCATCAATCCACCCATACTTCCAACATGGCTTGAAGAGATACTGACCTGGGAATTCCCCTGCCGGATCTGATCCGCCAGGACATCCAGGGTATTGTCATGGGAACCTGTGATAACAATTGTATTTTCAATGGCAGAAAGGGGTTTCAGCAAATGGGCCTGGACTTTTTCTTTTTCAGGAATTCCTTCAACATGCCTGGGAATCCGGATAACGCCGTCCGCCTCGGTAAGGGTGGTGATACTGCCCGATCCCCTGGACAGCTGGGATGAAATTAACTCCCCGTCCACAGAACCTATTTTAACCCTCACAAACTCTTCCTGGCCCAATTTAGAGGCCATTTTTCTAACAGGAGACACCTGGGCTGACTGGACATCAAGATCGGGCAGTTGCTGCATCCTGAGCAGCAGAGGTCCGGCAAACAACTCAAAGGCAACAATGGCAGACACTGGATATCCTGGAATTCCAAAAACTGGCTTCTGGTTAATTTCTCCAAACAAAACCGGTTTGCCCGGCATCATGGTAACCCCATGGACATAAACCCGGCCCAGGGAAGAGATCACAGGCTTTGCAAAATCTTCAGACCCTGCAGATGACCCGCCGATAATGCAGACCATATCGTAATCACCCGAGGTTGCGTCTGCCACTGCCTGGCGAATGGTTTCAAAATTATCTCTGAGCATGGGATGAATGTCAAACCCTGCCCCATGATCCTGGCATAGCCCCCCCAGAACCGTGGAATTGGATTCCACAACATCTCCGGCTGTAAAGGTTTTTGGCTGGATCTCCTGCCATTGTTTGAGTTCAGACCCGGTGGGGATGATCAAAACCCTGGGCTGTTTATACACCAAAACCTGGAAAATACCCCCGGACAAAAGAGCCCCAAGGGAATAGGAATTGATCTTATGACCCCGGGGGAATAAAAGCTGGGTGGCCACGATATCCTCTCCCATTTTCCTGACATTCTGCCAGGGAAAAACAGGGGACTCAATTTCAATGTGTTTGTTGTCCAGTATATTAAGGTGCTCAATCATGATAACACTATTGGTGCCCTGGGGCATGACGTGGCCGGTATTGACCCAGAAGGCATTTTCCCGGGGAACAAGAGTTTTCGGGACATCCTGGCTGGCCCCAAAGGAATCTTTAGCATCCAGGGCGATACCATCCATGGCTGCGGCGTGAAAATTGGGAGAAGAGATAGCAGCCACTGCAGGTTTTGCCAGAACCCGGTTCTTTGATTTTACCACATCAATGGTTTCAACATCAGTGACATGATCTTTAAAATGGTCAAAAAGGCATTGCTTTGCCTCTTCAATACTCTTCATGTCCAGATATACGTTTCTTTTTGAATTCATTTGCTCTGCTCTTTAGTTTTAATCTTTATATGCTTTATTTTTATGGAATTTTGCTGATTATAACAAAATGATATCAACCATGGTGTCTTTTTCAAGGCCTTCCACATTTTCCCCGATTTCAAGAAGGCCATCTGCATGGATCATGGTCCTGATCAGCCCTGATTTACCCAGAACCGGCCGGGCCAGCATCTGCCCATTGTCATTTTCAAGTATTACCCGCAAAAAATCCCTCCTGCCCTGGGCAGAAGAGACATTCCTGGTCAGCCTGGCTGGAATCCTTATCTGTTGAACAGGTTTTTTATATCCCCGGAGCTGATTTAAGAAGGGAATTACCACAATTTTCAGTACCACCATGGCTGAGACCACCTGACCGGGAAGGCCCCATACCGGTTTATTACCGCTTCTGGCAAGGATGGTGGGTTTGCCTGGACTTATTGACATCCCATGCACCAGGACCTGGGTGTCCGGCAGGGAAGAAAGAACATCCAGTGTATAATCCCGTGTGCCAACGGAACTGCCACCGGAGATCAAAACCATATCGGTTTCTTCAAGGGCCTTTTCACTGGTTTTTTTAAGGGCCATGGGATCATCCTTGACAATACCGTATCGAATGGGCAGGGCATGGGCCTGTTCCACAAACCCTGCCAGGGTATAGGAGTTAATATCCCTGATTTTCCCGGGACCGGGTTCCTGTGTAATGGGAATGATTTCATCCCCTGAAGAAATAATACCAACCTTTGGCCTCTGATAAACAGGCAGTTCAGAAAACCCCAGACCTGCCGCAAGTCCTGCCTCCTGGGGCCGTATAAAGACCCCGGATTCCAGCACAATATTGTTTTTGGCAAAATCCTCGGAAGCATCAATAACGTTCTGGAGAGGCGCCACACTCTTGTATATCTCCACGGATGTCTCATCCACTGCCTCGGTATGTTCCACCATGACAACACTGTCCGCTCCCCGGGGCAGCATACCACCGGTAGATATTCTGGCTGCCTCTCCCCTGGCCAGGGAAAAATCCGGCACCCTGCCCATGGGGACGGTGCCAGCGATTTCAAGCCAGGCAGGGCTGGACTCTGAAGCACCAAAGGAAGAAGCTGACTGAACTGCATATCCGTCCATGGTGGCCCGCCTGAATCCTGGCATGTCTTTTGGAGCAATCAAATCTGCTGCCAGTATTCTGGAACAGACATCCCCCACATCAATGGTTTCTATATCCACTGCCGGGAATTCCCTTACCAGGGAAAAAACCTCTTCAAGGTTTTTTACATTGAAAAAATGATTCATTGCAGGTTTGACCTTGAGGATAATGCATCTTTCACCCGTTCCATGGCAAGGGTCACATTTTCCAGGCTGTTAAAAGCGGAAATTCTTATATATTGGTTACCGCATCGACCAAACCCTGCGCCAGGGGTGCACACCACCGAAGCCTTGTTGAGCAGAAGGTCAAAAAAGCTCCAGGAATCTCTGTCTTTGCCGTCTATCCATATATAGGGAGAATTTTTACCTCCAAGACAATAAAAATCAAGGGAGGACATGGTTTTCCTGATAATGTCGGCATTATTCAGGTAAGAATCGATCAATTGTTTTACCTGGACCTGACCCTCCTGGGAATATATTGCCTCTGCAGCTTTCTGGACAGGATAGGAAACCCCGTTGAACTTTGTACTCTGGCGGCGGTGCCACAGACTGTGAAGGGAAATCTTTTCATTTGTTGAAGAAAAGATCATACACTCTTTGGGCACCACGGTAAAACCGCAGCGGGTTCCGGTAAACCCGGCTGTCTTGGAAAAACTTCTGAATTCAACTGCGACCTCTTTGGCTCCAGGAATTTCATAGATGCTCCTGGGCAGAGAATCATCACGGACAAATGCTTCATAGGCAGCATCAAACAGGATCAGAGCCTTGTTTTCCTTTGCATAATCCACCCAGGCTTTTAATTCCGATTTTGTTGCTGTGGAGCCAATGGGATTGTTGGGAAAGCAAAGATAGATTAGATCCACTTCTTCCCGGGGAAATTCAGGCATGAAATTATTCTCTCTGAGGCAGTCCATGTATACGATATCCCTGTATCTGCCGTTTTCAAAGCCACCGGTCCTGCCGGCCATGACATTGGTATCCAGATAGGCTGGATACACAGGATCAGGTATGGCAACCTTGATATCACTGGCAAACAATTCCTGAAAATTTCCAGTATCACATTTGGCACCGTCACTCACAAAAATCTCATCAGCTGAAATATCAGCCCCCCTGGCCTGGAAATCATGGGCAGCTATTTTTTCCCGCAAAAAGGCATATCCCTGTTCCGGGCCATAGCCCCGAAAAGTTGCATCAGCAGCCATTTCATCCACGCCCTGGTGGAATCCTTGGATCACTGCAGTAGGCAATGCCCGGGTCACATCCCCTATACCCAGTCGAATAACATTGGCATCTGGATTTTCCTTTTGAAATTCATCCACCCTTTTGCGGATATCTGAAAACAGGTAGGATGCCTTTAATTTATTAAAATTCTCATTTGCTCTGATCATAATTTTTTCCCTTTCAATACTCTATATTACCGCTATTTAACGGGACCACTTTTCCCGGATTCATTTTTATTTACATCTGTTATTAGCCAAATACCCCAGGGATGTCAATTCCATGTTTTCATCCCTTTGAATATCATCTCATGCTTCCTGATAAATCTGCCAGACAGCCTTGCCTATGGCTTTAAATTC
>JAOZST010000048.1:3996-24153 GCA_029939535.1 Desulfobacteraceae bacterium | reverse complement strand
CCCTTTGGGCTGTGGGATGCATACGGGATTGCAGAAGCAGTGGAAAGAATGACTGCAGACGGCCTGGACATACCAGCCAATGTGCAGGAGATGCTGAACAAGGGAAATACCTGTTTTTACAAACTGGAAAACGGGATAAATTATTTTTATGACTTTGCTTCCAGCCAGTACAAACCCATTCCTGTTTCCAAATCAATGGTATCCATTGCCGCTGCCAAGGGTAATAACAAGATAGTTATGGAAAACGCATCTGCCAGCCTGGTGGATATCGGGGATGATGTCTTTTGTTTTGAATTCCATACCAAGATGAATGCCATGAACGGTGAAATTATTGATTCCATTTCCAAAGGTCTGGATTATGTGGATAAAAACGGTGCCGGCCTGGTAATTGGAAATGAAGCCGGTGGAATGCCGGGGGCATTTTCAGCCGGAGCAGACCTGTTATTTTTCTCAAAGCTCTGTCATGATAAAAAATATGTGGAAATTGAAGCCTTATTAAAAAAAGGCCAGGATGGAATCCAGGCCACCAGATACTCAGCTTTCCCTGTGGTGGCAGCTCCCTATGGGATGACTCTGGGTGGAGGTTGTGAAGTCTGCCTGGGTGCCGACCGAATGGTAGCCCACTCAGAGCTTTACATGGGCCTTGTTGAAATCGGTGTGGGTCTTCTGCCTGCAGGCGGCGGGTGCATGAATCTGTGGAAAAAATATGTAACTGCCCTTCCCGGTAAAACAGCCAAGGATATTGATCTGGCCAAACTCTTTGTACCGGCATTCATGAAAATCGGTATGGCAGCGGTTTCCATGTCAGCTGCCCAGGCCAGGGGAAATGGATTCCTGGGTCTGGCAGACCGCATTGTGTTCAACCGTGACAACCTCATTGGCGAAGCCAAAAAAGAAATATTAAAAATGGTGGATGACGGATATGTTCCCCCTGCCAAACAGCCTTTAAAAGTAATTGGCAATGCCGGACAGGGAATGGTTAATGCAGAAATTTACAACATGCTCAATGGAAAATTCATGAGCGAACACGATGCATTCCTTGCAAAACGGATCGCATATGTTATGAGCGGCGGTGATGTAAATGTCGGCACAGAAGTGGATGAAGACACCATCCTGAAACTTGAACGTGAAGCCTTTGTTGATTTCTGCAGGGAAGAAAAAACCATTGCAAGAATCGACCATATGCTGAAAACCGGCAAACCGCTCAGAAATTAAAGGAGGACCCAAATGAGAGACGCATATATAGTTCAATCAATCCGTACCCCGGGCTGCAAACAGAAAAGAGGCTTGTTCAACCAGACAAGACCGGAAGAACTTGCTACCTTTATCATGAAAACTGCGGTTGAAAAAACCAAAAACCTGAAGCCTGAACATATAGATGATGTCATGCTGGGCTGTGCTTTCCCTGAAGCAGAACAGGGTCTTAACCTGGGCCGGGTTGCCGCAAAAATGGCAGGATTTCCAGACAGTGTTTCCGGTGCAACCGTAAACCGGTTCTGTGCCTCGGGCCTTGAAGCCATTGCCCTGGCATCTGCCCGGGTACAGATGGGATGGTCAGACATCACTATGGGCGGAGGTGTTGAGTCCATGACCTTTGTTCCCATGGGAGGAAACCTTCCCCGCCCCCATCCCGACTATTCAAAAACAAACCCTGAAATGTATATTTCCATGGGCATAACAGCAGAAAACGTGGCCTCAAGATATAATGTATCCAGGGAAGACCAGGACAAATTTGCTGCCAAATCCCAGGCCAAAGCAGCAGCTGCCAGGGATAACGGGCTGTTCACTGAAATTGTTCCCACCCCTGCCTTTAAATATGTAAAACAGGAAGACGGCAGTTACAAAAAAGAACAATTTATTGTGGAACATGATGACGGTATCCGGGAATCAAGCCCCGAAGGTCTTGGCAAGCTCAGAACGGTTTTTTCAGCTGCAGGAAGCGTGACAGCCGGCAATTCGTCCCAGACAACGGACGGGGCAGCCGCCACCATTATTGCTTCCAAAGAAAAATGTGAGGAACTGGGTCTTGAACCCATTGCAAGGCTGGTTGCCTATACCACCATTGGGTGCAAATCCGATGAAATGGGTGTGGGTCCCAGGTATGCCATCCCCAAGGTACTTGAACAGGCAGGGTTTACCATTGATGACATTGATATCTATGAAATCAATGAAGCCTTTGCCTCCCAGGCCCTCTACTGCATCCGGGAACTGGGCCTTGAAAAATACATGGACAAAATCAATATCCATGGCGGAGCCATTGCCCTGGGGCATCCCCTGGGATGTACCGGTGCCAAGCTCACAGCAACCTGCCTTGCCAACCTTAAAGAGGTAAATGGAAAATACGGAGTTGTTTCCATGTGTATTGGTGGTGGCATGGGTGCTGCAGCTATCTTTGAAAGGCTCTAGTCTAGGCAAAGTTTTATTTACAAACAGGCTGTTTGTTTTTTCCAGACAGGTCTTCCGTTCCCTGGATTGGACAAAACCCGTTCCGGCCTGTTACCTTGCATTTGCTGGTTTGTATCAGATTGATATTGGATATCTATATCCTGTTGGAGGTTGGGAAGGAGGTCTATTGGTGTAGAACGTATCCTTCCCAACTTTCCCCTTTTTGATTAGTCTTAGTCAAAAAATCTACAGCGTCAAAATTCGGTTGGATTATAGACAAAAGTTGTTTAAGGGGCATAATGTGGCACCCGGCTTTTTGCTGCTGCAGCAATCCGTTGCTGCATCTGATCCGTTCTGATTAACTTCCGATCTTTTGTCGGAAGTGATGCTGTTTCAATTCTTGGAGCCTCTATATTTGAGTAGTAATCGGTGCGACTTTTGACATCTCCGTTTTTACTTACTTTACTCATATCCATTTCAGAAAAAACGTCATGAAGACGATCAAGAGATCCACAAACGATTGAAACATAATCTGCACATTTTAAATTGTAAACCAAGGCCGCTTCAGGCGGCAAATGCTCAAAGTCCTGAGTTAATATTTTTCTGCCGCTACGACGTCGTTCTTTTTGTTTCATCCCACGAAAGAACCTTTCAAGTATGTTGTTTGTCCGATCCACGAGGCGAATCTCATTTTATAACCGTTTTTGGGTTTTTTAGGTAAAAGTCGCAAAGCATCTCTCAAGTCATTGAGTAGCACGGCACGGGAGCGTAGGCGCCGAACAGTCTGTTGGAAAGGAACTTCGGATTCAACCGGTCCGAGAATGCGGTGAAGACGTTTGAGATATTTTAAGACACGGTAAAATAGCATCGGCATTTTCGGCCGGAATCTTCCAAGAGCCGAGTACCCAGTGCCGCCAGCCGGAAAATGCAACGAGCATTGTGCCTCTACCATCTTCACCGGTGGCGTCAATATGGAGCGGCCAACCACCGTCATTGGCCATTGCGTCTTGAAGTCGATCAGAACGGCTATTATGGAGTTCCCGCAGATATCCTAAAAAAAGCTTTGCCAAATTGCTTATCGTTCCTGAGGATACTGATATCCCGTGTTCATGGAGAAGCGCCGAACGTATTTCTTCTCTCTGGCGATGATAAAGGAAACGCTGGAGCCCAACGTAAGTCATCACATCATAACCAATACCCATACCTGGAATTAAATGTTTGGTGAGTGAGGCTGCCCTGCGTGTAACCAGCTTTCCAGAATCATACTTTGATTTTCTTATTGATTTCTAAGATAATCTCAGCAATATTCTTTAACTGCTTTTTGGTTGATGCCTTTACCCATACTTTGATAATAATCATTATAGCTTAAAATCTTCAGGGAATTGAAAACCGGAAATGTCCGATCGGTTGTCTGGAGATCCACCCGGTGTGGACGACTTTAAACAACACTTATGACAAATTAAAATGACTTAGTGCCGTTTCTCCGATTCTTATACTCCATTGTCACCTCAAGGTATATGACAGCCGCGTGCAGATCCGGGTGGTAACTGCCAATAGATAGTGTGCATTTAGCAAACAGGATGCGTAACTGCTGTAAGCCGGATAAACCTCCATATCCAGCAGGGCAATCGCAGCTCCTTCTCTGGCAAACTGCCGGGCCACGGCAAGGCCTATGCCGCTGGCACCGCCCGTGATGATAACAACCTTGCCTTTAAACGCCGGATTGCTCATGGACTACCTCTTCAGCCGGAAGGGGTCTGCGGGTAAATACAAATGCGGTGATCAGGCCGGCAATGATATGCCAGATTCCCCACCAGGCAACAAGTATGGCCATGCCGCCCAGGCCGTCAAAGAAATTAAACACCAGGACCAATCCCAAGGCCGAATTCTGGATACCGACTTCGATACTGACCGCACGGCAGTCTCTTTCAGGTAGGCGGGCAATTTTTCCTGACCAGTACCCGGTATTCAGGGCCAGGGCGTTGTGAAGCAGCACGGCGAGAATGACGATACCGACGTAATTAATGAAATTCTGCCAGTTGGCAGCCAGAGCACCCGCCACAATGATGATAAAAAAAACAAAAGAGAATATTTTGAATGGTTTTTTAATTTTTCGGGACAGAGAAGGCAGGTAATGGCCGATGAGCATTCCCACGGTCAGGGGAATCCCTAAAATACCGAAAACAGTAATAAAAACATCCGTGGGATTGAGGCTCACCTGCTGTAGAATAGCCGCGGTGTCCTGGTTCATGCCACCCCACAAGGAGATATTCAAAGGTGTCATGATAATTGCGGCAACCGTGGAGACAGCAGTCATGCTGATGGAGACCGCGCAGTTTCCTTTGGCCAGATACGTCATGATGTTGGACAGGTTTCCGCCAGGGCAGGCTGCCACCAGCATCATCCCGAGAGCTATGGACGGATGGGGCCTGATGATCAGGATCAGCAGGAAAGTGAAGGCAGGCAAAAGGAGAAATTGGGCCAGAAGGCCGATCAAAGGTGCTTTGGGACTTACGATAATCCGTTTGAAATCATCAACCTTCAGTTCCAGGGCCACACCGAGCATCATCAGGCCGATGGCGCCGTTGATGATGGCAATGCCGGTCGGATTAAAATTAAGCCTGACCTGGTCAATTAAGGCCGGATTCATAGATCCTTCTCCTTATAATTCCATCACCTGGCCGCCGCAAACGTTGAGGGCCTGCCCGGTGATATATGATGATTGTTCCGAAGCCAAATAAGCTACCACATCTGACACTTCTTCTGGATCACCAATCCGGTTCATGGGGATGGTGGCACACATCTTTGCTTTCTGTTCTTCCGCAGTGGTTTTCAGGAACTGGGCTTCCAGATCGAACCGCCAGCGTTCCAGATCAGTCATAATCTGGCCCGGGCAAACGGCATTGACCTTGATTTTTATACCTGCCAGTTCTTTGGCCATGACTTTGGTCAGCATGATAACGCCTGCCTTGGAAACGGCATATGCACCGTTGAAAAGCGGCGGCACCTTGCCGGCCCGGGAAGCGGTATTGATTATACTGCCGCCTTTTTCCTGCATGAGTGGGACAAAGGCCTTTGATACGCGAAAAACACCGTGAAGGTTCACATCAATGGTTTTTATCCAAGCGGATTCATCATAGGTATGAATGCCGTTGGGAACACCGAATGTGGCTCCGGCATTGTTACAGAGGATATCGATCCGGCCAAAAGATTCCCGGACAATGTCGGCCGCCAGGTCTACCATTTTTGTGTCAGTGACATCCAGGGGAAGGGCAAGGGTCCTGACACCAAACTTCTTCTCCAAATCCCGGGCTATACGGTCCATCTCGTCCTCGGACCCTGTATTGACATCACATTTGTAATTATCAGCTTTGCCGATGTCCGCCACAATGATGTGGCAGCCGCAACCGGCAAGTTTTTTACAGATGGCATACCCGATGCCTGTTTTTTTGCCGGCACCGGTGACTAAAGCAGTTTTTCCTTTTAATTCCTGGTACATCGTATCCTCCTAAATGAAAAGGGTAGAAGCTTGTGAGTTTATGAATCCGCCTGACAGGGTTCAGGGTCATTCACCTTCGGGTTCCTGGTGCATGGCCTTGAAATGCATCAAGCCCGGGGCAAACATATGGGCAGCCGGATCAACGTTGCATTGGATTACAGCGCAGATACCCGATGACAGGGCCTGGCCGATGGCTATGCGCAAGGCTTCCGGGCTGTCAGCCCGGGCGCCGAAAGCACCCATGGACCGGGCCAGATCGTCCCATGCGATTTCACCGAGATCAGTGTTGATGGTACCGGTTTTATCCGGTCCCAGAGCCATGGTAAACATCTCTTTAACCGGTTCCAAGGCAACCATCTGGTTAATTTTAACCATGCCCCATTGCCTGTCGTTCATCACCAGAAAAACAGGTGCAAGATTGTTGCGCACAGCAGTCTCAATGTCCTGCATGTTAAACCCCATGGCACCGTCACCTATGATGCAGTATACCTTTTTTTCCGGTCGTGCTATACAGGCAGCCAGAGCCTGGCCCACTCCCGCACCCAGGTGACCCATGTGGGGTGTGCCCAACTGGGTGTTCGGGGTAAAGATAGGGGTGTAAAAGTTCCCCCATACTGCACTGTTGCCTCCGTCAAACACCACCACGGCTTCCTCGTCAAAGATTTCCCGACAGATTTGCGGAACATGACCTGAAATCATGCCTTCAGAAGGGCTTTGCAGGATCTGATCCAACTCGGCCCGGTCCACTTCAATTCCTTTTGTCAGGTCAGCGGCCTTACTCCTGCGCAGGTCAAGATCCATGATTGATTGCAATGGTTTGAGTTCCTCGAAAAGCTGCTGTAAAAATAGTTTGACATCACTGATGATACCTAAGTTTACAGGCCGGTTGCGTCCCAGGCGTGTCTCATCAATGTCCACCTGGATAAATGCCAGGTCCGCCTGTTTCCCCCAATAGGGGGCCTTGCCCCACCAGTCGGTCTCACCCAGGTCAGATCCAAGGCAAAGACAGATATCTGCTGAATTGCGCAATGCCGTACTGGCCTCAATGTGCACCAGAGGCCAGACTAGGGGATGGCGTTCATCCATTACGCCACGGGCAGCCCAGGATGTGGTAATTGGTGCGTGTAAAAGCTCTGCCACCTGCCTGAGTTCCTTAAAGGCTTGTGAGTGGATGATCCCGCTGCCTGCATGGAGCATTGGAAACCGTGCGTTGGCCAGCAATTGAGCCGCCTTATCCACTTGTTCGGGCAAAGGTGACACAGAATCGATACGCCGATACTGGGCTGGGGTTTGAATGGGAACTGCAGGTCCTGTACTGTTTATCAAATTTTCGGGCACATCCAGATGCACCACACCCGGCCGCCCATTATAACTTTCACGTAATGCCTGGCGGAGTAACTCGGGTATCCGCTCTGTATAAGCACAGGAGGCAGACCATTTGGCCATGGAAGCAATGGCTTCTGATTGGTTGAAACATTGATAGGCACCGCCTCGGTCAGGTCTGGCAATACCAGTGCGCCGGGAACTTGTAATCAGCAGAACCCGGTTTCCTTCGGTATTTTCCACGGCCACACCGGCCAACATGTTGGCCACACCCGGACCGTTACTGGCAATACAGACCCCCAGCCTGCCGGTCAGCCTGGCGTATGCACCTGCCATGTGAGCGGCCACAGCTTCATGGCGCGGAGAAATCATCTCCATGCCTTCTTCTACCATGTGGGCGAATAACTGTAGATAAGTTCCGTCTATAATTCCGAAAAAGGTGTCTACTCCTTCTGCTTTAAGCATTTTTGCGATGATTTGACCGCCGGTCATCTTATCTGTCATGGTATCCTCCTTTTTTAGTTCCATTCTCTATAGCGATCCCTTGGATCAGCCGATCAATGGTGAAGTAAAAAACATCCCGGTAATTTATACCGGCCAGTGCAGTTTTTTCAAGTTTTTTAAGCTGCATTATTCCATGCAGAGTGCCAAAAAATAGGATGGCATACTTCCTTGCATCTATTTTGTTGAGTTCACCAGTCTGTATACCTTCAAGGATGACATATTCGATCAGATCAAAAATTTTGGATCCGGACATGTCAATCTTGTTTTTCACTTTTGGTTCGAAAAACTCCTTGGATGATGACAGAAAAAAATTGAGAATGTCATAGTACTCTTTATATT
This sequence comes from Desulfobacteraceae bacterium, assembly GCA_029939535.1. Taxonomy (GTDB): domain Bacteria; phylum Desulfobacterota; class Desulfobacteria; order Desulfobacterales; family Desulfobacteraceae; genus NBML01. Next base: position 16,103 of record JAOZST010000048.1, on the reverse strand, counting down.
CAAGATTGAACCGATAAAATATTGTCCCAATCTGCCTGAGTTTTTCATCACAGGTGATGGTCTCCGATTCCCTGACGGGGACTATCATCTCGTAAAACAGTCTTAACCCCTCTTCCTGAAGGGCGATGAAAATTTCTTCCTTGTTTTTGAAATAAAAATAGATGGTGCCTACGCCAAGCTCTGCTTGCTTGGCGATTTTACTGATGGAAATATGATCGATGCCATGGGAGAACAAAAGCTGGCGTGCGGCATCTATAATCTGATTCAACCGGAGCTGTTTTTCCTGGGCGCGTCTTTCTTTTGTTCCCATAATCTGTCTTCATTCATCTTTTGAACAGCGATAAATACCTGTTATGGTAAAGTGAATTTAAAAACACACTTAATAACATTCACTATTCGAATGCTATTCAAAAAACTATGATTCAGATTGAAAAGAAAGTCAAGAATAAATTTTCAGACCTTTCAGACCATAGGTTCGACATTTCTATCCTGGAATCGGATGCTAGGGATCTATTTATTATGCCGGCAAAAAATCTGAGACATTTGAGGCGAAATTTTCAGCTACTACAAAGGACTTATTTCAAAACCCCCTTCACCACCTACCCAGACCCTTTTATGGGCTGTACCCGACGTGAATCCCCTGAACAGGAAACAAAAGAATAAGGATATAGCGCTTACGTCGTTCACCATCTCCGACAATGACTTCTTTGGCTTGCAGGGTATCCTTAAACCGTATCTTGCCCTGATTGATCACAGTTGAAATTAAATTTATACGCTGACATCTTGGATGTATTTTTATCGCTGGCGTTTCCCCTCGGGGGGGGGCATAACTTCTGCCATGATAGCTATCATTACAAAGGCCTGTCTCATCTCCCCAGTGGATCTCAGCATTTTCTTTCTTTGATTTTACGGCAATGGCTGGGTGTTCATCTTTTAACCAGGCTGATATTGCCTTTGGGTTTTGTTTATAGGCTTTGCGCAAGGGTTTTTGTGGAGTGTAATTTCATCGTTTCAAATATTCGCCCACTGTCCGGATGGGCATCTTGATTGAAAAAAGTTCCATATCTTCGGCATCATACTCAGGCACCTTCCTACCGGACAAGTTATGTTCGGCTATCTGCTCAGTACGCCGGGTGATCCTGTCAACCATATGTCTCGCATAAGTTGGAGAGTTGAACGCTATGTATTCATAGATATTGGCAAGATGATCTATAGCGTTCTCCGTCCAGAGAACTTTCATTTTGTTAAAGCAAATTTTTTGCGGACATCTTTGACATCCATAGTGCGACCTTCGTCGCTGTCTTTTATACCAGCTTCTATGGCTTGACGGACATAAATCAGGTGCATCAGATCATCCCAGGTGGCCTGATCCGAAAGTTGATTTAATATCTTATAAGCTTCTTGTTTTATCCCTTCGGTTTGCAAGGTTTTATCTCCTGTTAGTTTGAATCCTTTGACATGACATCTATCATTCTGTGACGATAACATAATCGCATAATGAATAAAAGTTTTTGCAAAAAAATTAAGTTGAGCAACCCTTTACAAAAATAAACTTTGCGTATATTCTTGTTAAGTTGTCCTATCTATTCTTAAAAACAATTAGTTAAAATTTCGGCATTCTTTGTGCGAAAATAAAGTTTTCCCTTCAATCCCATGCAGGCTAATCAATTATTTTTTTTAACTCCTCCAGGGTTTTATCAGGCATGCCAAAGGAGTGCTCAGGAGCGGGAAAGGATTCCGTTGTTACCTCTTCCTTAAAAGTTTTTAAAGCGTCAATGATTGTGGGTCTAACCAGGGCATATTGTTTGACAAATTTAGGTACAAACTTATCAAACAGCCCGATCATATCATGGGTCACAAGTACCTGGCCGTCCACCTGGCTGCCTGCACCTATGCCGATAACCGGTATACTGACGGTCTGTGCAATAATTTCTCCAAGGGGTGCTGGAACCGCTTCAAGGATCATGGAAAACACACCGGCCTCTTCCAATGCCCTGGCATCCTCAATGATACGTTTTGCAGCCTGGGCATCTTTACCCTGCATCTTAAACCCGCCAAGGGCGCTTGCCGTCTGGGGAGTAAGTCCAATATGACCCTGGACAGGGATTCCCGCTTTTACAATGGCATGAACCGTAGGCGCAAAATCAATACCACCTTCAAGCTTAACAACATCACATCCCCCTTCCTTCATCAGGCGCCCGGCATTGATAATGGCCTCCCGTACAGAAGTATTATAACTCATAAAGGGCATATCCCCGACAATGAGTGCTTTTTTACAACCCCTGACCACGGCCTGGATATGGTGTATCATCTGATCCATGGTAACGGCTATAGTGCCGTCAAGCCCCATGACCACCATTCCCAGGGAATCTCCCACCAGAACAATATCCACTCCAGCTTCATCTGCCATTAACCCAAAGGGATAATCATAGGCAGTCACCATAATTATTTTTTTATGATCCTTTTTTGCCTGTTTTATATCCTGGATGGTAACTTTTCTTTGACCCATTATACTTTTCTCCTTATATTTTTGTCAGTGTTTTCACCAATGCTGGTCATTGTCTGGCCCAATAATACCTGGAAATGGGTGGAATATGGAAATTTTTTATTTTGCCACCAAATTTGCCATCCACATGGTAATGGGAGGATAAAAGGTGATAATCAAAAGATCCACAATTAATATACCCAGAAAAGGAAGGATACGTCTGCTGATGGCACCAATACTGTCTTTGGATATGGAACAGGAAACAATGAGGCATATGCCCATTGGTGGGGTCAGCATGCCGATTGCCAGGTTGGTAACAACGATGACACCCAGCTGTATTAAGTCGATTCCCAGTGCAGGAACCATGGCAGTTATCATTGGTACCAGCAGTATTAAGGCGGCTGTGGTTTCAATAAAGGTTCCTGCAATCAACAGGATTACATTGATCATCAAAAGTAAGATTATTGGATTTTCAGAAAGCCCAAGCAGGGTCCCTGCCAGCTGTGCCGGGATGTCTTCAATGGCTGCAATCCAGCTGAATACAGAAGCAGTGGCAATAATAAACATAACAATGGCAGATGTGATGGCACCACTGATAAACAGAGGACCAAGGTCTTTGATTTTGATTTTTCGATAAACAAACATGCCCACCACCAAGGCATACACAACTGCAATTGCTGCTGATTCCGTGGCAGTGAAAATACCAAAAAGGATTCCTCCCAGAATAATCATGGGGGCTCCCATTGCCAGCAGAGATCTCTTAAGGGCTATCCAGGTTTTTTCCATGGAAAAGGATGTTGTTGAAGAATATCCTTTTTTCCAGGAAATTAACGTTGCAACGCAGATCAAAGAAAAGCCAATGAGAATACCTGGCAGAATACCGGCGGCAAAAAGCTGACCAATGGATGCACCTGTTAAAAAGCCAAATATAATCATGGGAATGGAAGGGGGAATGATCACCCCGATTGATCCGCCCGAGGCCTGTACAGCAGCTGCAAAATCAGAGTCATACCCGGATTTTTTCATGGCTGGAATCAAAATAGCACCCACTGCAGCCGCATCCGCAGCTGCAGACCCTGAAATACCGGCAAAAAACATGGCTGATACAATGGTCACAGCTGCAAGTCCACCGGGAAGCCAGCCCACAAGGGCATTGGCAAAATCAATTATCCTGCGGCTGATACCTCCTGCCTCCATAATGGTCCCGGTAAACATGAAAAGGGGAACCGCCATGAGATGGAAGGAGTCTGTACCTCCAAACATGCGCTGCACCACCATCATCAGGTTGAAATCACCCTGGATCAGTACAGCCGCAACAGAGGCGACACCAATGGCAATGGCAATGGGTGTATTGATGGCAAACAGAAAAAGAAGTGATAAAATCAGTATTTCAGTGGTCATCTGAATTTTCCTTTAATTCCTCAAGCAGAAAGGTTGCGGCATGGAACATTAAAATAGCACCACTGATGGGAATAATACTCAAGACAATCCATTTGGGTATCTGGAGTGCCGGGGAGATCTGAAGACGTACAAAATAGGCAAACTGGTATCCATAGACAATCATGACAAAGAAAAGTCCCATGGAAACCAGATGGGTCATTATTGATGAAATTTTTTTCAACAGAAACGGCATTTTTACATAGAGGAAATCAACCCCGGGGTTGGCCCTTCGATAATATGCACAGGACGCTCCCAGAAAAGTCAACCAGACCAGAAGAAACCGGGCAAGCTCCTCTGACCAGAATAAAGACTGATTCAATACATACCTGCAAAATACCTGGACAGCTACCAGCAGGGTCATGGTAAACCCCAGGCTGAACAGCAGGTACTCTATCCATTGGTTAAGAAGAAAACTTGTTTTTTTAAACATAAGGTCTCCAGAATAAATAAACAGGGCTGACACCTGCCATGGGAATAAAAGCTGTCAGCCCTGAAAGAATCAATGACTCTTATTTAACTGCTTCCATGATTTTCAAAAGCATGTCTTTGACTTCCGGATCCTGGTAAAGGTCCATATCCTTTAAGTCTGCAACTTTAGCTCGAAATGCTGCAACATCTGGATTCTCAACAACTTCCATGCCTTTTTCCTTTAAGAGTTTCAAACGGCCGGCATCTTTGGATCTATTATCCTGACGCTGGAATACCGCTGCATCATACATGGCCTTCTGGACCATATCCTGGTCGTTTTTATCAAGAGTTTTCCACCATTTAAGGGATGCAACGTCGATGTGATAGGAATAGACATGACGGGTAAGGGAAAGATATTTTTGAATTTCATAAAATTTATACACTTCCATTACCCATAGCGGGTTTTCCTGTCCGTCAATTACGCCCTGCTCCAGTTCCGTATAAATAGGCCAGGGCATGGGTGTGGGGTTGGCACCAAGTGCGCTCCAGATGGCTTTGTGGATGGCAGAAGCCATAACCCTTACCTTGAGTCCTTTAATATCATCCGGGCTTTTAACCGGACGTTTATTGTTGGTCAGGTTTCTGAAACCGTTTTCAGAAAAACTGAGTCCTTTGAAATCTGAGCTTTCAAGGCTTTTAAGTATTTGCGTACCCAGGGGACCGTCAAGGATTTCATCTGCCTGGGCATTATCTTTGAAAAGAAAGGGATAGTTAATGACCCTGGAAATTGGGTTAAAGGTATCAAAGGGCCCTCCTGTAACAATGCCCATCTGGATGGTATTCATCTGAACCTGCTGAAGAATCTCAGTTTCATTACCAAGGGATGCAGAGTGATAGATTTTAACCTCAAATGCGCCGTTTGATCGTTCCTCAATCAGCTCCTTGAATTTTTCAGCTGCAATATTCTGGGCACTGCCCGGCTTGGTTACAACACCCAGTTTGATTTTTGTAGCAGCAAAGCTGTTGCCGGAAAAGAAAAACAGGGTCGAGACTAACAAAAAAATCAAAAATTTCTTCATCGTAAATCCTCCTTAAAATTAGTGTAGTTACTAGCTTCCTTTTTATTTAGACAACCGCTCACTCTGATCCGACTATAGATAAGAGTACAGGATATAGATATGCATAGAATGAAAAAAGTAGCATGTCAAGCAATTTTTTTGCGTAGCAGTAAACTTAATTTTCAGTCAAACCTGCTACCAAACAGCTTGCTTGAACATAGAAAACAAGCCCTCTGGGATACTTGTTCCATAATTCATTTACGAGTTGTTTTATTTTTTCTGAATTAAAATACAATTTAATCAGAAAACCTGTTTAAAAAACGAAAACAGGACAGTAGATAAATCTTCAGAGATTCAAAAAGCTCTTCAATGTCCACATATTCATCTGTCTGGTGGGGCATATGCCTGGGGCCGGGGCCATTGACCAGACAGGGAATACCCTTTAGATCCCTTAAAAACGTTCCGTCAGTGGCTCCGGGGACCCCATTATAAACCGGTTCTTTGCCCGTGATATCTTTGTATGCCTCTGCTGCAACCATGACAATGGGTTCATCTTTTTCCATGCTGACCACCGGCTTATCAGCAATAAACTTGATCTGTGCATGGAAATCAGGATCATCTGCAGCCAATTTGTCCAGAATCCCCTGGAGCTGCTGCTTGATCTTTTCATGATTCTGGCTGGGAATGGTTCGAATATCCACACAGGCCATGGATTCTGCAGGCATGACATTCAACTGGGGAGTCTCCCCGACCGGTGGCGACTGTACCACGGTAAACGTCACCGAAGGCCATCCCAGGAATTCGTCCCTGCCCCATTTTTTTATTTCTGCTTTTTCAAATGCCTCAAAAGCCAGAATAATCCTTGCCATGCGAATACTGGGATTAATCCCGGCCAAAGGCATTGCTCCGTGGGCCATTTTTCCCTTAACTGTGACAAGGGCTCGCAAAGCCCCTTTCATGCTTATGCAAAGCTGATTTTCCTCGGGTTCCGACACAAGACAGGCATCCACATCATCGGCATGTCCTTTTTTAATATAATCCTGGATCCCCAGCATCAGATCCTCTTCATCGCAGACAATACCCAGCCGCATCCTGCCTTTGTATTCAACCCCGGATTTCAGCATTGCCTTGACGGTCAGCAGGTTAACTGCCAGGCCCGCCTTCATATCACAGGATCCCCTGCCGTAAATTTTCCCGTCAAGAATCTTTCCCTCAAATGGATCATACTGCCAGAGATCTGGATTGCCCTCGGAAACCACATCTGTGTGACCTTCAAACATAAGGCAGGGTCCTGCCCGGCCTGAATCAAACGTTGCAATGATGTTTTCCCTCCCCGGAACTACCTCTTCAATCAAGGGCTCAACACCCAGTTCCCTGGAAATCCAGTCCGAAATATACCTCACAACCCCGGCCTCTGTATTCCCTTTCTCAGGACGAATCACTGAATCAATCCTGACTAAATCCCGGGTCAGGCAAATCAGTTCATCCTTATTGATGAAACTGAGTAATTTTTCTTCTGTTTCCGTGATCATGAGGCTGTCCTTATATATGCTCTAAATACATGTTCAAAATTTGGGCCTGCAGCAAATGAATAGGGCATATTACACCACAGTCAATGGAGATTACAAGCATATTTCTCCCTCCAAATCGTTTATCTGAATTGTTTACATTTAACCTGGTGCAGTACTTCAAGAATATTATTTTTATACCAGGATTGATAAACCAGTTATTCCTGTTTATATTCTTCCCCGGACTTTATAAAAAACCAGTTCAGGATCAGGCTGAAACTGCTGCTTAATAGACAAAGGAATTTACCAGTGAATATTGATTTTTCTTCCGACTTCCACATGCATTCAAACTATTCAGACGGCATTGCTACCATTGAAGATATGGTAAAATCTTCCATCAAAAAAGGGCTGACCAGAATTGCCATTACCGATCATATGCCCCTTCCCTTTCCAACCTATTATGCCGTGGACCTGGAACAGATCCAGGCCTACAGGGATGAGATTGACATGGCCCGGCAGCAATATGGGCACAAGATAGATATTCTGACAGGACTTGAAATCGAATTTATGCCTGAGATCTACCATTGGATTAAAGAAAATATCCTTGCCGTGAAATGGGATTTTTTGATTGCATCGGTCCACGGCCTTCTTGTTGATAATTCCCATTGCCTGATCAACGAGAGTGAAAAAGAATTCGACAAAACCCTGCAAAAAGTCTTTAACGGAGATATCCAGGCCTTGTGCTCCAAATATTATCTTACCCTTCAGCAGGCAATAAAAACAGGCTGGTGTGACAGCACCGGTCATTTGGACGTGGTTAAGAAATTCAACCAGTCAAACCAATACTTTGATGAAACAAGCCCCTGGTATGGAGAACTTGTGGAAGAAACCCTTGATATAATGAAAACCCACCATATAAAAATGGAAATCAATACAGCAGGCCTGATTCATCCCATTGGGGAGATCTATCCCAGCCCCTGGATTATCAAGGCTGCCATCAAAAAAAATATTCCAATCATAATGGGATCTGACGCCCATGCACCAGAAACCCCTGCCCCAAATTTTAAAAGGGTCAGTGACACGATCCAATCCAGACACTGAACTTAAAAAGTTGACAAATAGAAAACATTTGTTTAATCGTTAGGCAAATAATTTTTATTAAAATGTCTACATTGACTTTGTGAAGAACATTAATGGGGAATAATAAATGATCAGTTCGGAAATCAGGGATCAATTAAAAGAGATCCTGGGAAAAGACAGATTACTGGAAAAGCCGGAAGAATTGGCCTGCTATTCCTATGATGCTTATTTTGAAGAATCAATGCCGGAACTTGTTTTGCTGCCAGTCTCCACTGAAGAAGTCTCAAAAATAATGAAAATCTGCTCGGCCCATGGGATTCCGGTAACTGCCCGGGGATCTGGCACCAGTGTCTGCGGAGCTTCCATCCCTGCAAAGCACGGCATTGTCCTTTGTTTTTCAAAGATGAACAAGATAATTGAAACCAATACCCCTGACAGGTATGTGATTGTGCAACCAGGGGTTGTGAATAATGATCTTCAAACGGCTCTTGAGCCTTTTAATTTTTTCTATCCTCCTGATCCCGCATCCATGACCGTATCCACCATTGGCGGAAATGTTGCCCAGAATGCAGGTGGACCAAGGTGTTTAAAATATGGGGTGACCGCCGACTATATTCTGGGCATGGAAGTGGTTCTTTCCTCGGGTAAAACAATCCGGTTTGGAAGCCGGAATGTGAAAGACGTCACAGGATACAGGCTTTCCAGCCTGTTTTGCGGATCCGAGGGAACTCTGGGTATTATTACCGAAATTATTCTACGTGTGGTTCCCATGCCCCAGACCATAAAAACAATTCTGGTTACATTTGACAATCTTGATAATACTGCCAGGTCCGTGTCTGATATCATCGGGGCTGGAATCCTTCCCTCTGCAATGGAGCTGATGGACAAAATGACCATCAATGCCATTGAAGATTCTGCTCACCTCGGCCTGCCAATAGAGGCGGAAGGTTCGCTTTTGATAGAAATAGACGGAGTCAAAGAGGCCTGCGAAAAAGAGATGAAAAATATAATTGAAAAGGTCAGGGCCAATGGTGCAACCTCCATTCAGGAGGCAAAATCTGAATTGGAAAGGGATCAATTGTGGATAGCCAGAAGGTCAGCCTATGGCGTGTTTGCCAAACTTTCTCCTGATATTTTTTCAGAAGATATAACGGTTCCTGCCAGCAAAACCCCCTTAATGATCAGAAAAATGGTGGAGATCACCCAACGATATGGCCTTAAAGTAGGTGTTCTTGCCCATGCCGGGGATGGCAATATGCACCCCATGATACCTGCAGATAAAAACAATAAGGAAGAATGGGCAAGAATAGAAAAAGCCTTTGATGAAATTGTAGAAGCAGCCGCTCAAATGAATGGAACCCTGTCTGGAGAGCATGGAATAGGGCTTGCTAAAACCAAGTTTTTACCCCTTGTAATGAATGAAGATTCCATTGAGTTCATGTCTGTAATTAAAAAAGCAGTAGATCCTGATGGGATACTTAACCCTGGAAAATTTGTGTAGGATGAAAAGTTATCTGAAATGAAATCCAATCCGATTCAAAATTGTGGAAAATGCGGTTTATGCCTGTCAGTATGTCCTGTTTATAAAGTTCTAAACCAGGAGCATGATTCTCCAAGGGCCAGGCTGCGATTAATTAAATATCATAAAAACCATGAGCTTTTATCCTCCACTGGGTTAAAGGAAATAATTTCAAAATGCCTGATGTGCGGAAATTGTACTGCTATCTGTCCTTCCGGGGTTGACCATTATTCTCAATTCATGGAAATGAGAATAAAAATGAGACAAGATGTCGGTGAAAACCAGGCAATCAAAAGCCTTACTTATCTTCTTGCCAAAGAATACAGGTTAAAAATAGCAACTGGTGTTGCAAAATTCGGGCAAAAGATAATCCCTGAAAATTTCATTGAAAAATACAATTTAGGAAATATACCCGTAAAAAGGTTCCCCAGGTTAAACAAAAAACCCTTTCGTCAAGCTGTGCCGGAAACGATCCTTCCCGATAAAAATATCAAAGGGCCCGATAAAAAAATCAAGGGAATAGTTCTGTACTTTACTGGATGCTCCACAAACTACGCCTTTGATCAAACCGGTTTTTCAACCGTTAAAATATTAAAACAGATGGGGTATAAGGTAATTATACCTGAAAAACAGACCTGCTGTGGAATTCCCATGCTTTACCACGGGGCCCGGGACCAGGCCAAAAAAAATGTCTTAACCAATATTGAATGTCTAAGTAAAATTGAGGGTTTAAGTAAAGATGATATAAAGGCAATTATTGTTGACTGCCCCACCTGCGGAACAGCTCTTAAAAATGAATACCCCGGTCTTTTAAAGACATTTGGCCAGGACGATTCCACTGCCCTTGAGATCTCTTCAAAGGTCATTGATATTATGTCCTTTGTTTTACAGGAATCCGGGCAAATTGAATTATCCGGAAGCTCCAACACAATGGAATCGGACAAAGTAAATGTTACCTATCATCTGCCCTGCCACCTGAAAAACAGCATGAAAGCACCAAACAACACTGAAAAAGTATTAAACAGCATAGATTGGATTGAGTACACAAGAGCCGTTGATGTTGATGAATGCTGTGGGGGTGGAGGCACCTTTTTTTATGAATATCCTGAAATTTCCAAAAAAATTGTGGATAAAAAAATTGTAAACGCCAAAAACACGGGTGCTCATATCTGGCTGACCGACTGCCCTGTGTGCAGGATCAATCTGTCAGGAAATTTACAGGAAAAAGACAATATAGTAGTAAAGCATCCTGTTGAAGTTATATGCAATTACAAGCCGGAAAATAACAATGGGCCAGATAAAGATAAAAATAAAGTATGAAAATAAAATTGGAAAAAGGCAGAGGTTCCATTGATATATCCATTCCTGAAAACAGAATAATTGATATTCTCATGGGAAAAGATATCCAGGATTTAAGCCATGGACAGATTAAAAATAAAATCTCTAAAGGCATAAAACAATATCTTCCTTCAGACATACAAAACAAAAAAATTGTTATAATTATTCCCGATGATACAAGGCTGTGGGCCAGAGGGGATATTTTTGTTCCCATAATTGTCAAAACTCTTCTGGACCAGGGTATCCCAGAAAAATCACTGAAAATCATCATTGCCCTGGGAACCCATGGAGATATGGAGCAGGAACAATTCTCAGCCCTTGTTGGGGCCTCTATTGCCAATAAAATTGAAATTCTTAATTCTGCAAATCAAGACCAAGACCGCCTTGTTGATCTTGGCCTGACCCATAAAAACACCCGGCTTTATATTACAAAGGAAGCATGGGATGCAGATCATATAATTATTTTCGGAGGTATACTTCACCATTTGATAGCAGGGTTTGGCGGCGGCAGAAAATATATTCTGCCTGGAATTGCAGGCTATACTTCCATCCAGCAGAACCATTCCCTGGCATTTTTAAAAAATGGCAGCCCCCACCCCATGGTGAGACAGGCACAGCTTCTGGGGAATCCTGTAAATGAGGATATGGAGGATGGTGCATCCATGTTTTTCAAAAACAAAACCTCCTCCTATGTAGCGGTTGCTGCCAATGGGACCGGAAATATTTTTTATGCAGAGGTGGGACCTGTCAATGAAACATTTATGGATGGATGTAAAAAACTGAACCATGCCTGTTGTGCAGATATTTCCCAAAAGGGCGATTTTGCCTTGATTTCAGCAGGAGGCCACAGGACAGACAAGCAGCTTTACCAGGCCACCAAGGCTCTTTTCAATGCAGTAAATGCGGTAAAGGAAAATGGACGGATCCTTTTCGTGGCCCAGGCAGGGGAAGGAATTGGGAATAAAAATTTTGGAGAAGCTTTGAAAAAATACAAACATACTCCTGAAATTTTAGGTGAAAAACTGGGAAAATCATTTGATATGCCTTCCTATGTTGCTTTCAGGGTGATTGATCTCCTAAAAAGGTTTGAAGTAACCCTTGTTTCAAATTTTTCAAAAACCCTTACCCTGGAACTGGGATTTAAATATGCTGACAATATTGATATTTATCTTGAAAGCCTTAAGGGGAAAGGATATATCATACCCTTTTCGGAGAATATTCTGCCTGTTCTGAATGAATCCTGATCTGGATTGATATTAATTTGGATGAAT
>JAOZST010000048.1:0-3896 GCA_029939535.1 Desulfobacteraceae bacterium | reverse complement strand
AATAGGCAGTATTCCTTATAAGCGTTAAACGTATAGGCAGTAAGTTTTATTTACCCCGAATTACCTTACAGGAGGCACCATGGAAAGACGAACTTTTTTAAAGAAAGCAGGCGTTGGAACGGCAGCAGCAGCAACAGCAATTACTGTTGGAGCACCAGCAGTTATGGCATCTACAAAAAAAATAAAATGGACAGCCACATCCTTCTGGAACCCGAAAGTAAGAATCCTGTATGATACGATAAAAGAATTTTGCAAGAATGTAAAAGAAATGACCGACGGCCAGTTTGAAATCAAACTCTATGGCGGCGGAGAACTGGTCCCCCCACCGGGTGCATTTGATGCCGTATCCAAGGGAACAGTCCAGATGGGTACAGGATCTCCCTACTTCTGGGCTGGCAAATCAACCGCGTTTAACTGGTTTGGCTCCATCCCCTTTGGAATGAATGCCCAGTCCATCAATTCCTGGTTCTATGCAGGCAATGGCCAGGAATTGATGAATGAATTGTATGACCGGTTTGATCTTGTCCCCAGGATTGTTGGAAACTCAGGAATGCAGATGGGGGGCTGGTATGCCAAAAAAATCAACTCTCTGGAAGATTTCAAGGGATTGAAAATGAGGATCGGAAGCATTGCCGGCAAAGTGCTTTCCAAAGTTGGGGTCACAACCGTGTTCATACCGCCCGGAGAAATTTTTCCAGCCCTGGAAAGAGGGGTGGTGGATGCGGCTGAATTTGTTGGACCAGTCCATGATATATTGCTGGGACTATATAAGGTTGCCAAATACTACTATACTCCAGGATGGCATGAACAAGGCCCTACACTGGATGTTTTCTTCAACAAAAAAGCCTACAATGAACTGCCGGAACATTTCCAGCGGGTTCTTGATATTGCGGCCGCTGATATTAACATCAGAACCCTTGCTGCATTTGACGCCCAAAGCGGTGCTGCCCTGGACACACTGGTGAAAGAACACAACGTGGATGTACAGGTCTATCCCGAAGATGTTCTGAAAAAATTAAAGACCATATCCAGAGAAGTCATTGAAGAAGAAGCCAATAAAGATCCCTTTGCCTTGAAAGTCCATGAGGATTATAAGGCATTCCAGGCAAAAACAGCTGTCTGGGGAAAAATGTCTGAAAAAGTTTATTGGAATACAATGGCTTAATTCATGGAATCAGTTAAAAAAGCAGTTATTTTCTGTGACCGCATCAATGAATGGATCGGCAGCTTTATTGTTGCACCTGCAGTAATTTTATTCATTCTGGTCATTTTCGGGAATGTGATTCTGCGCTATGTTTTCAATACCAGTTTTGTGTTCATGGCTGAGCTTGAATGGCATATATTTGCTTTTATTTTCCTGATTGGAGCAGGGTATACCCTGCTCCATGACGGACATGTACGGGTGGATATTTTTTATTCAATCATGGACAGGAAAAAACAGGCATTCATAAATGTCCTGGGGGTTCTTATATTTTTAATACCCTCATGCTATTTTGTCCTGACCACAACCATACCCTGGGTTATTGTCTCCTATAAAATAGGAGAAATTTCCATTGATCCCGGTGGAATTCCCGCACGGTTTTTATTAAAGGCAACCTTGCCAATTGGCTATTTTCTGATGTTAATCCAAGGTATCCTGCTGCTCATTAAAAGCTCTTTCATCCTCCTGGGAAACCCCATTGAAAATTCAGATTCCCAGGGGGGCAAAAATCAGACATAATAACTTTGGATATAATCAGATTTGCCTTTAGCCCATGCATGGGTCAATTAGATTTAATCAAAACCGAACCGAATCATAATGGAAACTTTGACTGGAATATGAAATGCTGATTGATTATCTGCCCTTCTGGATTGCCGACTATCTGGCTGCCTGGCTTTTTCTGGCATTGACCATTGCCCTGATGGGAGGATTCCCCGTCACCTTTACCATGATGGGGGTTTCCTTCCTTTTTGGACTTATAGGCCTGAGCCCTGTTTTTTTTGAATTACTGCCCCTGCGCATGTGGGGAATAATGAGCAACACCATGTTAATGGCTGTTCCCCTATTTGTTTTCATGGGACTTGCCCTGGAAAGATCCGGTCTGGCAAGGGAATTGCTGGAAACCATGGAAGAACTTTTCCAGAATATCCGAGGCGGCCTGGCCATTTCAGTGGTGGTGGTGGGTGCTTTACTGGGTGCATCCACAGGCATTGTCGGGGCAACAGTTGTTACTATGGGCCTAATGTCTTTGCCCATCATGCTCAAGTATAACTATTCAAAATCTTTTTCTTCCGGAGTGGTTGCAGCCTCAGGAACATTGGGTCAGATTATTCCGCCCAGCATTGTTTTACTGCTTCTGGGGCCTGTAATGGAGGTGCCCATTGGAGATATGTTTATTGGCGCTGTGATACCGGGAATAATTCTGGTCGGCCTGTATTGCGCTTTCATCTGGCTGTCTTCATTTTTTGGAACTAAGCATGTTCCAGCACCCCGGGAAAAAGGTCCTGTGTTTGACAGGGTCTTTATCTTGAAAATCTTCAAAGCCCTTCTACCTCCCCTGTTTTTAATTATTGCCGTGCTTGGCTCCATCTTTGCCGGCATTGCCACGCCCACGGAATCAGGTGCCATGGGAGCTGTTGGTTCTGTTATCCTCACTGCCATAAATGGAAAACTTTCCTTTAGATTATTGCATGATGTTGCCAACGCAACCATTCGAATGACCTGCATGGTTTTTATCATCATCATGGGGGCCACCTGTTTTGCCCTGGTTTTCAGAGGCCTTGGGGGGGATGATCTTCTCCGGGAATTCATCGCCAGCATGAACCTGAGCGGATGGCAGCTTGTGACCATGGTTATGATCTTTATTTTTATCCTTGGTTTTTTTCTTGATTTCATTGAAATCACCTTTATTCATATTCCCATCATAGCCCCCATTGTGGTTGAATACGGGTATGATCCCCTGTGGTTCGGCATCATGTTTGCCGTGAACCTGCAAACCTCCTTCATGACACCCCCCTTTGGACCTTCCCTGTTCTATCTGAAAGGGGTCTGCCCGCCTGAAATCAAAACCATTGATGTGTATAAGGGAATTATCCCCTTTGTTTTTCTCCAGATAATTGGGCTGATCATTATTGCCATCTGGCCATGCCTTGTAACCTGGCTGCCTGGAGTTGTTTATGGTAATTAGAAGTTTGGCAAAAGGATACTTTTATGGATGAAAAAATAATTTGCCAGAACATAAAAAATCTTCGGAAATCAAACCATCTTACCCTGGATCAACTTGCCGAAATGACTGGCCTCACAAAAGGATACCTGTCAAAGGTTGAACGATCTGAAAAAGCTCCGCCCTACTCCACCTTAAATAAAATTGCCGCTGCCCTGGAGATTGAGGTGACAAGTCTCCTTAAAAAAAACATCGACCCGCTTCAAGACCCGAGAATATGTTTCCAGAAAAAAAATGAAGGGAAACTGATCAAAGCAACCACCCGGCTTTCAGGCTATGACTATGAAGTCCTGGGTGCAGGCAAACAAGGCAAAAACATGGAACCCTTTATTATACATGCTCCTTTTGGCATTAAAAAAATGTATACCCATGAGGGGGAAGAATTCATCTATGTTCTTGAAGGAACCCTTGAATTTATCTATGGTGAGAAAAAAATCATCATGGAACCAGGCGACAATGTCTATTTTGATTCCTGTGTTCCCCATGGGGGAAGAAGCCTTGGAGATGAAAAAGCCAAGCTCATGGTCACTATATTCTTTTATAAAAGGAACCGTCAATAATCTATCCAGCTGAACATTTAAGAATAATTAGGTATCCAGCTTAAGTCACAGATCGGTTTTTTCAGTACCTTTATAGCTTAACAGATAAATATTATACATGGCCATAATAATCAGGGTGTACAGCACTTGAATA
>JAOZST010000190.1:0-7355 GCA_029939535.1 Desulfobacteraceae bacterium | reverse complement strand
TTCCAAAAGAATTAAAGGATAGATATCGATACGCAAGAAAAATATTATCAGAATAAATTATATCCATTGCAGGCTGGTGTCCTGCAGCTGGTCCAGGAGATCAACTCACCTTTTTATCTGACCGGGGGCACAGCTCTTTCCCGATTTTATTTGCACCATCGGTATTCTGATGATTTGGATTTGTTTGTCAATGCAAACCCTGATTTTAAAAACCACACAGAATTGATTATTGAAAGCCTTAAAGAAAATTCCAAATGGATTGTTGAAATAGGAACTGTTTCAGATTCCTTTGTAAGGCTTGTTCTTGAAAAAGAGGGAGTTTTTTTGAAAATAGACTTTGTAAACGATGTCAAATATCACAAAGGAGATTTTGAAAACAGCGCATTGTTCCATAGAATCGATAACTGGTGTAATATTTTGTCCAACAAATTATGTTCACTCAGCAGGATGGATGTAAAAGATATCGTGGATATCCTTTTTATTGCTGAAAAATATAAATTTCATTGGGATACAATATTCAAAGATGCAAAAGAAAAAGATTTATGGGCAGATCCCCTGGAAGCATTTAAGATTATAAAAGAATTTCCAAAGGATTTATTACGTTCAGTTAAATGGATATCAAAAGTTGAAATTGAAAAAATAGGTAAATCCATTGAATTATTAAAGGATGATATTTTTTTTGGGCGGGAAAACTCTCTATGCAGGTAATCCGCCAGGTTGAAAAGGGTGAATAGATCAATCCTCCTGACATTTGATGTTGAGGACTGGTTCCAGGTTGAAAATTTTAAAGAATCCATTGAATTTTCAACCTGGAATTGTTTTGAACTGAGGGTAGAGAAAAATACCCAGAAAATTCTTGACCTCCTGGATTCTTTCCCATTCAAACCCAAAGCAACATTCTTTATTCTCGGCTGGATAGCAAAGAAACTGCCAAATCTTGTCCGACAGATTCATGACCAGGACCACGAAGTAGCCTCCCATGGATTAAATCACAACCTGTGTAAGAATTTATCCGGCCCTGCCTTACTAAAAGATCTCAAGTCCAGCAAGGTCCTGTTGGAAGATTTGACAGGCCATCAAATCCATGGGTACCGGGCCCCCAGTTTTGCCGTGAATGATGAAATCCTGAGTTCAATTGCCTTAGCAGGCTACACCTATGACTCAAGTTTCAACTCCTTCTCAGGTCATGGAAGATATGGAACAATAGATCTTTCCAGGGCAAAAAAAAAACAGGCCTGCTATAAAATAAACAATAATTTTTTTGAACTGCCCATAAGCAATTTTAAGATTCATAATAAAATTTTACCCCTGGGCGGGGGAGGGTATTTCAGGCTTTTCCCTTTCCCTCTGTTCAAGCTGGGCATGAAATCAGTCCTGAAAAAAGATCAGACATTCATTTTCTACGCCCACCCCTGGGAATTTGACCCTTTCCAGCCAAGGGTTGAACAGGCTTCCAGACAATTTAAATTCAGGCATTATACAAATCTCCATAGAACAGAAAAAAAACTCGCAGCCCTGCTGGATTCATTTTGCGACCATCAATTTATAACCTGCAGGGATTATATAAAAAACAGGTCCTGACTATTTGAATCTGCCATCCATAAATAACCTGAAAAAACAAATCTCAAAGGGAGAATCCCAGACCCGGGAATTTAAAACGTCCTTTTCCAAAGAAGTTGTTGAGACACTTACAAAATTTAATCAAAGACAGTATGACAATAAGGACAGACCTTATCTCAGACGTTGACCTTGTTTTGGAATTTATCCAAAAGCATATCAGCAGAGGATCTTATTTTAAGGGAGAGGCCCAGCGAGAGGAACGATGGGAGTACCCCATGGAGGCAATCCGTGAAATTATCATAAACATGATTGTCCATCGGGATTATATGCAGCCCGGAGATTCCATTGTTAAAATTTTTGATGATTTTATTGAGTTTTTTAATCCCGGCAAACTTACAGGAATAAGCATTGACCAGCTAAAAACCGGAAACTATATATCATCTATTCGAAATAAACAGATTGCTGTAATTTTTAAAGAAGCCGGCCTCATAGAGAAATATGGTTCTGGAATAATGGATTTTAACAAAATATTTGTTCCTTAGCGTCTTTGTGCGAGAATAAAAAATAATTGAATATTAATACTATTCAAGATAATATATAGAATAAGTATTCATTTATACAGAAGCTGAAATGGATTTTCCACAACCCAAATATTCCAAAAATACAATTCAATGGTTATCGTGGAGTAAATCTAAATTTTTTCCATATTATAAATAGTATTTGTTTTCCATGTCTTGACCAACTTGACCAAAATGACTATTTTTAGTTTGATCAGTTTTTGTTAATCTAATAATTCAATGAGCAAGGAGTGCATAATGATTATCAATATATCTGAAGCCAAAACAAAACTCTCGAAATTGGTCGAGATGGCATATCACGGTGAAGAGGTAATAATAGCCAAGAATAATTTACCGCTGGTCGAGTTGGTAATTCATAAACCCAAAGAGAAGAGAAAACTAGGACTGCTTGCTGGCCAGATTGATATCCCTGATGATTTTTTAGATGAAGATGAAGAAATTAATATAATGTTTTATGGTGAATCTTCGTGAAAATATTAATAGACACCCATATTTTTTTATGGATGTTGTCGAGTCCTGAAAAAATCAACAATAAAAGACGGTATGAACTGGAGTCTCCTGCAAATGAAGTCTTCTTAAGTGCAATGAGCATTGCAGAGCTTATGATCAAATCTTCAATTGGAAAAATTAATATTGCGTTTGATCCTCTTGAAATGACAAAGAAAATGCAGATTAATATATTGGATTTTTCAGGCACTCAGGCAATGGCTCTGGGGAATTTACCATTTCATCACAAAGACCCCTTTGATCGGATGATAATTGCGCAAGCAATTGTCAACAAGATAGCCCTGATGTCTGATGATTCCAAATTTATAGAATATGATTGTAAAATTATTTAGACATCCTTTTTGTCACTCCAATTCTTCCCAGTTGGAAGCTTTGTAACATGTCCTCTTAAACCAGTACTGTTCAGCATTCGCAATAAGGAAAGCCTGACTCTACAAAATTCTATAATCCTTTATGTCTTCGTGTCTTCGTGCAAGAATAAAATTGAAATCAAAACAAATAAAAATCCACCATTTAGGAGCAAAAAACTGTGTAACAGGATCATGCCACCTGGTCCAGATCCGCCCGGGTTCTTCCCACAACATCAATATCCTTGTGGACTGCGGCAAAGCTTACGGCCATGACCCTGAATTACCCTTTGATCAATTCCCTGTTCCACCCGGCAAAATAGACTACCTGTTTCTAACCCATGCCCACATCGACCACATCGGAAGAGTACCCGATCTCATCGATGCAGGGTTCCAGGGAGAAATCATCTGCACCCATGCCACCAAAGCACTCTTGATTCCCATGCTCCATGATTCCATGTCCTTTTCAAAAAAAACCGGCAAAGAAATCCTTTCCATGGAAAAGACTATTGATGACCTGTCCTGGGGCTTTGAACTTTATGAAACCTTTTCTCTTAAACAGGGCATCACATTCAAACTGAGCAATGCAGGCCATATCCTGGGTTCCTGTTTCATATTGTTTGCCTTTCCTGAAACCAAACCCAATGACCATATTAAAGTACTCTTTTCAGGAGACCTCGGATGCATAGACACTCCAATTCTGCCGGACCCGGATCCGCCGGACATCTGTGACCTGCTCATCATGGAATCCACCTATGGGGATAGAAATCATACCAACAGAAAACACAGAGTCGAAACCCTGAAAAAACTCCTCAGCAAAGCCCTTGCTGACAAAGGCATTGTTTATATCCCTGCCTTCTCCCTTGGAAGAACCCAGGAACTGATCTATGAACTGGACCGAATCAACACAAAGATTCCCGTATTTATAGATTCACCCCTTGGCCTTAAAATCACAAAAATATATTCAGAGCTTGAAGAGTTCTGGGACAAAGAAGCAAAAAATTTCAAAGCAAAAGGCAACCATCCCATTGATTTTAAAAACCTCTATGCTGTAGAAAAATACCAGGATCATAAAAAACTCCTGAATATCAAAGGCCCGGCCATCATCCTGGCCGGCTCCGGCATGTGCACAGGTGGTCGAATAGTGGACCATCTGAAACACGGACTTAAAGATCCGTCAAACGACATATTTTTTGTGGGATACCAGGCAAAGGACACCCCTGGAAGACGTATGATTGATAAAAAAATTCCGGTTAAAGCAGGCATCCACACCCTTACAGGATATTCAGCCCATGCCGATCAAAATACACTGGTCAATTGGGTAAAATCCATGCCCCACCCCCCAAAGGAAATTCGGCTGGTACACGGAGAATCCAGCGCTCGCAAAGCCCTGGCCCGGAAATTGGGATTGTGACTTCCCCCCCCCAAAAAAAAAAAAAAATTAATAAATGCAAAACAGAGCCCATATCCCATTATTTCAACGAATCAAAACTGCGACTTAAGATCTATAACCCGTTTTGACTTTGAGTCTTAGTGCGAGAATAAAATTCAGCCATAAATAATAATATTATAGTACCAAAAGATCGAATCATTCAAGGCCCCACAAAAGAGTTACACTGCTTAAACCCTTTGTGTTATCGTGTGGGAATAATCCCATGGCAAATAAAATAAAAACAATAATCAACAAAGAATTTAAAACATTTCCAGAAGTTGAAATAGTGATACTCTTTGGATCAGCAATAAAAGGACAGCTCACCCCTATCAGCGATATCGATATTGCGTTTGCTGCAAAAACCTGTACTCTTTACGAAAAAAAACATAAAATCTATTTAGCCCTTGAAAAATCTTTGAAAAGAGATATTGACCTGATCGATCTCCATCAGGTCAATGGCCATATTTTAAAAAATATTCTTTGCAATGGTGAAATTATAAAAAAAAAATCAATCCCTCTCCTGGCCAGTTTTTTTAAGAAAATGTGGTACAATCAGGAAGATATGATGCCAAAAACCCGAATGATATTGGAAAAACAGGTAAAAAGGTTTATAGATGGACAGGCAGACCCTATTAAATAAAATTGCATCCCTCAAGCGCTGCATCCAGCGCATTGAAGACAAAAGTCCGGAAAACAGCAGTATCCTTAAAAATGATTATGACCTTCAGGATATTGTATCGTTAAATCTTCAAAGAGCCGTGCAGGTATGTGTAGATATAGCAGCCCACTTAAATGCTGAAATGGCACTCAAGGCCCCGGAAAGTATGGTGGAAAGCTTTGAGAACCTGACCACGGCCGGTATCATTTCCACAGAAATATGCACTCGAATGGAAAAAAGTGTTGGATTTCGTAACATTGCAGTTCACGAGTATTCAACCATCAGCTGGGATATCGTTTTTTCAATTGTAACAAAAAACCTGGATGATTTCAGACTATTTGCCAAAGAAATCATTGCCTGGATGGATAAGGCCCAACTGCACTGATATGCCTTCAAATTTTAACCTAAACCCTTTGTGTCTTCCATGAGGATAACAGTTCACCATTAGCAACGATAGCGATAATTGTTTAAGTTTATTTGACAGTATAAATAGTGGTCATTATAATGGCTTTAAAAGCTATTACAATAATTGAGGAGATATTCATGCAGATTGACAGTTACATACCCGTTACTAAAGCAAAAACCAAGCTGCTTGACATAATACGAAACTTTGATGATAGCGAAGACACAATAGCAATAACTAAAAATGGTGTACCAAAAGCAATTATAATGTCCATGGATCAATATGAGGCAATGCGTGAAACTATTGAAATAATGTCTGACAAGAATATGATGAAACTTTTATGGGCCTCAATAAAAGACATACAATCTCAAAAACCATTGATTGACTTAGAGGATATTCATTAATGTATCGTGTCAAATTGACACCTAGTGCTGCCCAAATGTTCAACAATTTGCACCCGATCATAAAAAAACAACTTAAATCGATACTTAAAGGACTTTACGAGAATCCATATCTCGGGAAAGCATTGCAAGATGAACTTATCGACTTTAGATCATTAAAAATGAAACGCTACCGGGCAATATTTTAGATCAAACCCTTGTTGAATCCCTGCTGGAAAACCATAAAATTGATACTCTGGTACATTTTGCTGCAGAATCCCCATGTAGACAGATCCATTCATGGTCCTGATGAATTCATCAACATGCTCCAACAATTATGGACCCTTTCAGTTTCCTGAAAAACTCATACCCCTAATGATCACCAACATCCTGAATAATAAACCAATACCTGTTTACGGAGATGGCAAACAGATCCGTGACTGGCTCTATGTGGATGATCACAATCTGGGTGTTGATCTGATTATTAAAAAGGCAAAATAGGAGAAACCTATAATATAGGTGGAAACAACGAATGGACCAATATAGGCATCGTAAAGCTTGTATGTGATTTAATCCACAAAGATTTTTTAAAAAAAGACACCCCTATAAGAAAGGCAGATTAATTATGCGTAAGGGAATCATACTGGCAGGCGGATCAGGAACAAGGCTTTATCCCCTGACATATTCAGTCAGCAAACAGCTCATGCCCGTGTATGACAAGCCCATGATTTATTATCCCCTGTCAACGCTCATGCTTTCAGGCATTACCCAGATACTGGTTATAACAACTCCCCATGACCATGAGAATTTCAAGCATCTGCTGGGTGACGGCTCCAAATGGGGCATCTCCCTGGAATATGCAATCCAGCCTTCTCCTGACGGGCTTGCCCAGGCATTTATTCTCGGAGAAGATTTCATAAAAAATGATCCTGTCACTTTAATTCTGGGAGATAATATCTTCTATGGTGAAGGCTTGTCAGACCGGCTGCAGGTAATTGCAAAAAAAGATACAGGCGCAACCATATTTGGATACTATGTCAAGGATCCCCAGCGATATGGAGTTATAGGGTTTGACAGCAGCGGCAACGTCACCAGCCTGGAGGAAAAACCTGAAAAGCCAAAATCAAACTATGCAGCCACAGGACTCTATTTCTTTGACAATGATGTGATCCGGATTGCAAAACAGATTAAACCATCTGCCCGGGGAGAACTTGAGATAACAGATGTTAACAGCATATATCTTGCACAGGGCAATCTAAATGTTGAGCTGTTCAGCCGGGGAACAGCCTGGCTTGACACTGGAACCCATGAATCTCTTCTGGATGCAGCAACCTTTATTAAAGTTGTATCAGACCGCCAGGGATTAAAGATTGCCTGCCCCGAAGAAATTGCCTTTAGAATGAAAATCATCAATGCAGACCAGTTGAAGAAAATAGCAGAACCCATGAAGAAAAATGACTATGGCCAATATTTATTAAAACTCTTAACCT
>JAOZST010000189.1:0-7359 GCA_029939535.1 Desulfobacteraceae bacterium | reverse complement strand
TGCACTTTCCTTCACGTCACCGTGACTCCACGTTATGGAGCGTCCTGTCCTTTGGTGTTCGGACTTTCCTCCAGATGCAAAAATACATCCAGCGATCGTTTAGCCCGGTCAAACCGAAATTTTAATCTTTATTTACATAGTACAGAATTCTACTGCATTGGGGACATGAAATCAATGAATTACCCCTTTGTACTTCGATATAAAGCTGGGGAGGTATGTTCATAAAACACCCCAGGCAAACCTCATTTTCCACCGTTGTTACTGCAAGGCCCTGGTTCATATTAGAAATCTTACGGAATTTTTCCATCAGGTCTGGAGCAAGGGTTTTGCCTATATCTTTTTGCAGGTTCAGATATTCTTTCAAAGATTCTTTGTCATCAAAGGATTTTTTTTCAATCTCAGCTTGTTCCGATAAAATCTGTTCCTCCAGCAAAAGATATTCCTTTTTACTTTCAGAAACAATGGATTCAATTTTTTCCCTTTCATCCAGAAACTCGAGCAATTCCGTTTCCAGAGCATCTTTGCGCTTTTTATTGTCATCCACTTCCCGGAGAATTAACTGATACTCTTTATTGGTTTTAACCATTCTCAGGTGTTCATTGCTTATGATAATTCTATCATCTATGACCTGGATTTCCCGTTCACTGTCCCGGCACATCATAACTGCCTTTTCAAGATCTTCCTTATTTTGATCCAGGGCTTTTTTGAATTGGTTGAGCCGTTTGGCAATTTTAATTTTTTCTTTTTCAACTTCTTCAAGAACTGAATTAAGTCTTACAATTTCAGTCTCAGCTTCCTGAAGTTTAACAAGTGTGACAATATCCTGCTTTGATATATCGTTCATGGTTTATCCTTACACTATTTTAAATGGATCCTTTTCTTTCTTAAATCCTTTTATCTGTATATCATAACCCATAGATGGAAGAGCCTTCTGCAATTTTGTTATCAGCAGGTCAACCACAATTATTTCAGAAGCAAAATGTCCCACATCAATCAGACCTTTATTATGGTCTTCAATTTTTCTTGCTTCATGGTATTTAACATCGCCTGTAATATAGACGTCTGCAGATGATCTCAAAAAAACATCTATCAAAGAACCGCCAGAACCTGTACAAAGGGCAACTTTTTTAATTGTAAGGTCCAGATCTCCTGTCACACGGAGATGTTCAAGCCCCAGACGTTCTTTAATCTGTGAACTTAAATCCCTTAGTGAGAGTACAGGATTCAGATTCCCTATCCTTCCGATTCCCTGTATTTTATCATCAAATTCTTGTACAGGGAGACCCGGAGAATCTCTATAGAAAGCTTCAAGCCCATCAACACCAATTATCCCGGCAAAATAATCATTCAACCCGCCTGATGCTTTATCCAGATTGGTATGAGCCGAAAGAATACTGATTTTTTCCCTGGCTGCCATGGAAATGGCTGAACCCGGCATTTTCCCGAAATCAAAGGATTTTTCCGGGCTGATAAGCAAAGGATGGTGAGTAAGTATAAGATCGGCTTCCCAATCCTTTGCAGCTTCCATAACCTCCATGGAAACATCTAGACTGATCATGATTTTTTTTATGGTCCAGTCAGGATTTCCCGCCTGCAGTCCTGAGTTATCCCAGGTTTCCGCAAGGTCAAAGGGCGCAATAATATTAATGGTATCTATTATATTCTGGAGAATCAGCTGCATGAGCAGCCCCTATAAACAAAAAAAGCGTGGTATAATACCACGCTTTGCATTCTTATATCCATTGGCTTATATCGGTTTGATATTCAACAGGCACATTCATATATGACCTGACCATCCTTTTCTTATTTCCATCACCTTTATCAGCCTTTCCAATTTAAATTTTAGTAAAAAAATTTATCTGATCAATGGTGGGCCCACCTGGAATCGAACCAGGGACCGACCGGTTATGAGCCGGTGGCTCTGCCAAACTGAGCTATAGGCCCATTGTCAGTCAGATAAACTTGAGTTATATATATTACTCACTGGTTAATGTCAATATTTAATTTTAGCAGTTAGCTAATGGCTATACTATAACTTAATTCTCAATAAAAGTTTTAAGCTTCTTGCTTCTTGTGGGATGCCGAAGCTTACGCAATGCCTTGGCTTCAATCTGCCGGATCCTCTCCCTGGTAACTGTAAAATCCTTTCCAACCTCTTCCAGGGTATGATCTGATTTTTCTCCAATGCCAAATCTCATTCTCAATACTTTTTCCTCCCTGGGAGTCAGGGTTGCCAGAATCTTCCGTGTCTGTTCAGCCAGGCTGAAATCAATGGCAGCCTCGGAAGGGATGGAAAACTTTTTATCCTCGATAAAATCCCCCAGATGACTGTCTTCTTCCTCACCAATGGGAGTTTCCAGAGAAATGGGTTCCTTGGCTATTTTAAGCACCCTTCTCACCTTATCAATGGGGATTTCCATCTTCTCTGCAATTTCTTCAGGCGAAGGCTCTTTACCCATTTCCTGGACAAGATACCGTGAAGTTCTTATGAGTTTGTTAATGGTTTCAATCATATGGACAGGAATACGAATGGTCCTGGCCTGGTCAGCAATGGCCCGGGTAATGGCCTGTCTGATCCACCAGGTGGCATAGGTGGAAAATTTATACCCCCGCCTATACTCAAACTTGTCCACAGCCTTCATCAGACCTATATTGCCTTCCTGGATAAGATCCAGAAATTGAAGCCCTCGATTTGTATATTTTTTAGCAATACTGACAACCAACCGCAAATTAGCTCTGACCAATTCCCTTTTGGCAAAATCAGCACTTCTCCTTCCTTGATCCACGCCCCGGGTTATGGCCCGCAACTCCTCCACCCCGCCCTTTAAAATGCTTTTGCGCAGGGATACCTGATTCAGGACTGAACATATGTCCTGGTGCAGGATAATGGCTCTTTCCTCTGTAATATCTGTTCTTGCAGTGGACCATTTTACAAAAGTATCCTGGTCAGCCACCTGCTTCAGCATTGTATCCTTGAGAACATTAAAAGTTTTGGCACATCTTTCCAGGAGCCCGTCAACATTTTCAAACCAGGTAATTGTATTTCTAATACTTTTTTCTATATTATCAATCACATTGGATTCAAAACGCCATCGCTTTAAATGCTCAAATATGGTTTCTGTATTATCAGAAATCTCTTTTTGCAGGTTTGCAAACTTTTTTGTGCCTTTTTTCCAGGTTGCCAGCTGATCTCTTTTTTCCTGATTATCCTTGTGGATTTCCTTGATAATGGTAAGAGATCTTAAAAATTTTTCCTGCTTGGAAACTTCATCCACCACTCCGTCACCCTCATCCACATCCCTTAATACATGCTTGGGGCGCATGGATTTTCTTTCCATTTTTTCCCCATACATGAAAATGGTAGATAATGAAAGAGGGCAGCTAAGCATGGCAAGCAGGATGCTCCGCTCACCATTCTCTATTTTTTTGGCAATTTCTATCTCCCCTTCCCTGCTCAGAAGAGTAACCATTCCCATTTCTTTTAAATACATTTTAACAGGATCTGTCACCGCACCAAACTCAAGATCAGCCCTGTCCTTTTTGGGTGAAAAAGGATCTTTTTTTGCACTTTTATCATCCCCTCCAGCTTTAACGACTGTTCCAGGGGCCTTGCTTTTTTCCTCAACAGCTTTCTTCACATTAGCTTTATTCACACTAACTTTCTTCACATTAGCTTTTTTGACTATTTTTTTTGGGGACTTGCCTGCTGTTTTTTTTGCAGCAGCCTTTTCCTTATCCACCAATTCTATGCCCATTTCTTTGAACTGAACCACTATGTCATCAATCTGATCAAAAGATTGTAAATCCTCAGAAATTGCATCATTTATTTCGGCAAAAGAGAGAACACCGTTTTTCTCACCCTTTTTTATGAGCTTCCGCATTTCTTCCTTATTAATCACCACATTCTCTCCAGACTTATCTGTCTTTCCTGCCATAAAATGCCTCCCAAAGGCTTAAAGGTGTTGACTATCATGTAATTGCTGAATTTCCTGCTGTTTTTTCTTTAAGAGATCCATCACATCAGTTTCACAGCCCTTTTCCGCACTTATTATTTTTGTAGTTAATATGTTTTCGTTTTTTTTTCTTATTTTAATAATCCGATTCATTAAGATTATTGCTGTTTTATGCATATCTTCAGTGCCGGACAAATCTTTTATTGCAAGGGAAGCAATCAATTCCTGATCCTTGTTATTGTCTGTTTTAGCCATAACATTGGTGATAAAGGTATCCTTGTCAGGTTCAGTAGCTATGATTTTCTCTGCAACCCTTTTTAACCGTTTTGAATAAAAACAGCTTACCACCTCTTTATCAACCACAATGGGTATCAGGTCAGGATTATTTAGCATTATACTTAAAATCTGCATCTCCCTGGGATCAGATACCAGATTTTCCTGATCTTCCCTGACCTCTTTAGCCCAGCCCTCTTTATCCCGGGGCCTTGCCATCAAAGGTGATTGTTTAGTATTTTTTACTACATAGGCCTCCCTGACTCTTTCAAGGACTGCTTTTTCATCAATATTCAAAGTTTCTGCAAGCTCTCTGACATACAATGATCGCAGGGCCGAGTCCTGGATCAATGCCAGATGCTGTTTCATCTCATCAAGAATTTTTATCCGACCTTCCACTGACAGGCCATGGGTGTCCATGGCCAGCCCAAGCAAAAACTGCATAACAGTCTTTGCCTCCTTTGCAAGGGAATTAAAAGAATCCCGGCCATGCTTCATTACAAAGGAATCCGGGTCATTATTTTCCGGCAAAACCAAAATTCTTGTGTCAACCCCCTCTTTCATGAAAATCTGTATGCTTCTTTTGGCTGCATTGATACCGGCATCATCGGAATCAAAAACAAGAACCATTTTTGAAGCATAGCCCTTTAAAATCCTTACATGCTCAAAAGTTAATGCCGTACCCAGGCTTGCAACAGCATTTTTAATGCCATTCTGGTACAGGGCAAGAAAATCAAAATATCCTTCAACTATATAAACAAATCCTTCCCTGCGGCAATATTGTTTGGCAGCATGAAGGCCGTAAAGTATCCTTCCCTTGCTGTAAACCGGTGTTTCCGGGGAGTTCAGGTATTTTGGCATGCTGTCATCCATCACCCGACCGCCAAATCCAGCCACCTGCATATTGATATCAAAAATGGGAAACATTAAACGGTTCCTAAACCGGTCATAATGACCGTTTCCCTGCTTTTTTTCCAGAATCAGACCGGATTTTCCAGCAACTTGGCGGGTAACTTTCTCCTTTTTCAGGAAACCAACAGCAGAATCCCATTGATCAGGGGAATATCCCAATTGAAATTTTTCAATTGTATCCTTTGTCATCCCCCTTTTTTCAAGGTAATCTCTTACAATTTCTCCCTGGGATCTGTCATTGATAAAACCTGAATAAAATTCCATCACCCGTTTGTTCAATCGGAACAATGATTCCTTAACATGAATTTCTTTTCTTTTGACAGGATCAATTGACTCTGTTTCAATAACAATATTATATTTTCTTGCCACCATCCTGGCTGCTTCTGGAAAAGTGATCCCGTGATATTTCATCACAAAAGACAATGCATTCCCACCAGCACTGCATCCAAAACAATGAAAAATCTGCTTGTCTGCATTAACGGAAAAAGAAGGCGTTTTCTCTGAATGAAAGGGACACAAGCCGAAAAAATTTCGACCGGATTTTTTAAGAATAACCGATTCTGAGATAATATCCACGATATCTGAAGTGTTCAGAATCTCTGAAATTTTTTCTTCAGGTATATACATTCTGTATGGTGTTAACTCCAAAATTTCAAACGGTTATGCAAGAACAATAAATTAAGTCCTTAATTGGTCATGTCAATAATCACCTGTAAAGATAATCAGGTGAAGATAATTATTGTTTTGAAATCCTCAAAGCTTCCTTTAGATCAAGACTTCCTTCGTAAAGGGCTTTTCCCGTAATAACACCTGTCACTCCCCTGTTTTCTATTTTGAGAAGATTTTCAATATCCTGAATACTGCTGACCCCTCCCGATGCCACAATGGGTATTGAGACCGCATCGGCAAGAGCTGCTGTTTCCTCTATATTGGGTCCGGTCTGCATGCCATCCCTGTGTATGTCAGTAAAATTAATGGCTGCAACTCCACAGGATTCAAATTCCCTGGCCAGATCAACAGCCTTTGTCCTGGAAGTTTTGCTCCATCCCTCCACAGCAACCATCCCGTCCCTGGCATCTATCCCGACAACGATTTTACCTTCAAATCTCTGACAGGCTTCTTTGATCAGTTCCGGATTATACAGGGCCTGGCTGCCAATAATAACCTTTGAAACCCCTGCCCTTACATACATGGCAATGGTGTCCAGATCCCTGACCCCGCCACCCACCTGAATGGGAACATTAACCTTGGTCAGGATCTCTTTGATTGTATCAAAATTTCGGATCCCCTTTGCAAAGGCACCGTCAAGATCCACTACATGTATCAGCTCTGCGCCCTGGTTCTGCCACTGCAACGCCATTTTAACCGGGTCATCTGAATACTGGGTTGTATCTTCCATACGCCCCTGCAATAACCGGACACATTTTCCCTGTTTAATATCAACCGCAGGTATGATTATCATTTTTGTTTTTCACCATATCTATAATTATTTGAACCAAAAAATAGCTATAAGCTGCCCTTGGTAGAGAGACTCCCGGAAATTCTGTCATCAATCCTGGTTGCCATATGAAGGGATCTTCCCATGGCCTTGAACATAGATTCAAGGACATGGTGCTCATTAACGCCATAGTATGTATTTATGTGAAGGTTTAAGCCCCCTTTAACACAAAATGCCTGGAAAAATTCTTTGGCAAGATAAGCGTCAAAGGATCCGGTTGATTTTAAATTATCAGGAAAATTATAAACAAGATAGGGACGGTTGGACAGATCTATGGTCACGCAGGACAAGGCCTCATCCATGGGAACGCTGCTGTTGCCAAACCTTATTATCTTTTCTTTTCCGCCAAGGGATTCATACAGAACTTGGCCAAGGACAAGGCCGATGTCTTCAATGGTATGATGCAAATCAACGTCCAGATCTCCTTTTGCCCTTATTTTAAGATCAAAAAACCCATGAACGGTAAAAGCGGTAAGCATGTGATCAAAGAATGGAATTCCCGTGGAAATATCGGCTTTTCCTGAACCGTCTAAATCCAATAGGATTTCTATCTGGGTTTCTTTTGTTTTTCGGGAAATATCTGCCTTTCGACTCATAAGACCATCCTTAAAACTGGAAGCAAGTTGTTGTATGTCCACACACCTCGCCCCAATAAATATAAACCAGAACGAATCCTCAAAAATACCTTAAAAATAAAATTATGTCAATTTTATTTTTAAATTT
>JAOZST010000047.1:0-24396 GCA_029939535.1 Desulfobacteraceae bacterium | reverse complement strand
ACCTATGGATTCGAAGTCCAGCGCTCTATCCAGCTGAGCTACGGGCGCACAGGTATATTAAAATATGGTTCTAATACCATAAAAAAAAATGATATGCAATGGCACGCTTGGTTTTTCAGCATTTCAAAACATAGATTTAAAAAGCTGTATATCTCTGTCGCCAAAATCTATTTTATCTGGGGGTTTTAAGCTCTGTTCTAATACGGAACACTCGTACAAAGGAGCTCGGGTATACCGGGTAAAACGGGAGCGAAGATGTTTTGGAAACGTCTGTCTGTCAAGGGTTTTGCATGGAGTTCCTATTGTACTTTTCCAAAAAAACTTGACCGTCAAGGGCTTATCAGGTACAATTTGAATTCTACCTTTGATGCAAAAAGGTAAACGGATCAAAAGACAAGTAATTTCGTTCAGGCTATAAACTTTGCGTTCCTTAGCAGGAGTTATATGGATGAGGAAAAAAAAGAAAAAATCTTTCCTGGGCTGGATCTGGAGATCCTTTATAACATTATGCCTTGTCCTGGTATTTTTTTCCATATTCCAGGTACTTATATTCAAGTATGTGAACCCTCCTGGCACCGTAAACATGGCCTGGGAAATAATTCTTTTTAAAATCAATAAGACTAAACACATAAACTCAAAATATTCCTGGCAGGATCTTGAAAAAATTTCAATTCATCTTCAAAAGGCGGTTCTTGCCTCTGAAGACCAGCGTTTTTTACTCCACCATGGATTTGATTTCGAAGAATTGAAAATTGTATTTGAGGATATGGTCTATAAACACCAGTTCAGGGGGGGAAGCACCATCAGCATGCAGGCGGCAAGATCCCTTTTTCTGCCCTTCAGCAAAAGTTTTCTGCGAAAACTTTCAGAAGCCTGGTATACAGTTTTAATGGAACTTTTCTGGGACAAAAAAAGAATTCTTGAAATCTACTTAAACACTGTGGATTGGGGTACAGGGCTGGTCGGGGCCCAGGCCGGGGCCAGGGCATATTTTTCTTCTGACGCTGAAAAATTGACAAAACCCCAGGCAGCATTAATGGCTGCGATTTTGCCCAGCCCCCACAAATGGTCTGTCAAAAATCCCAGCTCTTATATAAAAAAACGCCAGCAGCGAATCATGAAACAGATGACTTCCATGCCCTTGTTATAGATCGAAATACTGTTTTATTTAAAATCAACCAATTCAATATCAAAAATCAATGTAGCCCTGGGCGGAATGATGCCCGGGTATCCCTCATCGCCATAGGCAAGGGTATAGGGAATCAAAAGCCTGCGCATCTCCCCTTTTGTCATGCCCATGATACCAATATCCCATCCCTTGATGACCTCTCCTTTTCCAATGTAAAACCGGATAGGTTCTCCCCGGTCCCGGGAAGAGTCAAACTTTGTACCATCTTCCAGGGAGCCGGTATAATGGATTTTTACCTGGTCCCCATTTTTAATTCCAGGGCCTGTTCCATTCTTTAAAGGTACATACATGAGTCCGGAAGGAATTTTAATGGCATCGGGATGCCTTTCCATCATTTTTTTCTCAAAGGCAGCCATATCCTTTTTGATTTGTTCATCTTTCTGACTGGACAATTTATTGAGTATGGCATCGAAACTTGCCTGATCTATTTTAAAGGCCCTGGCATCCTCGCCCTTCCGGATAATGGCCAAGGTCTCAATCCTGTCTCCCTTTTCAATGGCATTGACAACATCCTGGCCAGAAACTACCCGCCCGAACACGGTGTGCTTAAAATTCAGCCAGGGGGTTGCTTTGTGGGTGATGAAAAATTGACTTCCATTGGTATTGGGGCCTGAGTTTGCCATGGAAAGTATTCCTGGGCCATCATGGGTAAGGGAGGGATGGAATTCATCTGGAAATGAATATCCCGGACCTCCCCTGCCATTTCCTTCCGGGTCTCCACCCTGGATCATGAAATCTGAAATGACCCTGTGAAAGGTCAGGCCGTCATAATATTTTTTCCCGGCAGCCTGGTTTGAATCCTTTGTTCCAAGGGCAAGCCCTGCAAAATTAATCACGGTCATGGGTGCACGTTTGTAATATAATTCAGCAAGGAGTATTCCCTTTGTTGTTTTAAATTCAGCATATAATCCTTCCTTGAGACTTTCATATGTATCTGCCCTGGAAAGGGAAGGTGAAAATACCATGCTTAAAATCAGGAACAGGACTGCTGGAACCAGCCATATGGAAAAAATTGACAATTCTTTTTTGATTGAAGATCTTCTCATGGGTCTGCCTTTTATTATAATTGTTTATGGTAAATTGCTAAGTGAATTAAATTACTGGATTTTATAAACGCCAGTTTTTATAAACTGCAGGAGGGTCTGGAAAGGGGAGTCTGGGGTGAGTGACGGGGGTCGAACCCGCGACAACCAGGACCACAACCTAGTGCTCTGCCAACTGAGCTACACCCACCTCAAAAAAACTCTCAATAAGTATCAGAAACATAATTTATTTTCAATACTTTTTTTATTTTTTTATGGGTTTCAAGGATTTTAAATCTGATATTTAAGATTGACCTTGATCTCTTGTTTGACTATTATCCCCCATGAACTTTCAATTAAAGGAAATCTCATAAATGAACCAATTAATTATTTTTACGGTAAGACTGATTCTGGGCCTTGCCTTTGGTATTATTCTGACAAGACTGTTCAGACCGGACTGGGGAATTTTTCTCGGAATGATCACGGGAATAGTGCTGGTTGCCCTGTCCTACGGCTTAAGTTTTTACAGAAAACGCAAACAATAACCAGGGCCCTGGAGGGGTTGCGCATTGAAAAATATAATTTTAGGAACAGCCGGTCACATTGACCATGGAAAAACCAGCCTTGTCAAGGCATTAACCGGCATAGAAACAGACAGGCTTAAAGAAGAGAAAGAAAGAGGTATTACCATTGAACTGGGGTTTGCTTCCCTGGACCTTCCCAATGGCAAACACCTGGGCATAGTTGACATGCCCGGCCATGAAAAATTTGTAAAAAACATGGTGGCCGGCTCCAGCGGCATTGATGTGGTGACCATGGTCATTGCTGCGGACGAAGGAGTGATGCCCCAAACCAGGGAACACATGGAAATCTGCAATCTCATGGGGATTCAGCACGGGGTGATAGCCCTGACAAAAACAGATCTTGTGGATGAAGACCTTCTGGAACTTGCCCTGGATGATATCAATGATTTTGTCCAGGGAACTTTCCTGGAAGAAAAGCCTGTTATCCCGCTTTCTTCAGCAACGGGACAGGGCCTGGATGAATTCGTTGCCGCCCTTGAATCCATCTGCAATAACATCCCGGAACGTAAATTTTCTTCCATATTCAGACTGCCCGTGGACCGGGTCTTTTCCATGAAGGGATTTGGCACGGTGATCACCGGCACCCTGACATCCGGCACAATCCATGTGGGTGACGATATCATGGTCTATCCCAGAAAAATCACATCAAAAGTAAGGGGAATCCAGGTCCACAGCGCCAGTGTGGACAATGCAGGGCCCGGCACCAGGACAGCCATCAATTTCCAGGGGCTTGACAAGGAATCTGTTCTTCGGGGAGATGTCCTTTCCAGCCCTGGCGCCCTTATTGAAAGTTATATGGTGGATTCCCATTTCCATTATTTAAAAAGTAATACCAAACCAGCCAAAGCAAGAACCAGGATTCGGTTTCATTCCGGCACCAGTGAAATACTGGGATATATGATCCTTCTGGAGAGGGAAGAGCTTTTGCCCGGTGAAGATGCTTCCGTGCAATTCCGCCTGGAATCCCCTGTGTGCTGCATCAAAGATGATCGGTTCGTTATCAGGAGCTACTCTCCCATCAAAACCATTGGAGGCGGTGCCATCCTGAACCCGGCTTCCCAAAAACACAAACTCTTTGACAAAAAAATTATCCAGGGGCTTGATAGCCTTCTGCTGGATGATGGTGAGCAGAGCATCTCCTTTTTCCTGTCCTTAAAAGGATTCCAGGGACTGTCCTTTGATCAGTTACGGGTAATGACCAATATAACGGATAAAAAACTTGCTGCCACCCTCCAGAAAATGCTGGCAAAACAGGAAATCATCCAGACGGACAAGGAAAAACAGACCTATGTTAATGGAGATTTTTTTAACGGATTCAAGAAAAAAATTCTTGAAAAGCTCCAGGCTTACCACCAGGCAAACCCATTAAAAGAAGGCATGCCCACCCAGGAGCTGAAATCAAAATTCCAGTATATTGAGGCTGCCAAATTTTTTAATATATTGTTTGCAAAACTGGCCAGGGAAAAAGCCATTGTCCAGGACAAAAATATTGTAAAACTCCTTGATTTCAAAGTGGCCCTGAAGGTGGACCAGCATAAGATAAAAGAAAAAATCATGAAAATCTATAAATCTTCGGGTCTGACCCCCCCCTTTTTCAGAACCATCTGCCAGGATCTCACCCTGGACAAGACAACTGCCAAAGATGTAATGCAGATACTCATTGACGGGAAAAAAATTGTAAAAACAAAGGATGATCTTTATTTTGATGCCCGGGCCATTGCTGACCTTGAAGAGAAACTAATTACATTTTTAAAATCCAAGGAAAAAATTACCACTCCGGAGTTCAAGGACATGACAGGGATTTCCAGGAAATTTGTAATTCCTCTCATTGAATATTTTGATTCCATCAATCTTACAATCCGGGTGGGAGACTACAGGCAGCTGAGAAAAAAAATCTAAAGGATTATATCTGCAAAGGCTTCAACAATGTTATCCAGACGAGCCCTGCCCGCCAGTGTCAGCTGGAGCCTTTTTCCCCTGACAGATTCTGTAAGAATTTTCCCCAGATCCTGGGTTTCAAGCCGGGCCAGGATAGTTCTGAATTCCTGAAAAAAACTCTGGCCTGAAATCATTTCAAATGCTTTTATATCAAGGCCATCACTGGTTCTTAATCCCATCATTACCATCTCCAGCATCTGTTGAGGTATGGAGAGCTCCTCTTTTTCCTGGATTGAAAGCCGGCCCGAGGAGAGTTTTGCCACATAGTCCCTGACATCAGCCAGGTTCCAGTACCTTGCCGGATATCTCCGGCTGGACTCCTGATTTTTTCCTATGATAAAGCCAAAGGAGTGGGCAGAGGGACCAAATCCGTCATAGGGTGTATAATTCCAATAATTTGAGTTGTGGCAGGATCTGTTTCCCCTTCCCAGGGCAAAATTGGATATTTCATAATGCTCATATCCTTTTTTTCCCAGAAAGACAGAGGTTTCCATGAAAAAATCAACCAGAATCTCCGGGGTCTGAGGTGTAAAAATTCCTTTTTCATATTGTTTATATAATTGTGTTCCAGGCTCCAGAGTCAGCATATAGCAGGAGAGATGGGAGGGTTTAAATTTCATGGCTGTTTCCAGGTCCTGTATCCATGTTTCCCTGGTTTCCCAGGGAAGACCATAGATCAGATCAAGACCGATATTTTCAAAACCCACTGACTGGGCTGCCTCAATGGCCTGGATAGATTGATCAATGGTATGAATCCTGTCCAGCACAGCTAGTTTCCTGGGATCAAAGGATTGAACCCCGATACTCAGCCTGTTAATGCCAAGATTTTTGAGTTCTGCTAAATAGGTCCCATCAATTGTGCCTGGATTCATTTCAAAAGTGATTTCAGGATTGTCAGACACCTGGTAGCAGGCATCAATGGTTTCCAGGATGCTGCCTATATCTTCCAGTGGCAGCAGAGAGGGGGTCCCCCCGCCGAAATAGATCGTGCTGGTAACCCGGGATGGGCTTGGATTAAAAAATCCACATGCACCAGATGATCCAGATATGCCCGAGTATCCAGACATACCAGAAGATCCGGCCTGGCCAGACAGACTTGAGAACTCTGCCAGGCCAGACCGCATCTTAATTTCCCTTTGAAGGCTGGCCACATATGAAGGCAGAAGAAAAAGAGCATTAATTGAATAGAAGTCACAATAACTGCATTTTTTCAGGCAGAAAGGCACATGGATATAAACAGATACCTTATCAGACAAAGCGTTTCATCAATTCATCAATGACTTCGTCCACATTGTCCGGGGTGACTCCATAATTGCGGCAGGCCTGTTTCACATGGTCAAGGTGGGGACTGTTCACCATATCCCCCGGCCCCCTGAAAAACCCCATACGTCTTCCCACCTGGTAAAGAACCCTCTGTTCCCCTGGTAGATCAAAGAAAGAATCAATAATACTTATAAGTTTTTCTTTATCTTCAGGCAGTTTGCCGTTAATGGTCTCAAACAGATTCAGGATATGGTCGCTTTTCACCTGGGAAGTTATATTATCAAGACTTTCAAGAAACAGCCTTATCTCCTTGGCCATCATTATGTCACTGGGCTTTTCAAAGAGTCCCTGTTCGCTTTCATGGGCAAGCTGGGTCCCGTTGGTTACCGCAAGGGTGCGGAGACGGATAAAATCCGGATTAATAATGTTCAGGGCAGATGCTGTTTCCATGGCATGTTCCACAGAAAGATCAATGCCACCCAGTCCGGGCATGACATATTCGGACAATTCCATGCCTGCTTTCCTGACCTTTAGACCAGCCTTGATATGACCTTCTTTGGTGACCCCTTTTCGGATCCGTTTCAACACCTTGTCAGATCCAGTCTCCATACCCACATGGATACGATTGAGCCCGGCCCTGGCCATTCGAACAAGATCTTCATCCTTTATCCTGACAATGGTGTGGCTTCTGGCATAGGAGGTGATCCTGCTGATTTCAGGGAAACATTCCTGTAAATGCTCCAGGATAAAAACAAGATCATCTGGTTTAATGATCAACGAATTGGCATCCTGCAGGAATATGGATTCCATGCCTGAAGAATACCAGTTCATGGCCGCATTAAAAGCCATTCTGTCCTTTTCTTCAAAACTGTTATACAGGTTGTTGATAACCCCGTCATCCAGTGGTCCTCCTGGTTTTATAACCTGGCGGATACCCTCCACATAGGTATGGATCAGGTCAATATCCCTTATGATATGCGCAACAGATCGTAAAGAAAAGTCCCTTCGCTTATATACCCGGCAAAAGGTACACCTGTTCCATGGGCAGTTCCGGGTCAAACGCAACAGCAGACTATAGGCCTCACTTGGAGGACGAATAGCTCCCTGTTCAAACCCCTTGTATATATCTTCCTTTTTTCTCTTCTTTTCCATAATGAGTAGATCCTTGTTGTACCGGTATCGAATTCATATATTTTTAATCCCATCCCATGAAAACAGATTATATAAGCACTGGAAATAGTAAAGTCAATTTATTTGGATAGCTCTTGAAACCATATATAGAAACCAGGTCTTGAAAATTGGTACAGGAGTGTGATAGTTATCCTTACACTTTATTATAAACTCATACAGAATCTATATAGTTAAGGAGTATATCATGCCTGGTTTTGAATTATTTGGTGATGAGGAAAGAAAAGAGGTGAATGATGTCCTTGAAACCGGTGTTCTGTTCAGGTACGGATTCGAAGGTGCCAGGAACGGTCATTTCAAAGCCCTTGAATTTGAAAAAAAACTGGGGGAGATCACTGGAGCCGGTTACAGCCACCTTTGTTCAAGCGGAACGGCAGCCCTGGGCACGGCCCTTGCAGCCTGCGGCATTGGGGCCGGGGATGAAGTCATTATCCCTCCCTTTACCTTTGTGGCAACATTTGAGGCCATAATCCAGGCCGGGGCCATTCCTGTTTTCAGTGAAATCGATGAAACCCTCTGCCTGAACCCGGACAGGCTGGAAGCTGCACTAACCCCCAGGACCAGGGCAGTGGTCCCGGTGCACATGTGCGGGGCCATGGCCAGGATTGATGAAATAAAAAAATTCTGCAATCAGAAAGGACTGATCCTGCTGGAAGATGCCTGTCAGTCTTTGGGAGCCTCTTTTCAAGGAAAAGCCCTGGGCACTTTCGGACTTGCAGGATGTTTCTCCTTTGATGCGGTAAAAACAATTACCTGTGGAGAAGGCGGGGGTATTATAACCAATAATCGTGAAGTCTATGAACGGTGTGACCAGTTTGCCGACCATGGCCACGACCATTTGGGCGGGCCGGACAGGGGTGCGGACGATCATCCCATCATGGGGACCAATTACAGAATCAGTGAACTCAATGCAGCTGTGGGTCTTGCCCAGCTCAAAAAACTGGATCTCATCCTTGAAACCCAGAGGAAGAATAAACAGGCCATCAAGGATACCATGGCAGATCTTCCCGGGGTTACTTTCCGGTACCTGCCAGATCCCCAAGGTGATTCTGCCAGTTTCCTCAGCTTTTTCCTGCCCACGGAAGACCGTGCCAGACAAATGGCAAAAAACCTGGCTGACAATGGTGTGGGCTGCCCCTATTGGTATGACAACAATTGGCATTATTATAAAAAATGGCTTCATTTAAAAGAGCTGAAAAGTTCATCCCCCCTGGCCTTTGAACTGGCAGGAAACCTGCCGGATTATAAAAATCTTGTGTTTGAAGAATCCGATAATATCATGAAGCGGGCCATCTCCATGCAGATCATGCTTTCCTGGTCAGAGGCTGACATTGACCAGAGGATCCAGGCTGTTATTAAATCATTTAAAGAATAATGCACTTAAAAAAACAGGCCATTTAAAAAAGAATTTATTTAAAGAATAAGTCATTTAAAGGACAAGTCATGTTTAGAAATTTCAAACTGGTTCCCAGGGTAATATTTGGAAGGGGCTGTTTTTCACAACTGGACGAAATCATAGAAGAACAGAGGACCCAAAAGGATGACTGGGCAGTTTTTGTCACTGATGATGTTTTTAAAGGAAAAGCCCTGGAAAAAAGGATACCCCTCCAGGACAATGACCTGCTGTTATGGGTCAACGTGGATGATGAACCCAAGACCTCCTATGTGGACAAGCTCACCCTTGAAGTAAAAAACACCAGATCCACCCTGCCTTGTGCCATTATCGGCATTGGGGGCGGCAGCAGCATGGACCTTGCCAAGGCCATTGCCCTGATGCTTACCAATGAAGGTTCTTCCACCCTTTACCAGGGATGGGATTTGATTAAAAATCCAGCCATTTACCATGCTGCCGTGCCAACCCTTTCCGGAACCGGGGCCGAGGTATCAAGAACAACCGTACTCACCGGACCTGAAAAAAAGCTGGGCATGAATTCCGATTATACGGTCTTTGACCAGGTGGTCCTGGATCCTGAATTAATAAAGGATGTGCCCAAAAACCAGCATTTTTATACGGGCATGGATTGTTATATCCATTGTGTGGAATCCCTGGAAGGGACCTATCTCAATGAATTTTCCAAGTCCTATGGAGAAAAATCACTGGAACTGTGTCGACAGGTTTTTCTCGATGACCATGCTGACAAAGATGATAAATTAATGATGGCCTCATTTTTCGGAGGAATGAGCATTGCCTATTCCCAGGTAGGGGCCTGCCACGCCCTGTCCTATGGTCTGTCCTATGTTCTGGGAACCCACCACGGCATTGGCTGCTGCATCACCTTTGATGTCCTTGAAGAATACTACCCTGCAGGGGTTAAAGAATTCCGGACCATGATGGAAAAATCCAAGGTGGACATCCCCAGGGGATTAACCCGGGATCTTACTGAAGACCAGATGGAGACAATGATCACCGTGGCCCTGGGACTCGATCCCCTCTGGGAAAACTGTCTGGGTAAAGACTGGAAAACTATCATGACCCGGGACAAGGCCAGATCTTTGTTCCTTAAAATATAAGAAGACCGAACATGACAATTGCTGTAATTCCATCCCGTTACGGGTCCAGCAGGTT
The DNA here is from genome assembly GCA_029939535.1 of Desulfobacteraceae bacterium. Classification (GTDB taxonomy): domain Bacteria; phylum Desulfobacterota; class Desulfobacteria; order Desulfobacterales; family Desulfobacteraceae; genus NBML01. The sequence goes on along the minus strand of JAOZST010000047.1, from coordinate 14,646 downwards.
TGAAGGAAAACCCCTTGCTTTGATTGCCGGTAAATCCATGATACAGCGGGTCTATGAACAAACCCGGAAATCTTCCATTATAACCCGCACTGTTGTGGCAACGGATGATGACCGGATATTAAAAGCTGTAGAAGCATTTGGAGGACAGGCAATAATGACCTCTGATTCATGCCGGTCAGGGACTGACCGTGTGGCTGAAACTGCAAATTTACTGGATCTTTCGCCCCATGAAATCATTGTGAATATCCAGGGAGATCAGCCTGTGTTCAATCCCCTGGCCCTGGATGAGATGATCCTTCCCTTTGGGGATGACCCGGACCTTGTTATGTCCACCCTTGCCTTTAAAATCCAGGACAAACGGGAAATCACCGATCCCAAGGATGTAAAGGTAACATTTGACAGGAATGGATTTGCCCTGTATTTTTCCCGGGCCCAGATCCCCTATCCCAGGGACAGGGAAACAAAAGTTGACTTTTACAAGCACCTGGGGTTTTATGCCTATAAAAAAAGCTTTCTGGACAAAATAGTCACCCTGCCCACAGGCACCTGGGAAAACGTGGAAAAACTTGAACAATTAAGAGTGCTTGAGTTTGGATACCGGATAAAGGTAGTGATCACAAATCATGATTCACCTGAAATTGACCTTCCCCAGGATATTGAAAGGATAGAGGCAAAGCTGCTAAACGCCTGACCCCATGCGATCACTTTACAAAATAGTGCATACCACCTGTCATACTGGCTGGGGCGGACTGGAAAAACGAATTTTAAATGAATCCCTGTGGATGGCAAAAAAAGGTCACCAGGTGGTGATAGTGGCTCCCAGGGACACTCCCCTTTATAAAAGAGCCAAAGAACACAGACTCCATGTCCATGGTATCTCCTTCAAGCGTTTTGGCATGGTCAGGGATTACAATCTGCTCAAAAAAATCTTTATCAATGAACAGCCCCACATTGTCAACACCCATGGCAATGCTGACTCAAAAATAGCTCTAAAAGCAGCCCTGAAGACAGGAGTACCCTGCCGCATACTTTCCCGTCATATATCTGCCCATGTCAGGAACACCTGGTATAACAGACAGATATATAAAAAACTGAGCCATTATATTTTTACCACAGCAGATTATACCACTAAACACCTTCAAAAGGTCTTCAAGCTCAATGGTATGGAAATTTTTTCCATGCCCAGCGGCATCATTGAACCTGAAACCCTCATACCAAGAGATGAGGCCCGGAAAAACCTTGCCCTGGAATTAGACCTTGACCCTGACACCCGTTTCCTGGGATTCAGCGGAAGAGTTTCCAAAGACAAGGGCGTGGGTACGATTTTAAAGGCCTTTAAACTGATCAAGTCTGATATCCCCCACCATATTGCCATTGTGGGAGATGGGACCCCGGAATACCTGGCCGAGCTTAAAACCCTTGCCCGGGGCCTCAAAATAGAAAACAGGGTTCATTTCACTGGTTTTAAAGAGGATGTATGGCTCTATTACCGGGCGTTTGACTGTAAGATCCTTGCTTCCAGAAACAAAAACGGGATCCCCTTTGAAGGGGTGCCCCAGGCATTGCTGGAGGCCATGTATGCTTCCTGCCCTGTTATTGGTTCAAAAAGCGGCGGGATAACAGATATCATTGACAACAAAAAAACTGGCCTGCTCTTTGATCCCCAGGACCCTGAAGAACTTGCGGATAGAATTTTACAAACCCTGAACCAGGAAGCTGCAACTCTGGAAAGGGTTCACCTGGCAAGGAAAAAAGTAAAAAAAAACCACACCATTGATGCCATGGGCCGGGATATCATTCGAATCTATAGGCTGCACCAGGTAAAGCTGGAGAAACAATACCTTTTTTAAAATGGTACAAATTCAAAACAGACAAAGTTGAATGAATAATGGGCAATGAAATATTTTATAAATCACTTAAACTTTTTATTATCGTATTGGGATTTCTCCCCAGGCAAGTGGCAAAATTTTGTTCTGATATGATTGGACTCCTTTGGTTTAAAATTGACAAACGTCATAAAAATATCGCCCTGGAAAATATTTCCAGGGCATATAAATCAGAACTTTCCCAAAAGCAAGTTTTAAAACTCGGCAAACAAGTTTTCAAGAATACTGCCCATATGATTTTTGATATTGCATGGGCTTTTAGAATGGAGCAGGAGGAATTATTAAAAAATTATACGATTAAAGGATATGAAAATCTTAAGAATGCTCTTCAAAAAGACAGAGGGGTGCTTCTTTTGACAGGTCACATGGGCAATTTTGAACTTCTAGTGGGAGCATTTGGTAATGACCCTGATTATAAAATGTATGGTGCATATAGAAAATTTGATTTCCAACCCTTGGAAAGGCTGATGCTTGAGGAAAGACAGAGATTTGGAGTAACCATGATCCCCTTAAGAGGTGCTGCTAAAAAAATTGATACTATTTTAAGGAACAAAAATGTTGTGGGAACTTTACTTGACCAGAATGCGGATTGGTACAATGGAGTTTTTGTTGATTTCTTTGGTAGACCTGCGTGCACCAACAAAGGGATGGCTGTTCTTGCCATGAGAACTAAAGCATTGGTTGTGCCCATGTATATTGCTAAAACAAATAATTCCTATGTGGTGGAATTTTTACCTGAGATTCCTTTACAATCCACAGGAGACGAGATCAAGGACATTGAAAACAATACACAGAATTATACATCTGCAATTGAAACAATGGTAAGAAAATATCCTGATCAATATTTCTGGGTTCATAACAGATGGAAAACAAAACCCTATAGTATCATCCCGGAAAAATAAGGAATTGTAATTAATTGGATATAGTCAGAAATAAAAGCGAACAGGAAAACTTTGATAAATATGTTGCAATTGCAGGGGCTCTTCTCCCCCTTGGAATCATGCTGGGGCCAAGTGGTTTTGAGTCAATAACAGCCGTAACCTCACTTATATGGTTTGCAGGACAAATCAAATTTAAAAAAAATTCCCTGAAGGCCCTAATCAAACAACCCCTAATTAAAGCATTGATTGCATTATACATTTCAATTCTTATCAGTGTTATTTTAAATGGAAGCGGTGACAAAGGCTACATCCATGATGTTTTGATCATAAGGCACCTGCTTTTCATAGCAGCAATGGTCGAAACATCCAAAAGATTTCCTGTATTTAGATATCTTTTTTGGGGAATTATTGCCGGATCTGTTTATGCAATACTGAATATTGTTTTTGTACATGTATTTGACTTTGATTTCATGGGGAAACCCATTGAAAGGTATCTTGGAAAAGAAAAAGAGGGTGTTCGGTATCCAAGTATGCTGGCATTTTATTCTCTTTTTTTTCTTACATGGGCTATTTTTGATACTACACAAAAAAACCAAACCAGGATAATAATTTTCATTGCAGCGGTTACAAATTTATATTTCTTGTCATTATTCCACATTCGGACAATCCACCTGGCTCTATTGAGCAGCTTCTTGTTTGTGCTATTAGTTTTCATGATCAAGAAAAAAAACTATTTATTGATTTTCTTTGGGCTAACTGCTTCTATCTGTTTTGCTTATTATCTTTATGCCAATAATAATTTCATGGACCTCTCTTCTTTCTATGACAGAATTTTCATCTGGAAAGCCTCTTTTTTATTGTTTTATGACAATCCTTTTTTTGGTGCAGGCATATCATCCTATGTGAGTGCAATTGCAGAACTTATTGAAGAATCAGATATCCAACCATATATCGCCCCCAATGGAAAACAATACTATCTCAAAATGGTCATTTACCATGCCCACAATAACATTCTTCAAATCTTATCATGCACAGGGATCACTGGATTTATCTGTTCAGCATGGTTGTCTGTTGTTGTATTAAAATCAACATTTAATAATATATCATCACACCATATCGGTTTTATAAGTTGGCCTTTATTGTATTTTGTTATATCCTCGGCAGGGTTCAGTATCTATACAGGATGGTATCTTGCATTGGCATCATTTATTATTGTTTGTGTTTCTGCGAGGGATAGCGTTACCCAGAAACAATCCACCTAGGATGATCTTATTCCCATGAATTGCTATTATTGTAAAAGAAAAGAATATGAAATAATCGGGAAAAAAAATGATTGTACAATTGTAAAATGCAAATCCTGTGGTTTTTACTATATGACTCCATACCCCACTGAAGAGCAGATGAAAAAGGTGTATGATATTTATGAAGGAAACAAAAGAAACCTGAAAAATATGAGCTGGAAACTAAAACGCTTTAAAAGAAAGCTTTGGTTTTTGACAAAATTCATAAAAGGTAAAGATTTTCTTGATATTGGATGCAATATCGGTTTTGGCGCTGAAGCGGCAAGGACCTATGGTCTTAATGCTACAGGAATTGATGTAAGCCCGGATGCAATACACCATGCCAGAAGATTATTCCCTGATAACAATTATTATAATATGACTTCAACTGAGCTTGCTGAACAAGGAAAAAAATTTGACTTGATTTTATGTTCTGAGGTAATAGAACATTTAACAGATGTACACGGGTTTATGAAATCCATCAAAAAATTACTTAAAAAGGAAGGTTTGTTATATTTAACCACACCGGATGCAGGACACTTTAGAGTCCCTAAAAATTTCATGGAATGGAAGGAAGTCCAACCTCCAGAACACATAGGTTTTTTTAACAAAAAACTGATAAAAATTCTTTTTAATGAATATCAACTGAAAATATTGTTTTTCCACCCAATGTTCAAACCAAACCTTCGGGTTTTTGCAAGGAACACAAACCAGAAAACAAACTGAGCTGTCAAGCCGGATGCTTGAGGTTATCCAAATACAACTCCAGAGTCTTCTCACACATTACTTTTTTTGTAAACCTCTTCATTATCCGGGATCTTCCATGTAAACATAAAGCAGAGTATAGTTCTTTATTCTCAATAATTTTCTTAATTGCATTGGCCATATCTTCTATATTCCCGGGTTTTACAAGAATCCCGGTCTTGTTATGGCTTATTGTTTCGACTGAACCTCCGTGGGCTGTGGCAATAACAGGTTTGTTCATTGATTGAGCTTCAACTGCAACCCTGCCAAAAGATTCCGGTTCACAAGAAGTGGAGATAACAATACCGGATAATTTTATTGCAGCCGGCATATCATCACAATGACCAGGGAATAATATGCGATTTTTCAATCCTTTATTTAAAACCATTGCCTTGAGATCGTTTAAATATGATGATTTCAAATCACTGCTGCCTGCACAAATGGCAATCCAGTTTGCTGATCTTATCCTGCTCAGGCTTTCTATAAAAATATCATGGCCTTTAAGCCTTGTGATACGTGCCGGCAAAAGAATCACCAAAGGGCCTGACTTATCAATACCCCATTGTTCCTGAACCTTATCAAGCCTTTTCTTGTCAATTGCACCGGAATCAAATTTTTTTTCATCTATTCCTTCATATATTATCTTAATGCGATTTTCAGAAATGTGATATTCTTTTTTTATATGATCTGCAATGACATTGGAAATTGCTATTATCTTTCGCCCTTTTGTCATTATTTTGCTGTACTTGTTAATTGAATAGAAGCCGTGAAATGTTGTAATCAACAACGGCCTTTTATTTGCAGGGATACTTTTCCATGCAAGATAACCGATCCATGCAGGAAGCCTGGATCTTAAATGAAGAACATCCACTTTTTCCCTCAGCAGAAATGCCCTGAGCCTCGGGATATATTGTAAGCATCTTGGGCTTTTCTCCCCAATATGGTCAAAGGGAATATGCTCACTTCCATTTTTAACTAATTCCGGAACAAGTCGCCCCCCCTTTGAAACAACAATGGACCTGTGTCCTTCTCCAGCCAGGAAAGACCCGAAATCAAGGGTTACCATCTCCACACCGCCACTATCCATTTCAGGAAGGAGTTGAGCTATTGTAAGCTTTCGGGATGCCATAGCCTTAAAATTTCCCTTGCACATTTATCTGATTCATTTATGCTTTTGCCGCATTTGAAATATTCTCTATTGTGCAACCAATCATTATAGGAAATGGCTATTTTTTTCTCATAAAGGTATTGTTCGCTAAAAGAAAATTTATTCTTATTCTGTTTCCATTCCATGGGTATAACACAGGTTGTGCAGCCGGCAGTTAATGATTCATAAATCATGGACATACTGTCTGCCGTAACCCAAACTATCCCGGATTCATCATATTGTTTTTCCACCCATCCTTTTTTGGTATCGGAAAAACGGAAAAAAGAAACTTTCTCCATGCTGTCGGCTAAGAAGTTTATTTTATTCTCCGTCTCTTCCGGTGTTCTGGGAGATGAAGAAATAGTCCAGTTTATATTTAAAGGCTGGGATGTTACAATCTCCTCGATATATCCAAGAATTTTATCCGAATCCCACACATGGCTTTTATCATCACGTCCCCCAATAAGAATCAGTCCTTTTTTATTGTTATGAATATTTTTATTTTCTGAAATATTGGGCGGTCCCAGAGTTAAAAAAACGTTTTTACCAGGTTTACACCTGTCATGATTTGGAACAAAACAAAGATCAAACATCTTAATCAAGAATGAAGCAGGGGACATACAGATAATTTTTTTTGCTCCACCAGCATTGCCGATTTTTATTACATGGGGATGGGTATGAGTACCAGTACCAATAACAAAATCAAAATCACTGTTTCTGATGTCCTTCCAAGAAAACCGGAAAAATGTCTTTAGCCAACTAATACAATCCGAAAAAAAAGAACTCTTTATTTTTAGATGTGTGATTTCAACAGGAACATATTTTTCAAGAGCTTTTATTATCCCATGCGTCTGTTTCTCATGTCCTGGCCTGCCATCCAAAATTGCAATTATTTTAAAGGTCTTCATTCAATTAAAATCATCCAAAAGAACCATATTATTCACAAAAGAATACAGCTATCATCTTCAATCAATAATGCATTTTTATATTATAAACCACTTTTTTTTCTATCATTCAATTCAAGAATCTTGCTGTATTTCATCATTCGTGCGTATGCATATATACTGCTGAAAACAATCCCATACAATCCATAAATAAAAAATCTCTGGAGAAAATATGCCTGGAAAAATGAAAACACCATTCCAAATGTTACTTTTATTGCAGATGTTTTTTTACCGTTTTTTATTGCATTCTCAGCCTGCATGGAAGAATATTCATTAATTTTTTCCGTCCATTGAAAAATTGATAAAAAAGATCTGTGGGAAATTTTATGCCTGAGCTGCCCAATAAATTTTCTTTCAGCAATGGTTTTATCTTTTACTCCATCTATGATCACACAATCATGTACACTGCTGTTTCTAAACCCTGCTCTTTCTTTGTTGTAAAGCCTTGTCTGGTTTGAATAATATGCAAGTTTTCTGGGTTTTTCTTCAAACCAGAAGGTATTGGCAATCTTAATCCTGTACCCGCACTTTGCTTCAACATTGCCTGTATAAAACATCCTTTGAATTTCCAGTGCAAGTTCCTGGGTAACTTCTTCATCAGCATCGATATTTAAAATCCATTTATTCCTGCACAAAGATTCACCAAAAATTTTCTGCTGCCCATACCCTGCCCACTTGTTATGAACAACCCTGGCTCCTGCTGCTTTTGCAATTTCCACTGTTTTATCTTTGCTTCCAAATTCAACAACAATAACCTCGTCAACAAATTGAATCACAGAGTTGACCGCTGTAAGGATACGAGCTTCTTCATCTTTTGCAATTATAAAAACAGACAGGGGCAGTGGCAACTTCATGTTCATTGATTCCTTTGTTTACAAATCATCATATGCTTCTAAATAGAAAAAAAGATATCATATTTAAATTTTTTAGAATACCTAATATTCCAAAAACGCGGCTGGCGCATGAAATATTTTAAAAGGCTTTACCGCATAAATTTTTCCGTGATATTATTTGTTCAAAAAAACAGGAATTCTTACTTAATTTCAGGATGTTTTTATACGACTGTATTGAATGAGTCCTTGGATAAAAAAGATGGGTATAAACAATTCCATGCATTCTTCCAGAATAAATGAAAAGGTTGCAGGGTCTTGAAATGTGTGGAAAATTGCTATAAACATGTCTGAATTACTATCAATAAATTTGCTAAAAACCATGCATACCAGAGCACAGGCGACAGAAACAGCATAAGTCCTGAGTGACTTTAGATCTCTTTTGTAAGCAGGGAGAGCATTCCTCAAGTAGAAGAAAGCATAACACAGCAGGCTAAAAATAAAAATTATAACAATGATTTTCTCTGCAACCGGCACATCGGAACTTGTAAAAAACCTGATCTTAAATATTCCCATCGTGGTGAACCGGTCGTGAAAATCAAGTTCACGCAACCCTAACAGAAATACGAAAAAACCAGGAGCAAACCTATTGCTAGTTATTTTCATAAAGTTGAAAAAGAAGATCAAAAGACAAAACATAAAGTACCCCGCCGCCGATAGAATTTCGATCGGCCCCCCTTCCTTAACCATATTGCTCGGAAATTTGCCAGGTAATAATGAAATAAAAATTACTAGGACAGCATAAGCTGCAAATATCAAAAACGAAGATTTCATCTTAGCCAATTGTAATATGCTCTTCTTTCAATCTAGACCTGATAAAAGCTTGAAACCCCTGTGCATTTTCAAAAGCAATCCTGATACTCATCACAGCCAGATCAGCACTCCATTCAATATCCCGATCCAATTTTACCCAGTCTTTTTCCGTAGTGATAATCAGATCAGTACCGATTTCACTTGCCCTTTTCAGTATCAATGAAATATCAGCCTTCTTATACCTGTAATGGTCTTTAAATTCAAGATGATCCACCACCTTTACCCCAAATTCCTGTGCTGCATCCCTGAATGATTTATTGTTGGCAATCCCTGAAAATAAAAATCCATGGCGGCCTTTAAGGGAATCATTATAACAGGGAACAGGCACCCTTGTTTTTTCCCGAGGTAGCATTTTAAAAAGAAAGGGAGAGTGAATTGTTTTAAAAAATGGCACGGAGCCATATTGACTGATTATTTCTTTAGCCCTGGTTCCAAGACTGTTTTTTCCCGGGCACCGGGTAAAGACAATGGCATTGGCACGTTTTTTTGCCATGGACGGTGTTTCCCGAAGCCTTCCCGCCGGCAGCATCCTCTTGTTTCCCAGGGGAGAATCATGATCAAATAAAAGGATATTCAAATCTTTTTTAAGTTTTACATGCTGGAAGGCATCATCCAGAACAATCACATCCGGGTTTAACTCCTCAATGGCAAGCATCCCTGCCTTATACCTGTCTTTTCCAACCACAACGGGAAAAGTTTTTCTCCTGGCCATCATATAGGGTTCATCCCCTGCAACATCTGCATCCAGTAAAATGGTTTTAGAGTCACCCACCACCCCTGCTCCGGTCTTGAGGCTGCCTTTATACCCCCGGCTGATGACCAGGGGGCTTTTACCCATCTTTATCAAAAGTTCTGCAAGGTAGATTGCCATGGGAGTCTTGCCGGCACCGCCAGCCATGATATTGCCAATGGAGATAACAAAACAGGGAAGGGTTTTCTGTTTTAACAGGCCGGCCCGGTACATACTGAGCCTAATCTTTGAACCCGCCCGGTAAAAACAGGATATCATAACCAGCAGTTGCTCAAAAGAAAAAAAAGCCGGGTCATAGTCCATGGCAGAAATCAGTGTGATTTTTTTTTCCAGCCTTTCCAGGCTCCTGTGCCAGAAATCAAACAAAGGCAAGATCCTCCATTTTATCAATGGTTCTGGCCACAGCACCTTGATTGTCGGAAAAAATCCTGTAGCATGCTTCTCCCATCTGTGCTGCCAGGGAGGGATTTTTCAATATTTTTTCCAATTTTTCCTCTATTTCAGATCCGGTTTCAACCCGGCAGGCCCCATTTTCTTCCACCAGCAGATCTGAAACCTGTAAAAAATCCGTATAATGGGGACCAAACAAAATTGGTTTGCCAAACATTGCAGGTTCAAGGGGGTTATGTCCTCCCTGGGGTACAAGGGAACCGCCAATGAATGCAAGGTCACAGATGGCGTAGGATTCTGCAAGTATCCCCATTTTATCCATAAAAATAATATCCTGGCTAGCCATGCCCGGCTTTAAATCTGAAAATAAAACAGAAGAACAGGGCTGGGTTGGGACCTGTTTTATAAGTTTTCCGCTTCTTTTGGGATCCCGGGGCGCCAGAATCAGCTTTAATTCAGGTATCTTTTTTTTTACGGAGGTAAATGCATCCAGGAGAAGAGATTCTTCCCCTTCATGGGTACTCCCGGCAATCCATACAAGATCTTGATCCTGTATATTGAACTTTGTTTTTAATTCAGTCTTCCCTTTGTCATCCATATTCCCAGCCTCCTGATCAAACTTTATATTTCCCATGACAGACAATCGTGACTGGGTAATACCGATTGATTTAAACCTTTGTTCATCCAGGGAAGTCTGGGCCATGATATGGGACAAATCCGATAAAAACAGGGATGAAAAACGTCCCATCCTCAGATATCCTTTAAGTGACCTTTTTGAAAGCCTTGCATTGATAAGAACCACCGGGACATTTTGCTGTTTCATATGGTAAAGGAATCCAGGCCAGTAATCGGTTTCAATGAGACAGACAAGATCAGGATCAATAAGATGGGTGATCCGCAAAATTGAAAACCATATATCAAAGGGGAAATATCCCATCTGTGATACCAGGGGATTGCTGGCCCGGCAAAACAACTTTTGAGCTGTTTCAAGCCCTGTTTTTGTGGATGCTGTAAATATTATCTCCGCCAGGGGTTTTCTTCTTTTCAGGGATAAAACAAAGGGAAGAGAAGACCTGACCTCCCCCACGGAAAGAGCATGTATCCATATCCTGAAAATCTTGGATGACTTTTTCCCGAACCCCGTAAAAAACCCCAGACGTTGGAAAAGATTAGCCCTTCTCTTTTCCGACAGCAAATACAAAAATGGAAGAACGGGTAATGCCAGAAAAAAAAACAGGGTTAACAGAATGTGGTAAATAAATATCATAGGATGATTTTACCGGCCTATTCCGTATTTATCAAATAAATGGTGCCCAGACACAGGAAAAACAAATTGGCAATCCAGGCAGCAACGACAGGCGGTAAAACAGTTGCATATCCCATGGACAGACAAAATCCATACATGACCCAATACAAAAAACATATAACCACCCCAATAGTTATGGCTGCAGGCATATTGGTTTTAGCAAAGGAACGCATCCCGGTAGCTGCCCCGGTCAGGGCCATGATAATGCATATAAAGGGAAAAGCAATTTTCCCATTCATATCCACCTGGTAGCTTGTGGGGTTATATCCTTCAGCCTCAACTTTTTGTGCATAATCTTTCAGCTCAAAAAAACTCATTTCATTGGATTTCTTTGCCATTGCCCCAAGATCTTCAGGCTTGATAGTCAGATCAAAGTTTTTTACAGGAATCACTTTAACCTCATAGTCATTCTCATGGGCTTTATAGGATTGCTCAATTACTCCTTTAAAAATCCATTTTCCATCTTCATAAAAACCTCTTTTTGCATCTATCCTATACAGGATCTTAAAGTCATTTCCCATGGTGGCTGCTGTGATGCCGGCAATGGTTTGCTGAACAGGATCAAAAAAATTAATGTGGATAATTTTGTTTTCAGATTTTATCCAGACATCTTTACGACCCAGGGATACCTTGGTACCTGTATGCATCTCATTATACCGGATATAATTGGCTTTTGCCATAGAGACAGGGATAAGGGTTTCCCCCAGAAGAAACATCAACCCTGCCAATAAAAATCCTGCCAGGAGTGCCGGTCTTACAAGAAAATAAACACTGATGCCACTTGATTTCAGGGCTGTCAATTCATTGTCCCTGTTCATTACTCCAAAAACAATGATGATTGATAAAAGTATACTGGCAGGTGTGAGCTGAACAAACATGAAAGGAACTTTTAAAAGCACATACCAGAGTGCTTTCAAAAGAGATATATCAGAATTCAGGAATCGATCCATCCTGGAAAGATAATCAATGAAAATAAACAGAACCAGGATCATCAATTGAGTTATCAAAAAAAGTTTAAAAAATTCCTTTAGCCAGTATTTATGAAGACAGGTCATGGTTATGCTTTTCGTTTAAATCGTTTTTGGATGACAGCTATCCCATTTCTGACTATTTTTGGGAATCGGATTGGTTTTTCCCTGGCATTCCGTATCAGAAGATAAATTCCAGCCCCTCCCATAACAACATTGGGCAGCCACATACCAAGAAAAGGCGGGTAATCACCAGTTTCACCAGCTGACCATCCAGCTGCCAGGAGAAAATAGTACAAAAGGAAAAAAAAGATCCCCAGACCAAACCCGGAAGACCTGCGCAGGGACATGGACTGGATGCCCAGGGGGAATGCCAGCAGTCCCAGGGACAGACAGGCAAAGGGAATGGAAAATTTTTCATGTAGCACCATAAGGGCTTCACTTTTATGGGCCTTGTCATCAATTCCGGCCCGTATCAATTGAACAAGATCGCCCAGACTGCGTTCATCCAGTTCTTTATTTATCTTGCGACTCTTCTCCTGCATATTCATAAGATCTATATTGATATCGTACTGCTTGAAATTAATTGTGGAAACAGAGTTGTCCCTGAATTTGACCTGGTTGATCATACCATTATAAAGTCTTATTGTGTAAACCATTTCATCATCCTGGCGGATCAGCCTGCCCAGAGGTGCCACAGAGATACTGGTTACCCCCCTGCTCCTTCTATCCTCAATAAACACATCCCTGAGCTCCCTGTTTTTCATGTTCACATGGGAAACATAGATCATAATATCAGACAACTCAGAATTAAACTGCCTTTCCTGAAGCGCAGCATCTATGCTCGACCTTGCAATTTCAATGCTTTTCTTTTTAAGTGATAATTTCCCCCAGGAAACACCAAAAACAGTAATCCACATGGTAAAACAAGTGGTAATCACACAAAAGGCCAGTACCGGTGGTAATAATTTATACAGAGAAACCCCGGCCCCTTTTAAGGCAACAATCTCATTTTCTCCTGACATGCGCATGAATGTCAGCAACACGGAAATCATGGCAGACATGGGGATAGTAAATTCCAGGAACCTGGGGAGGGTAAATGATACCAGCAGCAGAATGGAAGAAATCCCTGCATTATAATTAACCACCATATTGGTAATTTCCGGAATCCTCGTCATCAAAAATACAAAAGTCAGAAAAAAAAGACTGATGGCAAAGGGAGGAATTAACTCTTTAAAAATATATTTATTTATTAGTTTAATGGGTATCATTCCCAGGAAAAATATAAGTTAGAAGCGAAAGTGTCAAGGACAAGATACTATGAGCAAGTATAATATTATCTATTTTCAATGGATTATTTTCATGATAATGAAGAACCATGGATTGTATCATTGTTGCAAGCGGGACCCTGGCATACACTCCTGCAATAAAAACCCTTTTACGAGGGGCAGATCTGATAATTGCAGCGGATGGAGGGGCAAATCATCTGAAAGCATTGAATATTCAGCCCCATATCATTATCGGAGACATGGATTCCATCCTTCCCCATGGAAAAAGTTTCTTTAAAAAAAATCATATTCCCATCATCACCCATCCGTCAAAAAAGGACAATACCGACACGGATCTGTGCATTGATTATGCCCTGGAAAAAGGGGCAACCAATATTACATTAATAGGGGTGACAGGACAGAGGCTTGACCATACCCTGGCCAATATTTTTCTACTCCGGCGGCTTTCTGATCTGGGGATTGAAGCAAGGATCATAGATGAAACCAATGAGATATACCTGGTTACAGATTATCTTGAACTTCTTGGTGAACCAGGAGATCTTCTATCTGTTATTCCTATTTCAGACAATGTTACAGGGCTGAGTCTCAAGGGTCTTGAATACCCCATTGAAAATGCCTCTATTTCCATGGGGTCGTCCCTGGGCATAAGCAATTGTTTCAAAGATACCTCTGCCACAATATCCATTAAAACCGGATCATTATTAGTCACAAAATCAAGAGACTAACCAGGAACTTCTGTTTTGTATTTTCCTGGTTTTTATTATCTTTATGGTATTTTGTCCTTATTTTTCTTTATCCTTATCTTCTCCGTCCTTATTTTCGCCACCCCCTTCTTCCGGATTTACTTCCGGAGACTGGGTATGCTCCAGTATAAACTCCTCAACCTTTTCCATTGTGGGAGAAATGATCACATGGGTAATTTCAATATCCTTGATAGAACCTTCCATATAAGGATTGAGTGCATCCACCAGTTTTGACTTCTGGGCTTTGACCTTCTCAAAGTCCTTAACATCATTATAAATAAGGGAACTTAAAAATATAATGGCAGCCTCCCGGGCCCTGGGATGTATTACAGGCATTTCCTGGTCAGGCATGAGTTCCTTGAGCACCATCTCCATTTTCAGGCACAAGTAACGATCCTGGGTATTAGAGCGTATTTTATTCAGGTTCACTGCAATGGGCTTCATGGGAATGACCACAGACAGCTCATCCACAGCATTACTAGCTCTTCCGGGGTTGGTTTTTTTCCATTCTGCAATATCCCCGCTCTCTTCCTTTAGAAGCATGAGATCTTCACTTAGTTCAACAATTTCGAAAAAACTGGTATTATTTTTTTCCCAAATTTCTTCGATATTGG
>JAOZST010000046.1:13887-24467 GCA_029939535.1 Desulfobacteraceae bacterium | reverse complement strand
TATACAGTCAAATTACATTTTACTTCCTTCTGCATGGCTCTGGAGTTTGACTTCAACTTTTTCAGTCAGGGAAGCATAGTATTTTCTCAGTATAACCAGGACTTCTTCACGTCCAAAATGGTCAACCACCTCTTCGTTGTTGGAAAGGGCATGGCGTAGTTTGGTACCTGAAAGAATTACCCTGTCGTCCTTGCCATGGGGGCAGGTTCTCATGGAAGCCATGCCGTCACATTTGTGGCAGTAAAAGGTCCAGTCAATTTTCAAAGGTTCGCAAAGAAGGGCTTTGCCTTCTTCTTCAGGCTGGGGAATTGTATCAAAAATCGTCTGGGCCTCAAACAGGGTGTAGAAATCTCCAACACCTGCATGGTCACGACCGATTATCATTCTGTTAACCCCGTAGTTTTGACGGAAGGTTGCATGGAGAAGGCCTTCTCTTGGACCTGCATATCTCATGTCAAGGGGATATCCTCCATTGACAACATGCTCTGGAACAAAGTACCCTTTTATCAGGGTATCAATGCATTCGATACGAACATCTGCAGGGATATCACCAGGTTTGAGGTTACCAATGAGGGAATGGATGAGAACACCGTCACAGACATCAAGGGCGATTTTGCAGAGATGTTCATGGGATCTGTGCATGGGGTTTCTCAGCTGCATGGAAGCAACATTTGCCCAGCCTCTTTCATCAAAAATAGCACGTGTTTCTTTGGGAGTCAGGTATACCCCTTTAAATTTTTCAGGAAATTCCCCTTCTGAAAGGACCTTAACAGGACCAGCAAGGCAGAACTCTTTTCTTGCCATTACCATCTGAACGCCTGGATGATCTTCCATGGCAATTTTCCAGAACACATCGTCGGCAGACTCTTCACCATTGCCCTTGTATACTTTTTCACATTCCCATTTTTTTTCATCTTCACTCATTTCAAATTTATCCTGGATTTCCATGGTGGCAAAAATTTCACCATTTCTTTCCAGGGTAATTTCATCGCCAACCTTGATTCCATCGGCGTCTGCTTTGGAAGCATCCAGCATTACAGGAACCGGCCAGAAAGTACCGTCAGCAAGCAGGAAATCAGCGCAAACGCCTTTCCAGTCCGCTTTTGTCATAAAACCGTTCAGGGGGGAAAATCCACCTATTCCCAACATAATGAGATCCCCTTTTACCTGTGAGGAAATCTCAATTTTTTTTAAACTTTCTGCTTTTTTAAGTTCAGCTTCCAGTTCAGCGCCTTCCAGTTTACAGCAAACAAGACCTTTCCCGCCATGGGGTGCAACTAATTTAGACATATCAAACAACTCCTTTTTAAATACCACCTCTATAAATTACAAATGTTTTCCAAACATCTGTCACAAAAAAAACCGCCTCTATAAATCACAAATGCTTTTCCAAACATTTGTCACAAAAAACACCGCCTATCTAAATTACAAATGCTTTTCCAAACATTTGCCTAAAATTTTAATTTGAAACTTTTTAGGATGTAATGAGGATTATCGAGTTTGTCAAGAATTTTATTGATTTATCTGTAAAACCCTAAGAATCTCGTCCATGGCATCCACATTAATATCTGCCCCAAGGCCTGGCTTTTTAAATGAAACAAATCTAGTACCTGCCAGTTCTGCCGCCTTTTGATCATATTCTGAGTCACCAATAAAAAGCAACTCTTCAGGGCCAAGCTCAAATGCCTTCATAATTTTAAATAATTGTTCAGGATCGGGCTTGGGGTTTTTCACATCAGCTGCTGTTACCACAATTTCAAACATGGATTCCAGATCATTGTCTTTTAGAACCTGGTGCATTGTATTGGTTCTGTTGGTGGCAACCCCTCTGATGAATCCCCTGGATTTCAAGGTTTTTAAAAGCTCAACCAGCCCTTCTTCCATTTTCATATATGGAATAAACTTGGCATATCCAATCTGCTTTAAAGAGGTAAAGACTTCTTTTTGACTGGATTTTTCAGGGAACAAATAATCAATGGCAGCCGTAACCGTCATCATATGGACATTAATAAATTGTTCATCTGTCAATTCTGGTTTATCAAAAGATACCAGGACTTCATCATAAAATTTTCTGTTGGCAAGGGCTGTATCAAACAACACACCATCGCAATCAAATACCACTGCTTTAATTTTTGAAATATCCATTTTTTATGCCAGGGGGTTATGATTTTTTATTGTCTTTCTTAAGATAGATGGCATAAACCCTTATTTTAAGGGTTGGTTTATATTTGCTATCTGTTTTAAGGGTGATTACATCATAAAAATCGTCTGCAATTTGGGATGTGCTTGAAATTTTTACCTGCCAGGAAGAGTTATCTTTTTCCGGCTTTATTAATTGGGCCTTAATATCGGTATTAAACTTTTGATTTAATTCCAGAATTGAAAAATCATATTTTTCAACAGGGGTAATGGTAACCATGGTCTGGAGAACATCCCCGGGGACGCCACGCAAACTTACAGTTTTGGGCGTGATATCAACCACAGTCTCCACTTTCCCGGTCACCGTCAGATATAGTTGCTTATTTACAGGATCATCGGTTTTAACAAGAATCTTTTTTTTCAAAACTCTTCCGCCATAACCGCTGGTTTTAATCCCAATCTTTATTTTACCTTCCCCTCCCGGAGGAATTTGTCGGTCAAAGGAACGACTGTCACACCCTCAGGGAGGCAGCACATGGGTTATGTTCAGGGGAGTATCTCCTGTATTACGGATGATAAATTCATGGATGATTTTTGCTCCATCCGGCAGGGGAAAAAATTCAAAAACAGGATCTACAGGACTTGCTTTGGGAGTGGCTGAGCAAGGCAGCGTACTCATTGTTCCAAGAAATAAAACCAACAGAATAATAAATAATTTTTTCATGATACCTTACCATTTATAATGTTACTTTAGCGCGCTATCGCGCGAGGTTTTAGCTTTTAGCTGTTGGGGCTAAAGCCTAATGGCTAAATGCAAATTCCTACACTATTAAAATAAACCTATCTTTTATTCATTAGAATTACAAGCCAGATATTTATCCTTCTGCTAAAAAACCATTGATCTTCTGGCTAATACCTTTGTCATGGTCAATTCTCTCTTCATCAATGCTCAAAACCCTTACCACACCCATCAGAGCATTTGTCACCAGGATATTGGGGTAGGAATGGATCTCCTGGAGTCTTATCTTTTTTCTGGTAATTGTATATCCCTGGAGGGCCAGAATATCCAGAAGAGTGTTCAAGGTAACCCCGGGCAATACATGGTCCGAGGATGGAAGGATCACCTCATTCTTTTTAACCATAAGCATATTACAGGTATTTGTTTCCGATATTGTGTGATCCGGATTCAGGATCAATGCTTCATCTGCCCCATGATCAACTGCATATTTAGCTGCCTGGTCATAATAAAGGTAATTCTGGGTTTTATAATCTGATAAGAGTGTCAGCCTGGGATGGGGGTAGGAAACAAGATCCAGCCCGGTTTTATTGTTAAGGTCAAGACGGTGGACATAGGGTCTTGCAAAGGCAGCCAGGAAAGCCTGTTTGCCATTTGCCTGTTCATCCCGGGAAATCATCAGTTTTACGGCGCAGGTCATGTCCTGAAATCCATTTTCTTTTATCACCAGATCAATGACATGCTCCCAGGTAATATCAGGCGGCAATGAACCAAATAGAGAAGTCCAGGCCCTGTTCATCCTTTGCACATGGGCTGCAAGGCGAAGGGGCCTGCCATTTTCCACCCGTATGGTTTCAAAAAGGCCTGCTCCATATTGAAATCCCGGGCTCAGGGCCGATATCATTGCCTGATCCTGGTCGATTATTTTGCCGTCAACCCAGGCCCTCAAACAGGGGATATCATTCCTTGACGAAACAGATTCCAGGGTCTCCATCAAGGTTTTTCCTTTATCAAGGGTTTCCTGGAACTCTTTTTCCGGATCTGAATCATAGACAATACCCCCCCCCACAGAGAAAAAAATATTGTCATCCACAATGGTGGCCGTACGGATTGCAATGGAAAGGTCCATGGTTCCATGGAAGCTGATATAACCGATGGAGCCTGTATAAACATGGCGCTTCACAGGTTCCAGTTCATCAATAATTTCCATGGAACGGATCTTGGGGCATCCGGTAATGGATCCCCCGGGAAATGTTGCCCGGAGAAGATCCACAATTGTCTTCTGGTTTTCCAGTTCGCCCCTTACAATGGAAACCAGATGAAAAACATTTTCATAGGGTTCCAGACGTTTATGTTCCGACACAACTACAGATCCATGCTTTGTAACTCTGGACAAATCATTTCGCATGAGGTCCACAATCATTGTAAGTTCGGCATCATCCTTAATACTTTGTGTCAGGTACAGCCCGTTTTCCCTGTCTTGGTCATGGGTCTTGCCCCTGGCAATGGTTCCCTTAATAGGTCTTGTTTCCACTTGATTTCCATCAAGTTTTATAAAACGTTCCGGTGAGGTGGAAACAATATAATGGTTTCCGGCATTTATATAACTGAAAAATGAGGCTGGATTACGTTTATACAACTCTATAAACAGGGAATAGGTATCCCCTGTAAAATTGGTTTCTAACCGCTGGGAAAGGTTTGCCTGGTAGATATCTCCTGCCTTGAGATATTGGATAATTTTTTCAACGGACCAAATATATTCAGGCTTGGTAAAACTGGATCTAAACCCTCGACCATCAATGGAAAAGGGTAAGTTTTTCCAGGCCTGGTCAAGCTGCTCATAAAATGCTTCTTTCCTGGTCTGGACATAGTCTTCCATGCTGGAAAGGCAATGGTCCAGTATGGGGATACACAAGAAGGTTTTATTTAGCAGGCAGTCCTGGATAAGTATTATGGAAGGGGCATACAAACAGATGTCAGGCAGATGGGTATCCACACAGGTCCTGGGCAGGGTTTCAATCCTGTCCTTCAAATCATAGGAAAAATATCCGAAAAGCCCTGCGAAAATCGGCAAGTCTGCCCCTGGCTGGACCTGATTCAAATGAATCTGATTTGAATGGTCTTGATCTAAAGAGTTAAAATCAAAAACATCCAGCTTACAATGATCCAGCAACTCCTGGAGAAGAGCAAAGGGATCCTGGTTCACAGTGATGGTTTGACCCTCAAACCCAAGGGAAAGACGTTCCTGGTATCCTTTTAATTCCAGCCAGGGATCAAGGGCCAGGATATTAAACCTGGAAGGGTCCTGGTTTGGGTTATCAGGGCCTGATCCGGACAGAAGCACAATAGTTCCCGGTTTACTGGCAAATCTTGCAGCTGCCTGTTCAAAGGGCTGGATAAGCTCAATTTCTTCCAAAAACAGGGAGCTTACCTTGGGCAGTTGTTGGATACCACTCATCTCAGGAATGGATTCATTCGCTTTTCATTGCCAATGGTAGATTCAGGGCCGTGCCCGGTGTATACGATTGTGTCATCGTCAAAACCTAAAAGTTTGGTTTTAATGCTGGATATCAGGGTATCATAATCGCCTCCCGGCAGATCTGTCCTGCCAATGGAGTTGGCAAACAGGGTATCTCCGGAAAAAAGATGTCCCTTGGTGTAAAGACAGATACCCCCTTTGGAATGGCCAGGAGTATGGATTATATCCAGGGTTATATCTCCAAAACTGATCGTATCTCCATGATTGAGATAAAGATCCGGGGGCGGAGAGTTTTCTGCAGACAGTCCAAAGGTTGAAGCAGACCTGGACAATTCCGATAGCATGGGCTCATCTTCCGGGTGGATGGCAAGAATAGCATTGGTAGCCTCTTTCATCTTTTTGTTGCCCCCCACATGATCAAAGTGGCCATGGGTATTGATAAGATATTTCACCTTAAGTTCAGACCTGGCAAGCTCCATGAGGATTTTATCAGCATCATCACCTGGATCAATTACAATTGATTCTTTTGTATTTTCACATCCTAGAATAAAACAATTGGCCATTATTGGCCCTACTTCCAGCTTCTTTATAATCAAAACGACCTCCTTGCCAGACCTATTTTCATATCTATTCTTTTCATATCTATTCTTTTCATATCTATTCAAATCTTTCCAAAGATCTAATCCGATCCAAAACCCCGTTAATAAAGGAGCCTGAATCCTTTGTCCCGAATTTTTTACCTATTTCAACAGCTTCATTAATGGAAACACTGGGTGGAATATCCGAACGTTTCATGAGTTCAAAGCAGGCAATGCGCATGATATTTCTATCCACGGCCGGCATTCTGGAAAGTTTCCAGTTCTTTGAGTATTTGTTTAACAGGCCATTGATTTCATGGGAATCAGCCAGCACACCGTTAACAAGATCCAGAAAAAAAGGTTTGACCTTATCTGTAAGCTCATCTTCCCTCTGGCTGCAAAATGCTTCCAGATCCCTGGCTGGATCGGTTTTGTTTACATCAAAAAAAAATAATGCCTGTAGTGCCAGCTCCCTTGAAAGCCTGCGATCGCCCATTATCTTATTCCGCCTTTACAAGTTTTGAGCACAAGTTTGCCATTTCAATGGCACCCATGGCAACATCAAAACCTTTGTTACCGGCTTTGGTACCGGCTCTTTCTATGGCCTGCTCAATGGTTTCAGTGGTCAGGATGCCGAACATTACCGGAACATCTGCACCCATGCCCACAGCGGCAATTCCCTTGGAAACCTCTGCACACACATAATCATAATGGGTTGTTGCACCCCTGATCACAGCTCCCAGACAAATGATGGCATCATATTTTTTCTGGTCTGCCATTTTTTTTGCAATCAGAGGGATTTCAAAGGCACCCGGCACTTTTACAATGGCGATATCCTTTTCATCAGCACCGCTTCTTGTCAAGGCATCTATTGCCCCGTCCACAAGTCTGGCCGTGATAAAATCATTAAAACGAGCAGCTATTATCCCAAACCTTTTTCCCTGGGCCGTAAGGCCTGCTTCGATTACCAATGGCATGTTTTTATCCTTATTTTAAATTTACAATCCTGATTTTCCAAACTTTTTACATTCAGGCATTTTTAAGCTTTTTACATATGAAGCAGATGGCCCATTTTTGCCTGTTTGCATTTCAGATATCCCTGGTTGTGGCAATTGGGAGCAACTTCAATGGGTACCTGTTCCACTACAGTGAGGCCATATCCCTTCAGTCCTACCATTTTCATGGGGTTATTGGTCAAAAGCCGCATTTTTTTCACTCCAAGATCCACAAGCATCTGGGCACCAACCCCATAATCTCTCATATCCGCTTTAAACCCGAGTTTTTCATTGGCCTCTACAGTATCCAGCCCCTGGCGCTGGTATTCATAGGCTTTTAACTTATTGACAAGCCCTATTCCCCGGCCCTCCTGGCGCAGGTAAAGCAGAACGCCGGAACCTTCTTCCTCCATCATGGCCATGGCCTTGTGGAGCTGGTCCTGGCAATCGCATCGCAGGGAACTGAAAATATCTCCGGTCATGCATTCAGAGTGAACCCTGACCAGGGTAGGTTTTTCCGGATCAACCACTCCTTTTACCAATGCAATATGGGTGAGGTCATCCATCTGGTTTTCATAGGCAATGATCTTGAACTCTCCCCCGGTCCTGGTGGGAATAATTGTCTGGGCAGCCCTTTTAACAAGGCTTTCAGTCTTAAGCCGGTATTTTACAAGGGCAGCCACTGTACAGATACCTATATTGTGTTTTTTTGCAAATTTTTCAAGGGAAGGCATCCTGGCCATGGTGCCGTCATCATCCATGATCTCACAGATAACACCGGCAGGCTTCATGCCCGCAAGCCGGGCAAGATCCACAGACCCTTCTGTCTGTCCGACGCGGACCATGACCCCTCCATCCCGGGCCCGCAGGGGAAATATATGGCCTGGCCTGGCTATATCAGCCGGAGTGGTGTCATCTGCAACAGCGGTGAGAATGGTGGTGGCCCTGTCTGCCGCAGAAATTCCAGTGGTCACTCCTTTTTTTGCTTCAATGGATACTGTAAACCCGGTTTGGAACTGGGAAGTATTTTTGTCCACCATCATGGGCAGATCCAGACGGTCTGCAAGTTTTGAATCCAGAGACAGACAGATCAACCCCCTGCCGTATTTTGCCATGAAATTTATGGCTTCAGGGGTCACAGTTTCCGCTGCCATGGTCAGGTCGCCCTCATTTTCCCGGTCTTCATCATCCACAAGAATGACCATTTTCCCATTTTTAATATCATCAATTGCCTGGTCTATCGTTAAATGCGGCATTATTTACTTCCTTTAAATTATAAAAATCCGTTTTTTGCGAGAAATGCCATGCTGATATCCGCATTCCCGGATTTTTCAGCATCATTTTTCAAAACATTTCCCATTAATATTTTTCTGACATATTTTCCCAGCATGTCCGTCTCTATATTTACTTCATCACCAACCTGTTTGAGGCCGATGGTAGTTATCTCTGCAGTATGGGGTATAATACTGACCTCAAAATTTGAGTCTGAGCACTGGTTGATGGTCAGACTGATCCCGTCAATGGCCACAGATCCTTTTTCAATCATATCAGCTGCAAGGGCAGGGCCCACATCCACGGATATGATAACGGCATTGCTTTTTCGTTTTATTGAAGAAATAGTTCCAACACCATCAATATGACCGGACACCAGATGCCCGTCAATACGGTCTGACAGCCTGAGAGCCCTTTCTATATTCACCCTGCTGCCCGGAACCATATGTTTAAAACTTGTCCTGGCAACAGTTTCCGGAGCCATATCCACCTTAAAGTCATATTTACCAAGGCTTACAGAGGTCAGGCAGGCACCGTTTACCGCAATGGAATCCCCAATTTTGCTTTCAGACAAATCCAGATCACAACCAATGTGAAGTTTCTTTCCCTCTCCATTGGATTCAATCTTTTTAATGGTTCCAAAACTTTCTATAATGCCTGTAAACAAGCTCTCTTCTCCCTGATTTTAAACCCCGTCTTAGGTTTTAAGGTACCCTGTGACCAGCAGATTATTGTCAAACATCTCCACACCAACATTTTTCATTTCAAAGGCGTCTTTTATTTTTTCAGGCCCTTTCCCGTTAAACACCGGCGTCCCATCACTGCCACCCATTAGCTTGGGTGCCAGAAAAAACAGGACCTTGTTTACAATTCTTTCTTTCAGTGCCGAGGCTGATACCTTGCCCCCGCCTTCAATAAGAAGGCTCAGGATGGACATCTTCCCTAATTTAATCATGAGTTGGCCCAAATCAAGTCTCTGGTTTTTTATGGGCACCTCCATTACCTGCACCCCTTTTTTCTCCAGACGCTCTTTCTTGTCAACGGGGGCACCAGGGCCTGTCACTATAATAGTGCCTGCATTGGATTCCTGACAAATCACCATGGCAGTTTCATCAATGCTTAATTTTGAATCAAGAATAATTCTGATGGGATCCTTTGTTCTGGTATTTTCAACTCTGGAGGTCAACGAGGGGTTGTCAGCATGGAGGGTTCCCGACCCTATGAGAATGGCATCAACTTCATGGCGGAGCTCATGGACCAGGGCCCTGGATTTTTCATTGGTGATCCATTTGGAATCCCCTGTGGAGGTTGCAATTTGTCCATCCAGGGTTGCAGCACAT
This sequence comes from Desulfobacteraceae bacterium, assembly GCA_029939535.1. GTDB lineage: Bacteria > Desulfobacterota > Desulfobacteria > Desulfobacterales > Desulfobacteraceae > NBML01. Next base: position 14,928 of record JAOZST010000046.1, on the reverse strand, counting down.
TTTAAAATAACAAAAGGCGTTTTCCGATTTTTGGCATACCAGATAAAATCTTCAATCAAAGTTTGGGCCTCTTTTTCAAGGACCCCTGTTTCCACCTGTATGTTGTTTTCTTTCAGATATTTGATACCCCCGCCGTCCACACTGGGATTGGGATCATTACAGCCAATCACCACCCTTGTGATGCCTGAACTGATAATTTTATGGGTACATGGAGGAGTCTTCCCAAAATGATTGCAGGGTTCAAGGGTGACATAGATGGTGGCACCCCGGGTGATTGTGGTATCCCGGGTATTGTCACGGGCATTGTCAATGGCTTCCACTTCGGCATGGGCCATACCAGCAGCCCGGTGCCATCCTTTACCCAGGATCTGACCATTTTTAACCACAACTGCCCCCACACAGGGATTGGGAGATGTAAAACCCTTACCCTTCCTTGCAAGGGACAGGGCCATACGCATATAATCGTGATCATTCATCAATCTTATCCGTGGTTTTACTTCCAGACCTGGCCCCAACCTTATCAGAAAGCTGGTCAAACTCAACTGCCTGGCACTCTTTGGGCAAAAGCCCTTTCAGTTCCTGGATAAAATCTGCAACATCCTTGAATTCCCGGTAAACCGATGCAAATCGTACATAGGCGACATCATCCAGAATTTTCAAAGATTCAATAATTTTCTCGCCCACTGCTGTTGAAGGAATCTCCAATTCGTTGGTATCCCGCAAATCCTGTTCAATGGTATCTACAATATCTTCTATCTGATTTACACTGATGGCTCTTTTTTCACAGGCTTTTTGTATGCCTTTGAGAACTTTTTTCCGATCAAACTCTTCCCTGCGGCTGTCTTTTTTTACTATCATTATTGGAACTTTTTCCACCCGTTCATAGGTGGTAAACCGCTTGGCGCAGTCGAGGCATTCACGGCGACGGCGAACTTCAAACTCGATTTTGCCCGCACGTGAATCAAATACCTTTGTATTTGGATTTCCGCAAAATGGGCACTTCATGGCAGCCTCTTCTTAAATCTCATTCTGAATTTATCT
>JAOZST010000046.1:11876-13787 GCA_029939535.1 Desulfobacteraceae bacterium | reverse complement strand
TGAATTTATCTCAGGCAAAATCAATCTTAAACCCAGTTACACATCAAACCGAATAATTCCCAAGCTGAATAAGTTCAACCTTTGCCTGGTCAAACATTTCCAGACCAAGGGGATCGTCATACCCATCCCTATAGTACACTTTTTTTATACCTGCATTGATGATCATCTTGGCACAAATGGAACAGGGCTGGTTTGTGCAGTATAAAACAGCTCCACTTACCTTGATACCATGAAATGCAGCCTGGATAATGGCGTTTTGCTCAGCATGGACCCCCCGACATAACTCGTGTTTTTCACCGGACGGAACATTTAATTTTTCCCTGAGACAACCTGTTTCAATACAATGGGGAACTTTTGAGGGGGCACCGTTATAACCTGAACATAAGATCCGCTTTTCCTTGACAATTACCGCACCTACTTTTCTACGCAGGCAGGTGGAACGGCTGGCCACAAGATCGGTGATTCCCATAAAATACTGGTCCCAGGAAGGTCTTTTGGAAAAATCACTTGTCATATTCACTCTTTGCCTGATTCAAATTAATTCTCTGGATACAGGGGATACTGGATGCAGATATCTTTTACCTTGGCAGCCACAGGCTCCACATTGGCTTCATCATCCAGAATATCACAGATATATTGGGCAATTTTTTTTGTGGCATCTTCTTCCATTCCCCTGGATGTTACCAGGGGCACACCTATGCGGATACCTGAAGTAACAAAAGGTCCACGTTTTTCATTGGGCACTGTATTTTTATTAACCGTGATATTGGCCCGTCCCAGTCTTTCCTCTGCTTCTTTTCCTGAAATATCCTTATGGGAAAAATCAACCAGTATCATATGATTATCCGTACCATTGGAAACCAGCTTATACCCCCTTTCCATAATCACGGAAGCAAGTACACCTGCGTTTTTAACAACTTGTTTTTGATATTCCATAAAGGCAGGCTCAAGGGCTTCTTTAAATGCCACAGCCTTTGCTGCAATCACGTGCATCAAAGGTCCTCCCTGGATACCCGGAAAAATCTGGCTGGCGATATCTTTGGAAAATTTTTCCGAAGAAAGAATCAATCCACCCCGGGGGCCCCTCAATGTCTTATGGGTGGTAGAAGTAACCACATCTGCAAATCCAATGGGGGATGGATGGACATTGCCTGCCACAAGACCTGCAATATGGGCCATATCCACCATAAAAACAGCACCCACAGAAGCTGCAATATCTGCAAAACCCTTAAAATCAATAATCCTGGGATAGGCGCTGGCCCCGGCCACAATCAATTTTGGTTTATGGGTTTTGGCAAGGGTTTCAACCTGGTTCAGATCAATGGTCTCGGTTTCCGGAGAAAGTCCATAATGGACAAAATCATATAATTTACCGGAAAAGGAAACTTTGGCACCATGGGTCAAATGCCCCCCATGGGACAGATCCATTGCCAGAATCCGGTCACCGGGATTCAGCAATGCAAAATAGACTGCCATATTGGCCTGGGATCCGGAATGGGGCTGTACATTGGCATATTCAACACCAAAGAGTTTTTTAGCCCTTTCAATGGCCAGTTCTTCTGCCTGATCCACGAATTCACAACCACCATAATACCTTCTGGAAGGATAGCCTTCGGCATATTTATTGGTGAGTATGGAACCCTGGGTTTCCATTACAGCCTGACTTACTGTATTTTCAGAAGCAATGAGATTCAACCCATACTCCTGCCGAATTGATTCTTTTTCTATGATCTTTTCAATTTCAGGATCACTCTTCTTAATATATCCCATTATACGACCTCTTCAAATAAACCCATCCAGTTCCTATATCTGATTCTTGTTCCTGGATTTGGTGTTTGAAATTCCATTTATGAAAACATTATTTTATATTTAAATCATCACTATTCTAATTACCAAAATTCAATTTCTCAA
>JAOZST010000046.1:5954-11776 GCA_029939535.1 Desulfobacteraceae bacterium | reverse complement strand
TCCAGGTGCCGGCCACCTTCAAACTTAGAATCAAGCCAGGTCTGAACCAGATCAAAGGCAAGTATATCACCAAGTATACGGCCGCCCATCACCAGAATATTCGCATCGTTGTGGGCCCTGCTCATGCGTGCGGAAAAGGTGTCTGAGCAAAGGGCAGCACGAACACGGGGAAACTTATTGGCAACCATGGACATGCCAAGACCAGTGCCGCAGAGCAGGATTCCCCTGGAAAATTCACCTTCAGACACTGCCCTGGCAACTTTTTCCCCAAAATTCACATAGTTTACGGAATCTTCATTGTGGGTTCCCACATCTTCAACAACATACCCTTTGCTATGGAGAAATTCCTTAATCTTCTCCTTTAATCCATAAGCGGCATGATCACTGCCAATGATGATGGATCTGTCTTTATCCATTTCTCATATTTCCTTGCTGGGATTCAGCCTTTTTTGCAATAATTCAGTCATAATTATGGTTCAGACCTTTATATGATTTAGAATTATGACTTAGAGTTGATAAAATCAATGGCGTCCTGGACAGTCACAAGAGTCTCTGCTGCATCATCATCAATTTCAATCTCAAAAATCTCTTCCATTGACATGACAAGTTCGACTATTGTCAGGGAATCTGCCCCAAGATCTTCGATGAGAGAAGCCTCTGGAACCACATCTTCCATATCAATATCAGGAATCTTCTCTGCAATCACTTTCCTTACTTTGGTTTCAATGGTCATGATTTAGGCTCCTTTTGCCCTTTTCATTCATCATCTTCTTTCATTTTTACAGATCTGCCATTGTAAACTCCACACTCAGGGCATGCAGCATGGGGAAGTTTGGGTTCCTGGCATTCCGGACAGACTGTCACTGTCGGTGCACTGGTTTTATAATGTGTCCGTCTTTTTCTGCCCCTTGCCTTTGAACTCTTTTGCTTTGGTACTGCCATTGGTCTCTCCTAACTATATTATTTTACTTGATTATTTTACTTGAATTTTTATTCCCACCCACCAAATATAATAAAACAAACATATTTACTCCAATTTCTAAAAAGTGTCAAGGAATTAAAGATTCCAAATTCTAACCCTCTTTTTCTTCCTATTGCCCAATAGCAAGATTTATGATAGTTAAGAGCTCGATTTTACAGATAATTTTTTTAAATTTTGGAGAAATAATGAATACAATCATTACAAGATTCCCCCCCTCCCCCACTGGATACCTTCACATTGGCGGTGCCAGAACAGCTTTATTCAACTGGCTTTATGCCAGAAAAAAAAAAGGGAAATTTGTTTTAAGGATAGAAGATACAGATGCAGCAAGATCCACAAAGGAGTCTTTGGACGCAATTTTGGAATCCCTTGAATGGTTAGGCATTGATTGGGATGAAGGCCCATATTTTCAGACTCGGAGATATGATATTTACAATGAATATATTAAAAAACTTCTGGCTTCGGGTCATGCTTATTATTGTTCATGCACCCCCGATGAAGTCAATGCCATGCGGGAAAAAGCAAAGGCCAAAGGCCTTAAGCCCATGTACAATGGCAAATGCCGGAAAAGAAACCTGCCAAAGGGCGATAACACTGTGGTCCGGTTGAAAACCCCTGCAACAGGAGTCACCATTGTTGAGGATGTTGTTAAAGGAAATACTGCCTTCCAGAATTCTGAAATGGATGATTTTATCATCCAGAGAAGTGACGGTTCTCCCATGTACAACCTTGCCGTGGTCATTGATGATTTGACCATGAATATTAACACCATCCTCCGGGGGGATGACCATTTGATCAACACCCCTAAACAGATACTGATTTATCAAGCCCTGGGAGCGGATTTGCCAGTATTCGGACACGTCCCCATGGTTCTGGGATCTGACAAGGCACGGCTCAGCAAACGTCATGGTGCCATGTCAGTGGGGGAATACCAGAAAATGGGATTCCTGCCCGATGCCATGATCAATTATCTGGTCCGTCTGGGATGGTCCCATGGAGACCAGGAATATTTTGAGCGAAAAGACCTTATTGAAAAATTTGATCTGGAACATCTGGGCCGGTCTGCTTCAATGTTTGACACTGACAAGCTGCTTGCCCTGAACTCCAAACATATCCAGAAAAAATCCCCTGAAGAACTGGCAGACCCTCTTTTATTCCATTTAAAGGCCCTTGGCATTGAAGCTGAAAATAATGCCTTTACCCGGGGCGTGATTGAAACCCTTCAGCCCAGGAGCAAGACCCTTGTTGAGATGGCCCGGGCAGCTGTCTTCTATTATCAGGATATCATTGAATTTGATGAAAAAGCAGCCAATAAATTCCTCAAACCAGAAACGGCTGATATGCTTATACAATCGGCCGATGCCCTTGAGGTCCTTCTGGAGTATACCCAGGAAAACCTTGAAAACATCTTTAAACAGATCATGGAAAATACAGGTCTTGGCTTTGGTAAAATTGCCCAGCCCCTGAGGGTAGCCATCACCGGCACCACGGTGAGCCCGGGCATATTTGAAATGCTTCTGGCCCTGGGCCGGGAAAAAACAATCCAGCGGATCAGAAAGGCCGTGGCCTTTATTCAGGACCGGCCATAAACAAGCCCTGCATATCCCACAAAAGAGTCTGACCTGGATTTTTCAAAACTTGTGGCGTAGTCAAGTTCAACTGCCTTGACTGCGCCCATTTTTTTACAGGCCTCAACCGTTGCTGCTGCTGCCCCGGCACAGCACATATTTTTATGGTCCAGGCCCTGGGCAAGTATCTTTTGTCCATCCATTTCCATCATGGCCCTGACAGCATTCCTGTCATTTTCCTTTGTCACCCATTCAAAGGCTTTTTCTCCTACCCCTGCCGGTGTAAACCCGAAATCAGGCCCATAATGGGTCATATCTGTTGAACCGATAACACGTATCAGACGGCCCAATGCCTTTGCTTTCTCCACAGCCCTTGAGCCTATTTCGGATGCAAACGGAGAAGGGGTTACTCCGCAAACCACAATTTTTGATTTGGGGAAAAAATATTTAATAAAGGGATATTGCAGTTCAAAAGTATTTTCATCGGGAAATTTTAAAGGAGATAGTTTCAGGATACTGAGGCTGGAAGTTATTTTTTTCACCAGCTCCCCATCCACTTCAAGATCACCAAAGGGAGTCTCAATAACTCCTCGGGTCATGATAAAGGGCTCTGACTGTCTGTGCATGTGGGCCCCAAACAGTACAATAGTGTCAATGGAATCTTTCTCTTCTCCCTGGAGCTGGAGAGAAGCAATCACCCTGCAGGCAATACTGCCTGAATAAAACCATCCGGCATGGGGAACAATCCCACCTGTAAATTCACCATCTATTCTGCCCTGGCCTTCCTTTACATATTTCTGTATAGATGCTTCACACTCTTGAGCAGTACCAGGATACCAGGTGCCAGCAAATGCAGCCTTTTTTTTCTCCATGATTTCCTCCCCCAAGTTCAACACCCTCTTTATCGCATTTTTAGGCTGATGGCTAAACGCCAATGCCTAAACGCACAGGTCTAATTTTTTTGCTTTTTTTTGTTTACTCTCTCTAACAGCCATTCAAGCCAGGGTTCCAAGCCCTCCTGGGTTTTGGCAGAAACTTCAAATATTGGCATGCCAGGATGAACCTTTTTCATATTATCCTTTACCAGGCCAGCATCAAAATCAAGATAGGGTAAAAGATCTATTTTATTCAAAACAGCAACATCAGACACCTGGAACATAAGGGGGTATTTCAATGGTTTATCCTCCCCTTCCGTAACACTGAGGACCACTGCCCTGGCATCTTCTCCAATATCAAATTCTGCAGGGCATACCAGGTTGCCGATATTTTCCACGATTAGCAGGTCAAGGTCCCCACACCCCAGCTGCCTGGCAGATGCATCAATGAGATGGGCAGCCAGATGGCAGTCCCCGCCAAACTGGTCTGTATTGATCTGGGTTACCCTGGCATTTGTGACCTTAAGGCGGTCTGCATCATTATTGGTGCAGATATCCCCCACAATAACCCCCACCTTTATTTCCGGCATCAGACGTACAAGGGTTCTGCACAGGATCTCTGTCTTGCCTGAGCCCGGTGATGACATAAGATTCAGGACAAAAACATTATTTTCCTTAAAATAGGCACGATTCTTATCTGCTTCTGTTTCATTCTTTTCAAGTACCTGTTTCTGAATATTTATCTCCATAACGCTTTCCTTATTTAATCTCCATATTAAAAATTATAGTTGTTCTTTTTAGGCTAATGGCTAACCGCACAGATCAAAATTATTCTGCAAGTTCCATGGATATAATCTCTATTTCCCTTCCCGAGATTAGTTCCACTTCCCCTCCCCCTTCCCTCTCCCTGCAGTCCGGACATTTAAACATGGGAGTATCCACCTCCCACTCTTTTTGACATGATTTACAATGGATACGCACCGGCACAAAATCAATAACCAGCCTTACGTTTTCCAAAGGCGTGTCCCTGGTTATAATCTCAATACAGAAAGTCAGGCTGTGCTCCACAACTGATGCCAGCTTGCCGATTCTCAAATTAAGAATTTCCACCCTGGGATTTTCAATATCCCCTGGAATTGAATCCATTGCAATCTGGACCAGTTGTTGTGCAATTCCCATTTCATGCATAAATCTAAGATATCCTTTTAGAATAAAATTCTTTTTTAAATTCCAGAAATTGATCCTCCTTAATTGCATGACGGATTTTTGCCATGAGGTCAAGGTAATAGTATAAATTATGAATGGTATTCAGCCTATAGGCAAGAAGCTCCCTGGATTTATAGAGATGCCTGAGATAAGCCCTTGAATAATTCTGACAGGTATAACAATGGCAGGTCTCATCAATGGGATCTTTATCCAGCCTGAACTTTGCATTATAAATATTAATGGTCCCCCTGGACGTGAACAGCTGGCCGTTTCTGGCATTGCGGGAAGGCATCACACAGTCAAACATGTCGCAACCCATATCCACGAGCTCCACCAGATTCTCCGGAGTCCCCACCCCCATGATATACCGGGGTTTGTTTTTGGGCAGAAGGGGCAGGGTATAATCAGCCATTTCATACATTAATTCTGTGGGTTCACCCACGGAAAGTCCTCCAATGGCAAATCCCGGGAAATCAATTTCAGTCAGCTGTTGGGCGGACAAGGTTCTAAGATGTTTAAACATCCCACCCTGGATAATACCGAAAAGGTTGTTCTGCCCCCCTTTTTCCTTCCAGAAGTCATAGCCTCTTCTGGCCCAGTTAGTAGTTTTGGTCAAGGCTTCCATGGTCTGTTTTTCATTGGCTGGATGCCCCAGGCACCAGTCCAGGGACATCATGATATCCGATCCCAGGACCATCTGAATCTCCACTGCGCTTTCAGGTGAAAAAAAATGCCGTGACCCATCAATATGGGACTGAAAATTCACCCCCTCATCTGTGAATTTTGCCAGTTTGGCCAATGAAAAAAATTGAAACCCCCCGGAATCAGTCAGCATGGGCTTGTCCCAGGCAACAAAATCATGGAGACCACCCAGATGCCCGATAACCTCCGTTCCCGGCCTTAAATATAAATGATAGGTATTGCCCAGAATAATCTGGGCTCCGCAATGATCCAGGTCTTCTTTGGAGATGGCCTTTACCGAACCTACAGTGCCCACAGGCATGAATATGGGGGTCTGGATAGTGCCATGGTCTGTTTTCACTTGTCCCAGCCGGGCCCGGGAAGTGTTTGTGTCTGACGTTTCCCCTGATTCCTTTAATAATTCAAATTCCAGCATGATTTCCTTGTCTTTCTTATTTGTCTTATTCGATTTTTTATTGAATTTTTTACTCTATTTTTTATCCTCTTTTT